>NZ_JBKEZO010000003.1:0-522958 GCF_053345135.1 Sphingomonas sp. M6A6_1c | reverse complement strand
TCGACCTGCGCTCGGCCCGGCCGTTCGACCGCAACACCTCGTTCCTCGCCTATAACATCCAGGGCACCAAGCAGACGCCCGAAGACCGGATCGGCGCACGCGGCTCGCTGATCGGCAGCTGGCGCAACGACACGTTCGGCATCCTCGCCGGCGTCTCGGCGCAGCGGCTGTTCACCGAGACGCGGGGGTTCGAGACGATCGGTTATACCAACCCGGCGCTGACCGCGGCGCAATGCGGCGCGACCACCGGCTGCAACAGCACCGGCGGCGGCAATTGGACGATCCCCGCGGTGGTGCCGGCCGGCGCCGGTGCCGGGCTCGTCGCCGGCACGACGGTCAACAGCGCGTTCCTGCTCGCCAACAATCCCGGCGCGTCGATCCAGCAGATCGACAACGGCCTGCTGCCGCGCCTCGGCCGCACCGCCAACATCCGCGGCCCGCGCGACCGCCTCAACGCGATCGTCAGCGCCGAATGGCAGCCGACCGACACGCTGCATTTCTACGTCGACGGCCTGTACGGTTATAAGAAGAACGACCTGATCCGCGAGGACATGGCGTGGATCGTGCGCAACGGCGCGACGATCCCGACCAATTTGACCTTCGACAAGGCGGATTGCAGCGCGGGCTGCACCGTCACCGGCGGCACCTTCGCCAATGCGCAATTCTTCGACGAATTCCGCCCGTATATCGAGACAACCAAGCTGTTCAGCGTCAATCCCGGCGGCGAATGGGAGATCAATGACAAGCTCAAGCTAACGCTCCAAGGCAATTACGCCCGCTCGACGTTCCATCGCGAGAGCCCGACCGTCGGCCTGACCACGCCGCTCGGCGTCGGCAATACCGTCACGTATTCGAACGACGGCGGCATCCCCAGCATCAAGAGCAACCTCGACCTCAACGATCCCGCGAACTTCGGCTGGTACGCCGGCAGCCGCGTCAACATCCAGGACGAGCGCCGGCTCAACGTCAACAAGGGCTTCCGCGGCGACCTGACCTGGGGCGACAAGGCGCTCAACCTGAAGGTCGGCGGCGCGTTCGACGACGTGTCGCGGCGCATCCGCGGCTATGACAACAGCCAGGCGTGGCAGAATGCGGTCTGCGGCAACAATCCCAACGTGTCGTTGCAATCGCCCAATTCGCAGCCGCCGTGCGAGGGCCTCAACGCGCCGGGCGTGATCCCGGCGGGCTATCCGACCTATCCGGGCCTCGGCACCGGCGCGACCGCCGGGATGAGCGGCCCGGTCAGCTATGGCGGGTCGCTGATCCCCAACAGCGCGGTCCCGACCTATCTCAAGCCCGGCCCCGCCGGTTTCGTGACGGTCGATTTCCCCGCCTTCGCGGCGGCGAGCAACTATAACTTCTACCACGACAATTCTCCCGAGAGCGGCGGCGCCAACACCGGCGCCAGCGGCGGCTCGATCCGCGAAGTGGTCAAATCTGCCTTCGCCACGGTGAACGGCGCGCAGGAACTGGGCGGCAACACGCTGCGCTTCAACGTCGGCCTGCGCTACGTCAACACGATCCAGACGATCGAGGGACGCGTGTCGCTGCCCGATCCGCGCAACACGACCGCAGCCGGTGCCACCCTGCCCGACGGCAGCCGCTATCCGAACATCGTCAACATCGTCTCGACCCGCAACGAATATGCGAAATGGCTGCCCGCAGCGACCTTCGCCTACGATCTGAGCGAGCATGCGGTGGTGCGCGTCGCCGGATCGCGGACGATGACCCGGCCCGATCCGTCGGCGCAGTTGCCCGGCGTCAGCTTCGGCGCGCCGTCCGCCGACCAGGCGAACATCGGCAATCCGGCGCTGTCGCCGTATATGTCGACCAATCTCGACCTCGGTTTCGAATATTATACCGGGCGCGAGGGCGTGATCAGCTTCAACGCGTTCCGCAAGGGGATCACCGGCTTCACCAACACCTCGATCACCACGGTGCCGTTCACCGCGCTGGCGCAATATGGCATCACCTACGATACGCTGAATTCGACGCAGCAGATCGCGATCAACGCGCGCGGCGGCCCCAACACCGCGCAGGTACAGGTGACCTCGCAGGTCAACGTGCCCAACAAGCTGACGATCAACGGCCTCGAATTCCAGTGGGTGCAGCCGCTCGACTTCCTGACGCGGCACATCGGCGTGACCGGCTTCGGCTTCAACGCCAACGCCACGATCGTCGACCAGACCAGCAACGGCCCCGCCACCGCGTTCGGCGTCGCGCCGTTCACCTACAACATCACCGGCTATTACGAGAAGAACGGCGTCATGCTGCGTGTCTCGACCACCTCGCGCGAAGGGTCGCAGAACAGCGGCGCCGCGCAGAACGGCATTCCGGCGGCGGCATTGTACGGCACCGACTATACGACCTACGACTTCTCGTCGTCGTTCGACCTCGACAAGATCTTCGGCTTCGCCGGGGCGCCGCAGCTCACCGTCAACGTGGCGAACTTCACCAACGCGACGCTGCGCTCCTACTTCCAGTTCGAGAATGCGACCTTCACCCAGTACAAGCCGGGTCGCCAGTTCCTCGTCGGCCTGCGCGGCACCTTCTAGGCCGGATCGACCGGCGGGGTTTTGCGAAAAATTCTCCCCCTCCAGGGGGAGGACTTGGTTCGAATGTCGATTTTCGCCCCAGTCGATCGCCGACGGTGCGGACGGGGTTGTCCTGCGGTGACGGAGGCAGATAGGGGAAGGCCATCTGACCCGGGAGTGCCGTTTGGAAGCCGTATCGATCGTCCTGTTCCTGTTACTCGCCGTCGTGATGAGCGGCGCGGTGTCGCGCATGCTGCCGGTGTCGGTGCCGACGCCGCTGGTTCAGATCCTGCTCGGCGCGGTGATCGGCCTGTCGACCTCGTATCGCGTCGACCTTGATCCCGAGCTGTTCCTGCTGCTGTTCCTGCCGCCGCTGCTGTTCCTGGACGGCTGGCGCATTCCCAAGGACGAATTGCTCAAGGATCTGTCGACGGTGGTCGAGCTGGCGCTCGGCCTCGTCCTGCTGACGGTGATCGGCATGGGTTTCTTCATCCACTGGATGATCCCGGCGATGCCGCTCGCGGTTGCCTTCGCGCTCGCCGCCGTGGTGTCGCCGACCGACCCGATCGCGGTGTCGGCGATCGCCGCGCGAGTGCCGATCCCGAAGCGGATGATGCACATCCTCGAAGGCGAATCGCTGCTCAACGACGCCTCGGGCCTCGTCTGCCTGCGCTTCGCGATCGCGGCGGCGCTGACCGGCACCTTCTCCGCCGCCTCCGCTGCGAGCAGCTTCCTGTGGGTCGCGGGCATCGGCCTTGCGGTCGGCATCGTCGTGACGCTGGTCGTCACCCGCATCAAGGCATGGGTATCGCGGCGGTTCGGCGAGGAGCCGGGCTCGCAGATCCTCGTCAGCCTGCTTATCCCGTTCGGATCGTACCTGCTCGCCGAGCATATCCACGCCTCCGGCATCCTCGCCGCGGTGTCGGCCGGGGTCACGATGACCTTCGCCGAAATCTCGCGCCAGGCGCTGGCGACGACGCGGATGCGGCGCAATTCGGTGTGGGACACGATCCAGTTCGCGCTCAACGGCATCATCTTCGTGCTGCTCGGCGAGCAGCTTCCCGCGATCCTCGCCGGCGCCAAGTCGACCGTGCTGCTGACCGGCCATCACGGGGCGGAATGGCTCGGCCTCTACGTGCTGGCGATCGTCGCCGGCCTCGCGCTGCTGCGCTTCGGCTGGGTGTATGTGTCGTTGCGGCTGACCCTGTTGCGGCGGCAGCTCAACAGCGAAGCGACGCTGCACAGCCCCGACTGGCGGCTGGTCGCGGCGATGTCGCTCGCCGGGGTGCGCGGCGCGATCACGCTGGCGGGCGTGCTCACCATCCCGCTGACGATGAACGACGGCAGCCCCTTCCCCGCCCGCGATCTCGCGATCTTCCTCGCCGCCGGGGTCATCATCGTGTCGCTGGTGCTGGCGAGCATCGCGCTGCCGATCCTGCTCAACGGGCTGACGATGCCGGCTGAACCGTCGAAACAGGCCGAGGAGGATGCCGCGCGCGTCGCCGCGGCGGAGGCGGCGATCTCGGCGATCGAGCGGTCGCAGCACGAACTCGCCGAGCGTGACGGCAATGCCGATTTCTACGCCGCCGCCGGCACGCGGGTGATGGACCTCTACCGCGAACGGATCGAAAGCCGCAGCGGCTCGGCCAAGGCCTCGGCGGAGGCGCGGTTGCAGGATCGGCTGGAGCGCACCTTCCGCCTCGCCGCGATCAAGGCCGAACGTGCCGCGGTGGTCGAGCAGGTGCGCGATCGCGCCATCGGCAGCGCCACCGCGCAGAAGCTGATCCGCGAACTCGACCTGCTTGAGGCGCGCTACCGCATCTGACGGTCAGCCCGCGGCGAGCGTCGCCCGGCCGATGCCGCCGCCGTTCTGCTTCGCCTGGTAGAGCGCGGCATCGGCCAGCGCGACGAGCTCGTCGAGGTCGCTCTCGTCGCCGCCGGCGGTGACGAAGCCCAGGCTGACGCCGATCTCGATCTGGTGCGTGTCGATCTCATAAGGCGCCATGATCCGCCGCACGAGCGTCCGCGCAAACAGGTCCGCCTCGCCGTGGGTCCGGACGCCCGACTGGATGATGACGAATTCGTCGCCACCGACCCGCGCCGCCGTGTCGTGCGGCTGGAGGACCGAACGGACGCGGTCGCTGACCGCGGCCAGCAACGCGTCGCCGGTCGGATGGCCGTAGCGATCGTTGACCGGCTTGAACGCGTCGAGATCGAGGCAATGGATCGCGATATCGTATTCCGCGCGCATCTGGCTGGTGAACGCCTCGCGCAGCCCGAGCCGGTTGGGCAGCTTGGTGAGCGGATCGACCCGCGCCAGCGCCGCCATCGCCTGCCGCGTGATGATATGCTGGCGCGTCACCTGATAGAGGTGGCGGATGCTCTGGAAGGCGGCGAGCATGAAGCAGATCAGGCTGGCGCCGAGCAATTGGTGCGGACTGTCGGCACGCAGCGCCGAGCTGATCGCGATCGGCATCGCGCTCAAGACGAGGCAGGCCGTCGCCAGCCACGGCCGGATCGAAGTATGCGCGACCAGCCCCGAGCAATAGCCGAACAGCAGGCCGGTCGCGAGCATCTGCAACAGCACCGCATCGTGCACGAAGGCGCGCGCGCCGAGCACCCCCAATGAAAACGCCAAACCGAGGCTGAGCCCCGCGAACGCCTGCGCCCAGCGTTCCTGCCGCGCCGCATCCGGATCGGTCCGCCGCCGGTGCGCCGCGATGAGTGCCAGTTTGAGCGTCCCGCAGACCACGCCGGACGTCAGCGCGCCCCAGGCGATGGGATCGTTGAGATCGCCGGCGATCTTCAGCCCCAGCGCCGTGAAGATCGCGGTCATCACCGCATTCGGCAGCGCCGTCGCGAACAGCGCGTTGCGCAACTCGATTCGCACCGGCTCGGCAGTGATCCGGCGGGAGGAAGGCGACGTCATACTCATGAACTAACCCGATACAACGAATTAGGGGTTAATTTCACGCCAAATTGGCTCTTCACGCAAGTAAAGTACGTTTGCAGTTTAATGTCTGATTCGGACTTATCCGCGTGAGGTCTGATCTTGCGTCGCCACCAGCGCGCCCGAGCACTTGCCTCGGCAGTCTGATCCAAATCTACTATGCCATCGGCATTGACCGCACCTACGAGCGCCGCCGCCGACATCTACGCGGATGCGGGCGAACCGCACCGGCGTGCAACGGGGCATTCCACAGCAATTGCAGGCGGCGGCACGCACGACGCGGCACCCACACGAATTCCATAGCCGTCGGCACACCCCTTCCCCTGCCTTTCCGCGAACGTAAGCCGCTGATTTCCGCGGATTTGTCCGGGCAGTTATGCGACGGGCCGAGGGCCCCGACAGCATTTGTTTGTTTCTTCTACACTTCTGTTGCGCATGGTAACCATATGACCGGTCTCCTTTCCCGCCTCAGACGGCTGCGCCATTCCGATCAGGCGATCGCCGCCTCGGTGCGCGAGACCTTGGTCGAATCGCTGTACGCCTCGCCGCAGTCGCTGGTGATCGGTGCGCTGACCAGCAGCGCGATCGTCGCGATCGTCGCGCTGGTCAGCGGCACGCCGTCGATGCGCGCCTGCGCCGTGGCGATCGCCATCGTCGCCGGCATCCGCGTCGGCGACGCCGTCCGGCTCAAGCGGCGCAGCGCCACCCGCGTCCTGCCCACCGGCGTCTGGGCGCGGCGGCAGGAGTTCATCTATCGCGCCGGCGCGGTCTGCTACTCGGCCTTGCTCGGCACCTTCGGCATGCTGACGCTCATCAACAGCAGCGACGGCGTGCTCCAGTTGCTCGCGGTGACGACGACGATCGGTTATGCCGCGGGGATCGCCGGGCGCAACGCCGGCCGGCCGTGGATCGCGCTGGCGCAATTGTGCTTCGCCTCGCTGCCGCTCGCCGCCGGGCTGACCGTCTCGCTCGAACCGCTGAAGATCGCCTTGGCGGTCGTCATCCTGCTGTTCGTCGTCGCGATGATGGACATCACGCTGCAAACCTATGGCGTCATCCTCAAGGCCACCGTCGTCTCGCGCGAGAAAGCGGCGCTGGCCGAGCATCATGCCGCGATGGCGCGGCGCGACGACCTGACCGGCGTCGCCAACCGTACCGCGTTCCGCGAACAGTTCGAGGCGCGGTTGCAGGCGCTGACCGGCGCGGACCGGCGGCTGGCGATCCACTGGATCGACCTCGACCGGTTCAAGGAGATCAACGATTCCTTCGGCCATCTCGCCGGCAACGCGCTTCTCGCCGGCGTCGCGCGGCGCCTCGACGAGGCGTTCGCCGGCGAGGGCATCGTCGCGCGGCTCGGCGGGGACGAATTCGCGGTTGTCTGCGCGATCGCGGACCCGGCGGACGCACTCGCCACCGGCCGCCGGATCATCGATCTGGTCGAGCTGCCGGTGCAGCACAACGGTCGCATGCTGCACGTCGGTGCCTCGCTCGGCATCGCCATCGCGCCCGCCGACGGCCGCGATGCGGACACGTTGCTCAAGAACGCCGATCTCGCTCTGTATCGCGCCAAGGACAGCGGCCGCGGCCAGATGTGCCTCTACGAACCGCTGATGGACGAGAAGATCGAACGCAGCCGCACGCTCGCCGCCGAGATGCAGGGCGCGCTGGAACGCGGCGAGTTCCACCTGATGTTCCAGCCGATCTACGATCTGGCCGGCGAACGCATCCTGTCGTGCGAGGCGCTGCTGCGCTGGACCAGCCGCAACCACGGCGCGATCTCACCGGCGGAATTCATCCCGATCGCCGAGGACAACGGCCTGATCGTCGCGATCGGCAGCTGGGTGATCCGCGAGGCATGCCGCATCGCCAGCGGCTGGCCCGCCGAGGTCAAGATCGCGGTCAATTTGTCGCCGATCCAGTTGCGCTCGGCCAATCTGCCGACGGTGATCATGGGCGCGCTGGCGAGCAGCGGCTTCGCCGCCGACCGGCTCGAACTGGAGGTCACCGAATCGGTGCTGCTCGAGGATATCGAGGCGTCGCTCGCCGCGCTCGACGCGATCAACCGGCTCCGCGTCCGCACCACGCTGGACGATTTCGGCACCGGCTATTCGTCGCTGAGCTATCTCACCAAATTTCCCTTCCAGACGCTCAAGATCGATCGCTCGTTCATCACCGACCTCGAACAGAGCCACGCCTCGGTGGCGATCGTCCAGACGGTGATCGACCTCGCCGCCAAGCTCGGCATGCGCACCGTCGCCGAGGGCGTCGAGACGCAGGCGCAGCTCGACCAGTTGCGCCGGACGCGCTGCGACGCGGTCCAGGGCTTCCTGCTGGCGCGGCCGATGCCGGCGAACATGGTCGGCGCCATGTTCGCCGACGGACCGGCGGGGGGCGAGGCCAGGGCGCACGGGCGCGCCTGACCCCGCGTGGCTCAGGCCACCGCCTTTTCGAGCAGCCGCGACTGTGCGCCGACCAGGCGGCGCATCAGCTTGAGGTCGGTCTCGGTGAGCCGCAGCGCCGCATCGGCCCACAGGTCGACCACCGCCTCCAGCTCGGCGAGCGGCAGCGGATTGACCGAGCGCGACGCCTCGTAGATCGCGCAATGACCGCTGTGGCGGCGGCGGTTCTGGCGGATATACGTCTCCACCTCGGCGCGCCCCTGCCCCCGATCGGCGAGCGCATGGATGATGCCGAGGTCGTACAATTCCTCCGCGCTATACGACCGGCCGCTGAGGATCATCTGCTCGGCCCGCGCCGAACCGAGCCGCCGCGACAGGAAGCAATGCGCCCCCATCCCCGGAAACAGCCCGAAATTGGTTTCGGGCAGCCCGAAACTCGTCCCGCGCTCGGCGATGACGACGTTGAACGACAGCAGGGCCTCGAACCCGCCGCCCAGCGCGTCGCCCTCGACCAGGCCGATGGTGATGATCGGCCGTTCGAGGCTGAGCATGTTGCGGTGGAGGATCCGCACGCACGCGCGGCCGTAGCGGACCAGGGCGTCGCGATCGCCGCGCCGGATGTGCGTCGCGAACAGGTCGAGATCGCCGCCCAGCGAGAAGACGCCGGGAAAGCGCGACCCGAGCACCAGATAGCGGATCGGCATCGCGCCCGAGCCATGCGCCGCGACGATGTCGTCCTGCCATTGATCGAACGCGGCGAGCAGCTCCGGGTTGAAGCTCGGCCGGCTGCGCTGCCGCATATAGGTCCACAAGGTGCCGAGGTCGGGATCGAACGCGGTCTCCAGATCGGTGAGGTCGAACGGGGCACGCTCGACCGGCTGATGGGAGATGTCGGCCTCGACCGGGCCATAGTGGGTCATCCGCCGAGCGGGTACGACGGGAGGATATTCGAGGGTCATGACGACGTCCTTCTGCACGTACAGCATGGTGCTGCGGCCGGAGTCTACGTCGAAACGCCGCGCTAAGCGGCTGATGGATAAGGAATGGCGGCAACGGCCACGGAACGGCCACGCCAAGCCGGTACCGCCTTCGACGGCGGATGACGGACGGTATCGGGTGGATTGTATGAAATGGTGCCGCTTACAGGACTCGAACCTGTGACCCCCGCATTACGAATGCGATGCTCTACCAGCTGAGCTAAAGCGGCACGGGGTGATACGGGTGTAACGCCGTTCGGGGGTGCGCCTAACAGGTCGGATTGCCGCTGACAAGCGCCCAACCGCCCTGCATCTTCGCTTTGCCGGCTTTACGACCCGTTTACCACGGAGCGTGCACAAGCGTTCCGAACCAGGGTCCTGCGACCCGGTGTATGAAGGGTTTGGGCATGGGTATCGCGCGCGGCTTCGAGGACGAGCGGGTGGACATCGACGAGGCGATCGACGCGGCCGGCGAGCCCGACGTCGATGAGGGCGGCGTCGGGGATGCGATGTTCGATCTGGGCGGCGACGAGCGGCGCATGCACGTACGCGCCTATAATCATTGGGTTTCGCTGCTGAAGGGGCGCCCCTATCCGGGGATCGGCGATCTCGATCCGGCGAACATCGACTTCGGGCCGCACAGCGTCCTCATCGATTTCACCAACGGGATCGACGATCCGACGATCGCCTTCCTCGGCGAGCGATTGCGCCGGGAATGCGGGCTGGAGACCGATATCGTCCGCATCGCCGACGTGCCGGGCCGGTCGCTGCTGTCGCGGCTGACCGACCATTATCTGCAGATCATCGCGAATCGTGCGCCGATCGGTTTCGAGGCGGAGTTCGTCGGCACGCGCGGTCGCACCACTTTGTATCGCGGCATCCTGATGCCCTTCTCGTCCGACGGCGAGGCGATCGACTTCATCTATGGCGTGATCAACTGGAAGGAGATGGTCGACGACGCGACGCAGGCGACGCTGGACGCCGAGCTCGACGCGGCCGTCCGCGCCGCACCGCGCGCGCCCGTCGCCACGCCGATCTGGGCGGACGGGCCGAGCGGCGGGCTGGAGATGGTGCAACTGCCCCCCGCGCCCTTCGCCGACGATGCCACCGCGGCGCGCGCCAGCGCGATGGCCGCATGGCGTACGCTGCCGGCGATCGGCACCGTTGCGATCGGTGCGGACGCGGACGAATTCGTCGTGCTGCTCGCGCGTGCGCGTCCCGACGGCACGCTCGACGTGATCAAGCGCGTCGCCGGTGACGAGGCGATCGACGGCATCGCCCGCCTGCCCGGCGCCTAGTCGTCCGCTTCGGGCGGCAGCAACGTCTTGACGAAATGGCCGCGCGGGCCGGCATCGCCCTCCTGCCGGATCATCGCCTGCGTCGTCTTGGCGAACCACATCCGCGTCACCCCGTGCTCCGGTGCGTTGTAATCGGTGGTCATCAGCCAGCAGTCGATCGGCTTGCCGTCGGGGCCGGCGATCCGCGCCGTGCCGGCGATGGTGAAGCGATAGCGGTCGGGCTTGCCCGATCCGGGATCGTAGAGGCTGGCGACGAAGCTGGTCCCCGCCGCCATCGGCAATTGCTGGAACCATTCGCTGTCGGGCACGAAGTTGAACAGCGGCTCGCTGCCCGCGATCGCGAAGTCCTTGGCGTCGTTGTCGGCGCGATCGGCGATCCCCGTCACCCGCGCGCCGTCGAAGCGATAGGCGGCGGTCTTCGTCACGCCGTCGCGCGATGTGGTGCGGACCTGTTCGATCGGGCGCATCGTCCCCGCCTCCATCAGGCTGTCCTCGCGGCGGACGCTGCCGTTTGGCCCCGCCCCGTCCCAGAGTTGCGCGACACGGACCAGCCGGCGCCCGTCGCGCGTCTCGAAACTGACCGTCCGCGACCAGATGTCGATCGCGGTACGATGCCCGTCCTTGACGACATAGCGCAAGTAGCGCTGCGTCCCCGGCTTGAGCAACGCCGCACGCGCCAGCGGCGCACCGACCCGTACCACCACCTCCCTGCCCGTATCCTTCGCCATTGCCGGCACAGCGAGGATCGCGACCGAACAGCACAACATCGTCAGCGTTTCCATCAGGGCCCCATCCAGCTCTTTGGTGTTCTATAAAGCTACCACACATAAAGTTGCTCGCACGCGTTATTTTCGCACTGCGGCAAGCCTTGAGGTCCTTGGATTGCAGGAGCATAGGCGACAAATGGCCGACCAGAACCAGAGCATGGCCGAGGCGCTCGCCGCCCGGCTGACCAAGGGCGCGCTACCGGGAGAGCTGACGGGCTTCGGCGCTGCCGAACGCACCGCCGCCGCCGCGTTCGTCGCGCAGACCGCCGCGCGGCGCGAATCGGGCAAGCCCGCCGTCGCGCTCGAACCGATCGCGTCGGACGACGTGCGGCGACGGATGCGACTCGCGATCGTCAACGACGACATGCCCTTCCTGGTCGATTCGATCGCCGCCGCGATCGGCGAGCTGGACCTCGACATCGATCGCGTCATCCACCCCGTCGTCCGCGTGACGCGCGACGCCGACGGCGTGATGACCGACATCGGCGGCGCGGGTGCGCCCGAATCGATGATCTATATCGAGCTGGAACGCGCCGATGCGCGCGACCGGCGCGGGCTGATCGAGGAATTGACCGCGGTGCTCGCCGACGTGCGCGCCGCCGTCACCGACTGGCCGCAGCTGCAGCGCGCGATGGCGCGCGACGAGGCGGCGCTGCCGCAGGGCGAGGGCGCGGCGCTGCTGCAATGGTTCCTCGACGGCCAGTTCACCCTGCTCGGCCATCAGGTCTGGCGGCGCGACGGCAGCGCGGGCGAGGCGTTGGGCCTCGCGCGCAATCCGCACCAGACGCCGGTGCTCGCCGAGGCGAGCCGCGCGCTGGCGATCCAGTGGTTCGAGGATGGCAACGAGGCACCGCTGCTGCTCAAGTCGAGCCTGATCTCGACCGTGCATCGCGCGGTGCCGCTCGACCTCGTCATCGTGCCGATCGTCGATGGCGGCACGATCGACGGCCTGTCGATCCACGCCGGCCTGTGGACCAGCGCCGCACTGAGCGTCCGCCCGCGCGACGTGCCGGTGCTGCGCGCTCGGCTGGCGGCGCTGGAGGCGAAATTCGGCTTCGATCCCAAGGGCCACGCCGGCAAGGCGCTGACCCATGCGCTGAGCGCGCTGCCCCACGACCTCGTCGTCGCCTTCCCGGCGCCGGCGCTGGAAGAGGTGGTGCTGACCGCGATGAGCCTCGCCGACCGGCCGCGGCCGGCGCTGGTGCTGGTGCGCTCGGCGCTCGGCCGGCATCTGTTCGCCTTCGCCTGGCTGCCGCGCGACGACCTCACCACCGCGCGCCGCGTCGCGATCGCGCAGATGCTGACCGAGGCGTCGAACGGCACCGTGCTCAACTGGTCGATCAGCCTCGACGACGGTGTCGTCGCGCTGCTGCGCTATACGATCGATCTGCGCGGCGACGGCCGCATGCCCGAGACCGAACCGCTCGCCGAGCGGCTGCGCCGGATGGTGCGCGGCTGGGTGTCGGACGTCGAGGCGGCGCTCGCCGAACGCGTGCCGGCGGCACGCGCGGCGCGGCTGGCGTTGCGCTGGGCCAACGCCTTCCCGCCCAATTACCGCAACGTCAGCAGCCCGGCGGAGGCCGCCGCCGACATCCTGCGCATCGCGACGCTCGACGATCCCGATGCGCGCTCGGTGCGCCTGTTCCCGGCGGTGCCGGGCGAGGACCGCCAGCTCAAGATCTACAAGCTCGGCGGCGCGCTCGCGCTGTCCGACGCGGTGCCGGTGCTGGAGAATTTCGGCTTCCGCGTGATCGGCGAACTGCCGACGCGGCTGCGCGAGGATGCCAATACCTTCGTCCACGATTTCGTCGTCGAGACCGACGCCAACGACGATGCCAACGACGCCGCCGTTCTGGAAGGCGCCGTCGCCGCGGCGCTGGAAGGCGCGGCGGAGAATGACGCGTTCAACCGGCTGATCGTCGACGTCGGCCTGTCGCCGCAATCGGTGGTGCTGCTGCGCGCGTGGTTCCGCTATCTGCGGCAGGCGGGCCTGCCTTATGGCCTGACCACCGTGGTCGACGCGCTGCGCCGCGCGCCCAAGCTGACCAAGGCGCTGATCGCGCGCTTCGCCGCGGCGCACGATCCGGCGCAGTCGGGCGACGTGCAGGCCTGCGACGAGGCGATCGAGCGCGGCCTCGATGCGGTGTCGGCGATCGACGACGATCGCATCCTGCGCGCCTATCGCAACCTGATCGCCGCCTGCCTGCGCACCAACGCCTTCGCCCCCGCCGCGGCGGAAGCGCTGGCGTTCAAGCTCGACAGCCACCTCATCCCCGGCCTGCCCGCGCCGGTGCCGTGGCGCGAGGTCTGGGTCTATTCCCCGCGCGTCGAGGGCATCCACCTGCGTGCCGGCCCGGTCGCCCGCGGCGGGCTGCGCTGGTCGGACCGGCGCGACGACTTCCGCACCGAGATCCTCGGGCTGATGAAGGCGCAGCGCGTCAAGAATGCGGTGATCGTGCCGACCGGTGCCAAGGGCGGCTTCTATCCCAAGCAGCTCCCCTCGCCCGCGGTCGATCGCGACGCGTGGCTGGCGGAGGGGACCGAGAGCTACCGGATCTTCATCCGTTCGCTGCTGTCGATCACCGACAATATCGTTGAGGGCCGCGTCGTCCACCCGCGGGGCGTGCAGGTGCTCGACGGCGAGGACCCCTATTTCGTCGTCGCCGCCGACAAGGGCACCGCGACGTTCAGCGACGTCGCCAATGCGCTGGCGCTGGAGCGCGACTTCTGGCTGGGCGACGCCTTCGCCAGCGGCGGCAGCGTCGGTTACGACCACAAGGCGATGGGCATCACCGCCAAGGGCGCCTGGGTGTCGGTGCAGCGCCATTTCGCCGAGCGCGGGCTGGACGTGCAGACGCAGCCGATCACCGTCGTCGGCTGCGGCGACATGTCGGGCGACGTCTTCGGCAACGGCATGCTGCTGTCGAAGGCGCTCAAGATCGTCGCGGCGTTCGATCACCGCCATATCTTCATCGATCCCAACCCGGACCCGGCGGCGAGCTGGGACGAGCGCGCCCGCATGTTCGCGCTGCCGCGGTCGAGCTGGGCGGATTACGACGCCGGCCTCATCAGCGAAGGCGGCGGCGTCTGGGCGCGCAGCGAAAAGGTCATCAAGCTGTCGCCGCAGGCGCAGGCGGCGCTCGGCATCACCGCGACGCAGCTCGATCCGGCGGCGCTGATCTCGGCGATCCTCAAGGCGCCCGCGGACCTGCTCTGGTTCGGCGGCATCGGCACCTATGTGAAGGCGGCGGCGGAGAACAACGTCGCGGTCGGCGATCCTGCCAACGATCGCTTGCGCGTCAACGCCGAGGAATTGCGCGTCACCGCGATCGGCGAAGGCGCCAACCTCGGCGTCACGCAGGCGGCGCGCATCGCTTTCTCGACGCGCGGCGGGCGGATCAACACCGACTTCATCGACAATTCGGCGGGCGTCGATTGTTCGGATAACGAGGTCAACATCAAGATCGCGCTCAACCGCGAGATGAACGAAGGCCGGCTCGGCTTCGAGGAGCGCAACGCGCTGCTCGCCAGCATGACCGACGACGTCGCGCATCTGGTGCTGGAGGACAACCGCCTGCAGACGCTGGCGCTGTCGATCGCCGAGGCGGACGGGGCGGCGGCGATCCCGAGCTACGTCCGCGTCATCGAGATCTTTGAAGGCAGCGGCCGGCTCGACCGCGCGGTCGAGGGGCTGGCGGGCAACGAGGACCTGCTGCGTCGCGGGCAGGAGGGCCATGGCCTGACCCGCCCCGAGCTGGCGGTGCTGCTCGCCACCGCCAAGCTGGCGTTGCAGGACGGCATCGAACATGCGCCGCTGGCGATGGCCGCGGAGCTCAGGCCCGATCTCCACGCCGCCTTCCCGCCGGCGATGCAGCGCGATTATGCGCAGGCGATCGACGACCACCGGCTGCGCGGCCAGATCGTCGCGACCAAGCTCGCCAACCGCATCGTCAACCGGCTCGGCATCCTCTTCCCGTTCGAGCTGGCCGAGGAGGAAGGCGCCGCGATCGCCGATATCGCGGCGATGTTCGTCGTCGCCGAGCGGGTGTTCGGCCTCGACGCGCTGTGGGCGGAGATCGAACGTGCCGACATCAGCGAAGGCGCGCGCATCGCCTTGTTCAACGAGGTCGCGGTGGCGACGCGTTCGCATATCGCCGATCTGTTGCGCGCGGCGCCGCCGGGGACCTTGCCGGGCGTGGTGCTCGACCGGCTTGGCACCGGCATCGCGCAGCTCGAACGCCAGACCGCCGCGCTGCTGCTCGAAGAGGCGAGCGCGCAGAGCGCCCGCATCGCCGCGCAGCTGCGCGCCGCGGGCGCACCCGCCGATCTGGCGCAGCGCGTCGTCCGCCTGTTCGACCTCGACGGTGCGGTGGGGCTGGCAGCGCTCGGCGAGCGGCTCGGCCTCGACGAGATCGAGCTGACCCGCGCGTTCACGCACCTCGGTCAGGCGCTCGGCCTCGACTGGGCGCAGGCGACCGCGGCGCGGATCGTGTCGAGCGATCCGTGGGAGCGGCTGCTGCTCGCCGGCCTGTCGCGCGAATTCCAGCAGCAGCGGCTCGAGTTCCTCGCGCGCAGCGGCGGCGCCGACCCGCGCAGCGCGGTGAACGACTGGCTCGCGGCGAATGCGGCACGCGTCGGCCAGTTCAAGGCGGTGATCGACCGCGCCCGCCACGCGGCGCAACCCAATGCGGCGATGCTCGCGCAGATCGCCGGTCAGGCGCGGGTACTGCTGGGCCGCTAAATCCTACCCGATACGGGGAGGTGGCACCGCGCAGCGGTGACGGAGGGGGGCTTCCACAGGCGTCGCACGATATGGAAGCCCCCCTCCACCGGCTTCGCCGGTCCCCCTCCCCGTACCGGGGAGGAACCCCCTAAACTCCTCCCCCGCCAGGGGGAGGTGGCGCGGCGAAGCCGTGACGGAGGGGGAGGACAGGGCGGGAGTTCAACGAAGCTCCCGCCCTGTCCTCCCCCTCCACCACTCGGCTAGCGCCGAGCGGTCCCCCTCCCCTTGGCGGGGGAGGAATATCAACTACCCCCGCACCTTCGCCCGCCAGTCGCGCGCGCGCCACCACATGATGATCCCCGTCACCGCGAGCACCGCCGGCGCGATGCCGCCGAGGAAGATCACGATCTGCCAGACGATCCCCATGCCCTCGCCGTCATGGATGCGGCGCATCGTCAGCGCCAGCCCGCCCGGCCGCCGCGCCGGCGCCGCCACTGCGACGCCATTGTCGTCCGCCACCTTGACGACATGGCCGCCGGCATAGGTCACCGTCCAGTCGGCGCTGCGTGCCGTCGGCCAGGCGATGCTGCGGAGCGCACCGCGGCGCACGCTCGCCGCGCGCGCGACGACCAGATCGAGCGGTTGCCCCGGCTCGGCGAGCGGCACCGCCCGCTGCGCGCCGCGATCGGGCGCGCGCTGGCCCCCGAAAAACGCCGGAAAGCTGATCCACGCCCCGGTCAGCGACAGCACGAACAGCGGCAAGGCGATCCAGAAGCCCGCCATATGGTGCAGGTTGGTGTCGGTGTTGCGATGCCGCCGCCAGCGCAGCCCCTTGCGCCACGCCCCGACCGTCGGCCACCACAGCCATAGGCCGGTGAAGCTCGACACCATCATCGCGACGCCGATCCAGCCGACGATCGTCCGCCCGATCCCCGGCACCTGCAAACTGCCGTGCAGCACGTGGAGGAAGCGGACGAGGCCGGCGTTGCTCCCCGCCACCTCCAGCACCCGCGCGGTCGGCGGGTCGAGATAGACGATCGTCCGCGGCGGCGGTCCGCGCCGGTCGGGATCGACGCTGGCCGGCGACACGGCGACGGCGATCGGGCCCTTGCCCTCCGGCATCGTGATCTGCGCGATCCGCTCGCCGGGCTTCAACACCGCCTGCGCCGCCCCCGCATAGGTCTCCGGCGTCTGCCGTGTCGTGCCGCTGATGTGATAGCGTGCCGGATTGACGATCCGGTCGAGCGCATCGTGCCAGACCAATGCCGCGCCCGAGAGCGACAGCGGGATGATCAGGATCGCAAGGATGAGGCCGATCCATTTGTGGACCTGGAACCATGTCCTGCGCCACGCCAGTTTCGTCATCGCTCGCTCCAACCCATTGGCGCGGCGTCGCACGCGCGCCGGGGGAAGGTCAATCTGCCGGCCCCCCTACAATTAACGATGTCATCCCCGCGCAGGCGGGGATCCATACACGCCGACGTTGCGGCTCAAGCGGGGCCTGCGCGTCTGGATCCCCGCCTCCGCGGGGATGACGGACTTGGGGAAGCGCGCCCCTACACCTCCGCCCAGCGGCGCAGCAGATTGTGGTACACCCCGGTCAGCTTCACCACGGCCGGTGCATCCGCCCCCATCGCCGCGGTCGCCTCCTGGACGCCCTGGTCGAGCTCGAACAGCATCCGCCGCGCCCCGTCGTCGCGGACCATCGACTGGACCCAGAAGAACGATGCGACGCGCACGCCCCGCGTCACCGGCGTCACCCGATGCAGGCTCGACGCGGGATAGAGCACCATATGCCCCGCCGGCAGCTTGACCGATTGCGCCCCGAACTGGTCCTCGATCACCAGCTCGCCGCCGTCGTAATCGGCGGGATCGCTGAGGAACAGCGTCGCCGACAGGTCCGAGCGGATACGGAAGTCGCTGCCGCGGCGGATGCGGATCGCGCTGTCGACATGCGTGCCGAACGTCGCCCCCGCCCCGTACCGGTTGAACAGCGGCGGAAACACCTTGAGCGGCAGCGCCGCGGCGACGAACAGCGGCGCGGCGGCCAGCGCATCGAGCACCACCGCGCCCCCTGCCCGCGCCGCGGCGCTATCCTCCGGCAATTGCTCGTTGCGCTTGGCCAGCGCCGATTGGTGGCCGGAGGTGGCATTGCCATCGGTCCATGCCGCCGCATCGATCGTCGCGCGCAGCCCCGCCACCGCCACCACGTCGAGCAAATCGGGTATCGCGATCAGCATGCGCGCGTGCCCGCCAGCGCCGCCGGCCCGCGGCTGCGCAACGCGGCATGCGGACAGGCGGCGAGCCAATCGCGCACCTGCGCGACGAAGCGCGCATTGCCGAGCGCGCCGGCGCGGCCGATCCAGTGCAGGGCTTCGTCCATCCGCCCGGTGTCTGCCAGCATCCGCGCATGATTGAAACAGCCGCGGAAATCGCCGCCCGCCGCGGCGCGCTCGTAGCATTTCGCCGCCCGCGCCATGTCGCGCGGGTGGGCCCAGCCGTCCTCGGCGAAGCTGCCGACGAAATTGACCGCCTTGGCGTTGCCGAGCGCCGCCGCCCGCTCCAGCCAGCCGAGCGCCGCCGCTTTATCTTCCGCGACGCCCGCGCCGAGCGCGAGCAGGGTCGCGTAATTGTACATCGCCCAATCGAGCCCGCGTTCCGCGGCGACGCGATAGCATTCCGCCGCGCGCGCCTTGTCGACCGCGGTCCCCCAGCCGAGGTCGTAACAGCGCCCGACCATGTTGAGCGCCATCAGATGCTGCGCCGCCGCCGCCTTGACGAACCAGCCGAGCGCCGCCGCGGGGTCCGCCGCGACGCCGTTGCCGTCGAGCAGCATCTGCCCGAGCATCGCCTGCGCATCGGGCAGCCCCGCCTCCGCCGCCCGCCGTACCAGCGCGACCTCGTCGTCGGCGAGCGCGGCGGCGGTCATCAGAAGCGCACGCCGACCGTGCCGAACACCGTCCGCCCCGCCGCGACCTGCGCGAAATGGGTGGTGTAGACCTGGCTGTAGAAGACCTTGTCGGTCAAATTCTGCGCATTGACGCTGAGATCGACATTGTCGGTCAGCTTGACGCTGGCCCGCGCATCGAAGCGCCAATAGGCCGGCGCCTGACGGACGAGCAGCTTGGTCGCGACCAGCTGCGTCGCGCTGCGATCGTCCGAATAGCCGGCGATCTGCTTGCCCATATAGATGGCGGTGCCGCCGACCTCGAGCCGGTCCCACAAGGTGACGTTGGTCGTCGCGGTGAAGCTGTTGCGCGTCGTCTGCGGCATCTGCTTGCCGGTATTGACCGAGGGGACCGGAACGCCGCCGAGGATCGTCGAGCCGCCGTCGATCACCTTGGGGTCGAGGTGGGTATAGCCGCCGAACACCGTCCAGCCCGGCAGGATCGTGCCCGTCGCACCCAGTTCGATACCGCGGATGCGCGATTCGCCGATGAATTCCGGGTTGCCGTCGGCGCCGGTGACGCGGGCGTTGGCGATCTCGGTCTGGAAAGCCGCGCCGGTCAGCAGCAATTTCTCGCCGAGCAGCGCCACCTTGGCGCCGACCTCGTACGACTTCGTCTTCTGCGGCTTGAGCAGATCGACGATCGCGGCGGTCTGCGCCGTGGTGGGCAGCGCATTGTCCTCGCGCCCTTCGCCGAGCAGGCTGTTGGGCGGCGTCGCGGCGGTGGCATAGCTCGCATAGAGGCTGGTGTCGGGCGTCGGCTTGAAGACGAGCCCCGCCTGCCAGTTGAAGAGTTCGTCGGTGCGCTTGATCTGGAACTGCGTCGCCCCCGGCAGCCGCGTCGTCGACGAGAACCTGTCGTAGCGCAGGCCGAGGTTGAGGATGAGCTGCGGCACCAACGTGATCGAATCAAACGCATAAGCGGCGCGCGTGTTGGCGTCGTTCTGCGTCTGCGCGGCGAGGCTGCCGCGGACGATCGGCGTCGCCACGGTCGACGTGTCGCTGGCATAATTGACCCAGGGATCGTTGGGGTTGGGCGCGAACAGGCTGGTGCAATTGTAGCGCGCCACGGTCGCCGTCGTGCAGCGCGGTACCGCGGTCGAGCCGTTGGCGAGCACATAGGTGCCGCGCCGTGCCTTCTCCCACGCGAATTCGGTGCCGGCGGCAAAGCTGTGCGAGACGCTGCCGGTCTTGAACGTGCCGTACAGATCGGTCTGGTTGATGATCGATTCGGTATAGCCGAAACGCGTGTTCGACCGCCGCCATGTATAGCCGCCGGCTGACGACAACGTTCCTGCCGGTGCGGTCGGGTTGCCATAGACGTTGCCCTGGCTGTCGTCGGGCATCGACATGATGTAATTCTGGTCGGTGTGGGTGTAGCGCGCGGTGTTGCGCAGCGTGATGCCGCCGAAATCATGCTCGGCGCGCAGCGTCGCCTGATGCGTCTTGGTGTCGCGGAAGTCGCGGTCGGTCAGCCCGTAGAACACCGAACGGTCGACATAGCCGGTCTGGCCGCCGCGCGTGGTGACCGTGCCGAGCGCGGGCCGCGAGGCGATCGTCCCCGTCCCCGGCGCGTTGGCAATCGTGTAGAGATAGGGGATACCCGCGTCGGGCAGTTCGTGGCTTTCGAGATAATAATAGCTCGCGGTCAGCCGCGTCGGCGTGCCGAGGCCGAGCGTCACCGACGGCGCGATGCCCCAGCGCCGCGCATACAGCGGATCGCGGCCGGCGATATCCTGGTCGTGCCACAACCCCTCGATGCGGAACGCCGCCATGTCGCCCAGCTTGAGATTGAGATCCGCGGTGACGCGCTTGAAATCGGCATTGCCGTAGCTGCCGGTAACGCTGCCGAAATCGTCGAGCTGCGGCAGCTTGGAGATGATGTTGATCGTGCCGCCCGCCGAGCCGCGCCCGCCCAACGTCGAATCGGAGCCGCGGACGATCTGGATCGTCTCGGTGGCGAACACCTCGCGGCTCTGCGCGCCCAGGTCGCGGACGCCGTCGACATAGATGCTGCCCTGCGTGTCGAAGCCGCGGATGAACGGCCGGTCGCCGAGCGGATTGCCGCCCTCCGCCGCGCCGAAGGTGATGCCCGGCACGGTGCGCAGCGCATCCTGCAGGCTGATCGACCCCGTCTGCTGGATCACCTCCTTGGGGATCAGCACGATCGATCGCGGCGTGTCGATCAGCGGCGCGACCGCCTTGGGGTCGTCGGTCCGCCGGACGCGCTCGCCGGTGACGAGGATATCGTCGGGATCGCGACGCTGGTCGGGATCGGCGACGGGGGTCGGCGTCGGTTTCGTCGCGTCCTCGGCATAAGCGGGCAGCGTGTGGAACGCGCCGACGCACGACAAGGCCAGGAACGAAACGGACGATTTGGACATTGAGACCCCCTGCTTTTTGTTGAGGGCTCGCTATTGAGAGTCGTTCGCACTGTCAACGTTATTGCGTGGCATTCTCACTGATCGTGATCACGTGCGCCGATCTGTGCCTGCGCGAACAGCCAGCTGCGCAGCGCGCTCGCCAGATTGGGCGGCTCGTCGGCGGCGATGCGCAGCACGTCGATCTGCGCGACCAGCGCCGACAGCGGCAGCGCATGCGCGACCGCCGCCACTTCCAGCGCCGCCCAGAACGCCGGCTCCAGGCTGATCGAGGTCTGATGGCCGGCGATCGTCATCGACCGTTTCACCGGGCCTTCGAACCCGAAGCGCGGCGGCTGAATGGCAGGCGACATGAGCAGGGCGACATCCGATACCGTGGGACGCCCGTCATCGCGGCGAACCGCCGCCACGGCAAGCCGCCGCCCGCCCGATCAGGCCGCCTGCGTGATCGCCCCCCAGATCTTCTCGAGCAGCGTCTTGGTCTCGCGCACCTGCGCCTCGATCCCGTCGAGCCGCGCGTTGAGGTGATGCTGGTTGCCCGACAATTCGCGATGCGAGGCGATCTGCACCGCCTCGATCTGCTGGCGCGCCACCTCGCCGTTCTTGAGCAGCGCGGCGACCAGCCCGATCCGCGCCGGGTCTTGGTCGAGATAGGCGCGCAGCAAGCTGTTGCGGTACAATTTGCCGTATTGGTCGTACCGCGCCTGCCCTTCGGTGACGGTATTTGTATAGTCGCCGACGCCGGGCGAGATGCGGATGTGGTAGTTCGCCAGTGGCTCCGCGATCAGGGCGATGTCGGCAAGCCGCAACCCGCGCAGGATCAGGTCCCAATCGTCGTAGATCGGCAGATGTTCGTTGAGGAAGCCGGCGCTGGCGACGACGTTCCGCCGCCACAACAGCGCGATCGGCGGGATCATCGGCCGACGGATGACGTCGAGCATGTCCAGCGCCTCGCCGTCATACCCCTCGACGTCGGCATTGACGATCTCGACGGACGATCCGTCGAAGGTTTCGCCGATCCGCACCCATTTGGTGAGCACCGCACCGAACCGCCGGTTGGGCGATGCGAGGAGGAACGACGTGGCGATGGCGAGGTACGATTCGTCCCAGGAATCGTCGTCGTCATGAACCGCGATGAAGGGCGAGGTTCCGCGGCACAAACCCAGATTGGCGGCTCCGCTCATCCCCAGGCTGACGGGATTGTGGATGACCGTGATCCGGCCGGCAAGATCGCCGCCGAACGTCGCGACCAGCGCATCGACGCGCGCCGCCTCCCCGCCGTCGTTGACCAGATAGAGATGCCAGTTGGTATGCCGCTGGTTCAGCACGCTCGTCAGCGCCCGGCTCAGCAGCGCCGGCCGGTCCTTGGTCCGCATCACGATATCGACGCCGTCCCCGGTCGCGTCGTCGCGCAATTTCGCCATGCTGTTGGGAAAGATGTTGCTCATGGATACGGCAGATCCCTCTAGGAAGTCCCCGTATCATAGGAACGGCTCGAAGACCGGAGACGCGGCACGGGCATTTAGCGCATGCGGTCCGTCGACCGGTCCGCCGTAAGCGGAGCGAAATTCCGTCAAAGTCCTCCCCCGCCAGGGGGAGGTGGCATGCCGAAGGCATGACGGAGGGGGAGGACACGGAACGGAAGACGTCGCTTACCTCCCCCTCCGTCACGGCTTCGCCGCGCCACCTCCCCCTGGCGGGGGAGGAATTTAGCCAAAACCTCCGAACGACGATCGGCCGGTCGGCCACGCCGTCCCGAAATGCCACCGTGCGACATAATCGCCACGCCGTTCATCGCGAGCACCGCACCCTGTATTGTCGCCCTAATACGGACCGTTGCGCGCCGCCCGCCGCTGCTCTAGCGCTGCACGGGAATAGAAGGAGCGACGCGTGAAGCTGGTACGGGGCGCATGGAAGCTGCTGGTGGCGATCAAGGACGGTCTGGTCCTGATCGCGATGCTGTTGTTCTTCGGTCTGCTGTTCGCGGCGCTCAACGCGCGGCCGGGATCGAAGGCGATCGTACCCGGCGCGTTGGTGCTCGACCTCGACGGCACGATCGTCGAACAGCCCGAGGAACAGGCGCCGTTCGCCGCGCTCTCCGGCCAGGCGATGCCGCGCCAGTATCGCGCCCGCGACGTGCTGCGCGCGATCGATGCCGCGCGCACCGATGACCGGGTCAAGGCGCTCGTGCTCGATCTCGACCGGTTCGGCGGCGGCTATCCGGCGACGCTCAACGAGGTCGCCGAGGCGATCCACCGCTTCCGCGATACCAAAAAGCCGGTGCTCGCCTATGCCACCGCTTATACCGACGCCGGCTATCGCCTCGCCGCCAGTGCGAGCGAGATCTGGGTCAACCCGCTCGGCGGCACGATCTTCACCGGCCCCGGCGGCAGCCAGCTCTATTACAAGGGCCTGATCGACAAGCTCGGGGTCAACACCCACGTCTATCGCGTCGGCAAGTTCAAGAGCTTCGTCGAACCCTATACCCGCGCCGACCAGAGCCCTGAGGCGCGCGAGGCGAGCCAGCAGCTGCTCGGCGCGCTGTTCGGCCAGTGGCGCGAGGCGATCGCCAAGGCGCGGCCCAAGGCGCAGGTCGGCGCGTTCCTCGCCAGCCCCGACCGGATGATCGTCGCCGCCAACGGCGACATCGCCAAGGCCAATCTCGCCTCGAACATCGTCGACACGCTCGGCGACCGCGTCGCCTTCGGCCGCCGCGTCGCCGCCTTGGTCGGCAGCGACGCCAGCAGGCCGGTCGGCACCTTCAACACGATCAAATACGACGCCTGGATCGGCGCCAACCCGCTGCCGAAAAGCGGTGACGGCATCGGCGTGATCACCATCGCCGGCGACATCGTCGACGGCGAGGGCGGGCCGGGCAGCGCGCATGGCGACACGATCGCCAAGCTGATCCTCAACGGCCTCGCCAAGAAGAACCTCAAGGCGCTGGTCGTACGGGTCGATTCGCCGGGCGGCTCGGTGCTCGCCTCCGAACGCATCCGCCTCGCCATCCTCGAAGCGAAGAAGAAGGGGCTGCCGGTCGTCGTGTCGATGGGCGGGCTCGCCGCGTCGGGCGGCTATTGGGTGTCGACGCCGGGCGACGTGATCTTCGCCGAACCGGCGACGATCACCGGCTCGATCGGCATCTTCGGCATCATCCCGACCTTCGAGAAGACGCTCGCCAAGATCGGCATCACCGCCGACGGCGTGAAGTCGACGCCGCTGTCGGGCCAGCCCGACGTCTATGCCGGCACCACGCCGCAGCTCGACACGATCCTGCAGGCGGGGATCGAGAACGGCTATCGCCAGTTCCTCGCCCGCGTCGCGCAATCGCGCGGGATGACGCCGCAACGCGTCGACGAAATCGCGCAGGGGCGCGTCTGGGACGGCGGCACCGCGCGCCAGCTCAAGCTGGTCGATCGCTTCGGCGGCCTGCAGGACGCGGTCGCCGAAGCGGCGAAGCGCGCCAAGCTCGATCCCGCCAAGGTGCATGCCGAATATCTGGAAAAGGCACCCGGCTTCGCCGCGCAGATCGCCGCCGGCTTCGCCGACAAGGACGACGACGATGCGACCGAAGAGACGCAGGGCGGCGACGTCTTCGCGCGGATCGCGGCGGAGCGGCGCGGGCTGCTCGCGCAGGCGCTCGGCGACGTCAAGCGGCTCGCCACCGCGGGGTCGGTGCAGGCGCGCTGCCTCGAATGCGGCGGCCTGGGGCCGAGCGACACCGCCGGATCGGACGCGCGACTGCTCGACCTGATCCTCGCGCGCGTCGGGCTGTGAGATGATCGCGCTCCGCCCCGCCACGCCCGAGGACGCCGCGGCGGTGGCGGCGATCTACGCGCCGCACGTGCTCGCCGGCACGGTGTCGTTCGAGACCGAGGTGCCCGATACGCGCACGATGCGGACACGGATGGCGTCCGCCGCCGGCCTCTATCCGTGGATCGTCGCGACCACCGGCGAAGCGACCGGCGGCGTGCTCGGCTATGCCTATGCGACGCGCTTCTCGGAGCGCGAGGCGTATCGCTGGGCGGTGGAGACGACGATCTACGTCGCCGAAGTCGCGCAGCGCCAGGGCGTCGGCCGGCTGCTGTACGAAGGGCTGATCGACACGCTGCGCGCGCAGGGCTTCACGCAGGCGATCGGCCGCATCGCTCTGCCCAACAGCGCCTCGATCACGCTGCACGAGCAGGTCGGCTTCCGCCGCGCCGGCGTGTTCCGCGCGATCGGCCACAAGCACGGCCAATGGATCGACGTCGGCTATTGGCAATGCGCGCTCGCCGAACCCACCACGCCCCCGGCCGAGCCGAAACGATTCGCCGACACCGGCGTCGTGCGCGGCTAGGCAAGGCGGAGCGGTACGCCGTCCCCAAAACCCTCTCCGTCACCCCGGCCTTGTGCCGGGGTCCCGCTTCTTCGGACGGCGCGAGGAAGCGGGATGCCGGATCAAGTGCGGCATGACGGAGATATGGCCGGGCAAAGCGACCAACGCGAACACCCGCCTGTCCTATTCCCCGGCCGGCTGATACCGATCCGACCGACGCACTTTCTCATCGTCGAGATCATAGCAAAAACGGAAACGATAAACCTGGATCGTTTCCGTTAAGGTGTCCATCTTGTCCATGTCGTCCGACACGGGCGCGATCAGTCGCCCTCGGGCCGATCGTCGTCGCGGCTGCGATACGCGGGCAGCGCCAACCGGAAGCGGATCGCGAAGGCGCGCAGGCCGAACCCCGCCGCCGCCGCGATGATCGCCGCCGGCGCGCCTGCCAGCCCGACCAGCCCCAGCGCCACGTACAGCGCCGACGACAGCGCCGCCGCGGTGACGTACAATTCCGGCCGCATCAGGATCGACGGTTCGCCTGCCAGCACGTCGCGGATGATGCCGCCGACGCAGGCGGTCACCACTCCCATCAGCGCCGCCGGCACCGGCGGCACGCCATAGCCGATCGCCTTGGCCGCGCCGTAGACCGCATAAGCGGCGAGCCCGACCGCGTCGAACCAGGCGAGCGCACCGTCCTTCCACCATCGCTCCGGCGTCACCCAGACCAGCGCCGCCATCAGCAGGCACACCGTCGCCGCGCGGGGATCATGGACCCAGAACACCGGCGCATCGATCAGCAGGTCGCGAACCGTGCCGCCGCCGACCCCGGTGATCAGCGCGAAGAAGGCGAGCGTCACCGCGGTCTGCCCGCGCTTCGCCGCCGCCAGCGCGCCGGAGACGGCGAACACCGCCAGCCCCGCGACATCGAACCACGGCGCGAAGGCGGGAAGCAGATCGGCGGCGGGCAACGGCGGCAACATCACCGCCGCCTACCGTGTTCACGACCGCCGAGAAAGGCCGCGTCGCCCGTCCCTGCCGTGTTCCCCCCGGCGCGCGCCCCCTGCGGGTGACGGCATCCCGTCAGAACCGCCGCCCCACCACCAGATGCACCATCGGGTTGACCGGATTGCCCGCGCCGCGTTCGCCGCGCAGCCGACGCGTCGCATCGGTCGCGTTGGCATAAGCGCTGCCCTTCATTGCGCCGATCTCGACGCCGATGCGCGTACGGTCGGCGAGCGCCCCGGCATACCCCAGCGTCAACGCCGGCGTCCGACGCAGACCGGCGCGACCGCCGGGCACGTTGGGCTGGCGCGGCGCACCGATGAGCCCGCGACCGGTCGATTGCTCGCCGGCGCGCGGATCGTACATCCGCGTCCCCGCCGACAGGTGGAAGCCGCTGGCCCCGACCGGGTAGAATTCGACCATCGAACTGCCCAGCCGCTGATGCGTCTTCTCGCGCGGACCGGACGCGGTGGCGACGGTGGTGACGCGCAGCCGCAGGTTGGCGGTCAGCCGGCTATCGTGCTCGACCCCGCTGCCGAGTGCCAGCGGCTGAAGCGGCGACCGCGCCACCCCGTCCGCCGCCGTCGTGCCCGGCAGCGCCTGCGCGGCCCCGGACAATGCCGCGCACGACGCGGCGACTGCGCCGATCACCCCCGCGACCCGCGTCGCCATTGCCCCCGCGCCGCGCGCGCGCCGCCGTCCTGCCACCTGTTTCGTTCCGCTACCCTGCATTCATGCAAGATACAGGTTCATAATGGTCTTTTTCTTAACGCGCGCCGGGCCGTGGCAATCCAGCGACGAACCGCATCGCGCAGCCGCCATCTGGTCAAACCGGGCCGCGGACGGTAAGGCGCGCGCTTTCCCCCCATCAGAATAGAGCGCATCATGGGTTTCCGCTGCGGCATCGTCGGCCTGCCCAACGTCGGCAAGTCCACCCTCTTCAACGCCTTGACCGAGACGGCAGCGGCGCAGGCGGCCAATTATCCGTTCTGCACGATCGAGCCGAACGTCGGCAACGTCGCCGTCCCCGATCCGCGGCTCGACCAGCTCGCCGCGATCGCCGGCTCGGCCAAGATCATCGAGACGCAGCTCGCCTTCGTCGACATCGCCGGGCTGGTCCGCGGCGCGTCGAAGGGCGAAGGGCTCGGCAACCAGTTCCTCGGCAACATCCGCGAGGTGGACGCGATCGTCCATGTGCTGCGTTGCTTCACCGACGGCGACGTCACCCATGTCGAGGGCAAGGTCGATCCGATCGCCGATGCCGAGACGGTCGAGACCGAGCTGATGCTCTCCGACCTCGAAAGCCTCGAAAAGCGCGTGCCCAACCTCATCAAGAAGGGCCAGCAGGGCGACAAGGAGGCCAAGATCGGCGCCGCGGTGCTCGGCCAGGCGCTCGAATTGCTGCGCGAGGGCAAGCCGGCGCGGCTGACCCAGCCCAAGGACGCCGAGGAAGCGCGCGTGTTCGCGCAGGCGCAGCTCATCACCGCCAAGCCGGTGCTCTACGTCTGCAACGTCGACGAGCGCGATGCCGCGAACGGCAACGATCTGTCCGCCAAGGTGTTCGAAAAGGCCAAGGCGGAGGGTGCCGAGGCGGTCGTCGTCTCCGCGGCGATCGAGGCGGAGATCGCGACGATGCCGGTAGAGGATCGCGCCGAATTCCTCGCCGAGCTGGGCCTTGCCGAAACCGGTCTCGCCCGCGTCATCACCGCCGGCTACAAGCTTCTGAACCTGCTGACCTTCTTCACCGTCGGACCGAAGGAGGCGCGCGCCTGGACCGTCCATGCCGGCGCCAAGGCCCCGCAGGCGGCGGGCGAGATCCACACCGACTTCGAACGCGGCTTCATCCGCGCCGAGACGATCGCCTTCGCCGATTACATCGCCTGCAAGGGCGAGGCCGGCGCGCGCGACACCGGCAAGCTGCGCCAGGAAGGCAAGGACTATGTCGTCCACGACGGCGACGTGCTGCTGTTCCGCTTCAACGTCTGACCCGATTCCTCCCCGGCGGGGGGAGGAGTTTCGGTTGTGGCAGCACCCCTGTCGCGCGTAGAGGACGCACGCCCTCCACGTCCGGGACGATCCGCCTGTGAGACTGATTCCCCTCGCCGCCCTCGCGCTGTCGCTTGCCGGTTGCGCGCTGCCCTCCACGCCCCCCGCCCTCTCGCCCGCGACGCAGCCTGCACCGGCGCCGGCGTCCGCCAGCCTGCCGCCCGCACCGCTGCCACGGACGCAGACCGCGCCGGTGACGATCCTCGTCTCGATCGACGGCTTCCGCCCCGATTATCTCGACCGCGGCGTCACGCCCAATCTGTCGGCACTCGCGGCGAGCGGCGTCAGCGCGGCGATGCGGCCGTCCTTCCCCTCGGTCACCTTCCCCAATCACTGGACGTTGGTCACCGGAGAGGTCCCCGACCACCACGGCATCGTCGGCAACAAGATGGAGGACCCGGCGCGCCCCGGCGAAACCTTCACGATGGCGAGCGACGACCCCTTCTGGTGGAACGCCGCCGAGCCGATCTGGGTCACCGCGGAGAAGGCGGGGGTGCGCACCGCGACGATGTTCTGGCCGGGCGCCAACGCCGGCTGGGGCGGGACGATCGTCCCCAACAGCCATGGCGCGGTCGCCGATGCCCACCGGCCGGAGGACTGGCAGCAGTTCAACCAGGCGGTGACGGGCGCGCAGCGCGTCGATGCGGTGATCGACTGGCTGCGCCGGCCCGCCGCGACGCGGCCGCGCTTCGTCACGCTCTATTTCGACACGGTGGATAGCGCCGGCCACGCCAACGGCCCGCAGGCCGCCGCGACGACGCAGGCGGTCGCCGACGTCGACGCCCAGATCGGCCGGCTCGTCCAAGGGCTGCGCGACCTGCGACAGCCCGCCAATCTCGTCATCGTCGCCGATCACGGCATGGCGGCGACCGACAGCAGCCGCACAATCGCGCTCGACCGCATCGCCGACCCCGCCGATTATCGCCTGTTCGAAAGCGGCCCCTATGCGACGCTCTTCGCCCTGCCCGGCCATGAGGCGGCGCTGGAAGCCCGCCTGCTCAAGCCGCAGGCGCACATGAGTTGCTGGCGCAAGACCGCCGTGCCGGCGCGCTTCCGCTACGGCACCAACCCACGCGTCCCGCCCTACCTGTGCCTCGCCGAGACCGGCTGGCTGATCCTCAAATCCGCGCCGACCGAACCGTTCCACGGCGGCGCGCACGGCTATGACAATCGTGCGCCCGACATGGCGGCGCTGTTCCTCGCCAACGGCCCGGCGTTCGTCGGCGGCAAGCGGCTGGCGAGCTTCGACAACACCGACGTCAATCCGCTGCTCCGCGACCTCATCGGCCTGCCCGCCGGCACGGGTCTGGACGGCGACGATGCACCGTTTAGACCGGTGCTCAGACGATAGGAGGATGCGGTGCAATATTTCGAGGATATCGAGGTCGGCACGACGGCGCGCTTCGGCGACTATCCGGTGACGCGCGAGGAGGTGATCGCCTTCGCCGAGAAATATGACCCGCAGCCCTTCCACCTCTCCGATGAGGGCGCCGCCGGCACCTATTTCGGGCGGCTGTCGGCGAGCGGCTGGCATACGTGCGCGATGACGATGGCGATGCTGGTCGCGCACCTCGAGGCGAACGAGCAGGCGGGATTGGGCTCGCCGGGGATTGACGAATTGCGCTGGCGCACGCCGGTCTATCCCGGCGACCGGTTGCGTTGCGAAACCGAGGTGCTGGAGAAGCGCCGGTCGGAAAGCCGGCCCAAGATGGGCATCTACCGCAGTCGGATGACCGTCCTCAATCAGGACGACGTGGTGGTGATGACCTTCCTGTCGAACGGGCTGATCGCGACGCGCGAACGCTGACCACCGCCCCGCTCCGTGCCGGGGTGGTGGTCATGCGGCGATCACCGCCGCCCGCGCCAGCCGCCGCCGCCGCGCGGGCCGCCGCCGCGGGGGCCGCCACCGCGATTGCCGCCACCCCAGCCGCGCGGCTGCCCACCGCCTGCGGGTGCGACCGCCTGCGGCGTCGCGGCTTGCGGCGTGCCGGAGAAGTTCTGGCGGTTGCCGCGCCAATTGCCCCGATCGCCGCGGATGCCGTCGCCGCGGATACCGGGGGTCCGATCGCCACGGACGCCGTCGCCGCGGACGCCCGGCGTGCGATCGCCGCGGAAACCCGGGCCGCGGTCGCCGCGGAAACCATCGCCGCGGCTGCGGTCGAAGCCGTTCCAGTCGTTGCGGAAGTTGCGGTCACCACGCCAGCCGTTGCGGCGCTGCTCCCAATACCGGCGCTGGCCGTCGTTCCAGCGATAGGGCCGGCGATACTGGTCGTAGACGTAGATGCCCGTACCCGGATAATAATAATCGCCGTACCAGCCGAAATAGCTCGGGTAGCCGCCATAGCCGTAGCCGCCGCCGTACCCACCATAGCCGCCGTAGCCGCCGTCGTAATAGCCGCCGCTGCCATAGCCGATGTTGACGCCGCTATAGCCATAGCCGTCCGTGCAAGCGGAGGTCGCGACCCCCGCACCGAAGAGGAGGCCGATCAGGGCCAGACGCTTGAGCAACATGATGCTCTCCCAAAAAACGGGCGCGAGCATGGGGCAAAAACGCGCCGACTCGTCGCTCAACGAGGGCAGGTCATCGCAGGTTCCGGCTGAACGGTTAATGACCGGCGAACGTAACCAGCGAATCCACCTGGATATTCTCCGCCCGCAGCGCATCGGCGCCCCCCAGATCGGGCAGGTCGATGACGAATTGCGCCTGCGTCAATTGCGCCCCCGCCTTGCGTAGCAGCCGCACCGCGGCACGCGCGGTGCCGCCGGTGGCGATGAGGTCGTCAACGAGCAGCACGCGCTGCCCCGGCACCAGCGCATCCTCGTGCATGACGATCCGGTCCTCGCCATATTCGAGCGCATAATCCTCGGCGATCGTCGCACCGGGCAATTTGCCGTCCTTGCGGATCAGCAGCACGCCGGCCTTCAGCGGCATCGCCAGCGCCGCGGCGAACAGAAAGCCCCGCGCCTCGATCCCCGCGACGAGATCGACCGGCCCGACGGTGGCGGCGGCCATCCGCTCGATCGTCACGGCGAAACCGGCGGAGTCGAGCAGCAGCGTGGTGATGTCGCGAAACTGGATCCCGGGCTTGGGGAAGTCCGGGATCGTGCGGATGAGGGCCTTGAGGTCGTCGTTCATCCCCGCGGTGTGCGGGGATGCGCGAACGCGGTCAATGCACGATGAAAGTCCTCCCCCGCCAGGGGGAGGTGGCAGGCCACAGGCCTGACGGAGGGGGAGGATACGGTAAGCCTGGGCGGGAACGACATCCACTATCCTCGGCGTTTCGGGACGATGATGGTCGCCGAAGCGTCGCTCTTCCGTCACCCCGGGCTTGACCCGGGGTCCCGCTTCTTCCCGATCGGCATCCTCGGAGGACATAGCGGGACCCCGGATCAAGTCCGGGGTGACGGAGCGAAGGTGTCGAAGTCCCGGCACCAATGAATATTGATCCCACCTAACGTCTGCGGAAACTCCCCCCACCACGCCTCCCCCGCTGCGCGAGGAAGGACTCGCAAAAAAAGGGGAGCGCCCCGCGCCCCCCTCTCCTTCAAACCGGCAGGCCGGTCAGATCAATGCTTCACATCGCGCCAGACGTTCTGATAGGCGCCCCATGCCAGGAAGCAGAAGATCAGCAGGAAGATGCCCGCCGCCACACCCGCCGCATGGCGCGCGTTGAGGTTCGGCTCCGCGGTCCAGGTCAGGAAGGCGGCGACGTCGCGCGCCATCTGGTCCTTGGTCGCCTTGGTGCCGTCCGAATAGGTCACCTGACCGTCCGAGGTCAGCGGCGGCGGCATCGCGATGTTGAGATTGGCGAAATAGGGATTGTAGTGAAGGCCCTGCGGCGTCTTCGACCCCGGGAACTCCTTGATCAGCGCCGCCGGCTGCGGGCGATAGCCGGTCAGCAGCGCGTGGACGTAATTGGAGCCGTCCTCGCGCGCCTTGGTGATCAGCGACAGGTCGGGCGGCAGCGCGTTGTTGTTGGCGGCGCGCGCGGCGACCTCGTTGGCGAACGGCGACGGGAAGCGGTCCGACGGCACGTTCTTGCGCGTCGACGGCTCGCCCGTCTCGGGGTTGATCGTCGGCTGTTCGATCACCCATTGGTTGGCGATCGCCTTGGTCTCGGGAACGGTATAGCCGATCTTGGTCAGGTCGCGGAACGATACGAACTTCAGGCTGTGGCAGGCCGAGCAGACCTCCTTGTACACCTGGAAGCCGCGCTGCAGCTGCTGATTGTCGAACTTTCCGAAGAAGCCGTTCGACGGCAATTGGATATTTTCCGGATGCAGGCGGAAGACGTGCTCGGCACTTTCCGCCGCTGGCTCCTGGATGGCGGTCTTGACGGTCCCGAACAGCGCCAGAGCGAGCACGAAGATGAAGGCGGCGCCGACCAGCGAGGCAATGATGCGAGGCATGATGTTCTATTGTCCCCCAGTCGGTTCAGGCGTGGACCGCGGATGCGACGGCTGATTGGGCCGGGCTCGTGCCACCCTGCTTCGCCAGCACCGCTTCGGTGATCGAATTCGGCAGCGGACGCGGACGCTCGGAGCGCGCGACCCACGGCAGGATGATCAGGAAGTGGGCGAAATAATAAGCCGAGGCGATCTGTCCCAGGATCACGTTGCGCGCATTCGCCTCCGCGCCGCCGACATAGCCGAGCACGAGGATGTCGAAGAGCAGGATGCCGAGGAAGATGCGGTATTTCGGCCGGTAATTGGCCGAGCGGACCGGCGAGCTGTCGAGCCACGGCAGGAAGAACAGCAGCAGGATCGACCCGAACATCGCCAGCACGCCCCACAGCTTCGCGTCGAGGATGAAATTGGCGGTGAAGCTCTTGAGGATCGCGTAGAACGGCAAGAAATACCATTCGGGAACGATATGCGCCGGCGTCGAGAGCGGGTTCGCCTCGATGTAATTGTCCGGATGGCCGAGCATGTTGGGGCTGAAGAAGATCAGCGCCGCGAAGATCAGCAGGAACACACCGAGCCCGACCGCATCCTTGGCGGTGTAATAGGGATGGAACGGCACGGTATCCTGCTCGCCCTTCACCTCGACGCCGGTCGGGTTGTTCGAACCCGGAATGTGCAGCGCCCAGATGTGCAGGATGATGACGCCCGCCGTCACGAACGGCAGCAGATAGTGGAGCGAGAAGAAGCGGTTGAGCGTCGCGTTATCGGGCGCGAAGCCGCCGAGCAGCCAGATGCGGATGGTGTCGCCGACCAGCGGTATCGCCGAGAAGAAGCCGGTGATGACCTGCGCGCCCCAGAAGCTCATCTGCCCCCAGGGAAGCACATAGCCCATGAATGCGGTCGCCATCATCAGCAGGAAGATGACGACGCCGAGCAGCCACACCATCTCGCGGGGCGCCTTGTACGATCCGTAATAGAGGCCGCGGCCGATATGGATGTAGACGACGAGCAGGAACATCGACGCGCCGTTGGCATGCGCGTAGCGCAGGAACCAGCCGGCGTTGACGTCGCGCATGATGCTCTCGACCGAGCCGAAGGCGACGCCGGCATTGGCGGCATAATGCATCGCCAGCACGACGCCGGTGATGATCTGGATCGCCAGCGCGGCGCCGGCGAGCACGCCGAAGTTCCAGAAGTAATTGAGGTTGCGCGGCACCGGATAGCCCGCGCCGACGGCGTTGTAGACGAGGCGCGGCAGCGGCAGCTTCTCGTCCAGCCAGCGCATCAGCGGCTGCTTCGGTTCGTAATGCTTGGCCCAGGGAAAGCTCATGATCCGGATCTCCCTCAGCCGACCGTCACGGCGGTATCGGAATTGAACGTATAGTCGGGCACCGCGAGGTTCTTCGGTGCCGGTCCCTGGCGGATACGCGCCGCAGTGTCATAGGCGGAGCCGTGACACGGGCAGAAATAGCCGCCGAACGGCCCCTTGTTCTCGCCCTCGCCCGCCCCGAGCGGCACGCAGCCGAGATGGGTGCAGACGCCCAGCGTGATGAGCCAGTTTTCCTTGCCGGGCTTGGTCCGCTCGGCGAGCGTCTGCGGATCGCGCAGGCTCGCGACGTCGACCTTGTTGGCCTCGGCGATTTCGGCGGGGGTGAGGTTGCGGACGAACAGCGGCTGCTTGCGGAACTGCGACTTGATCGCCTGTCCCGGCGCGATCTTCGACAGATCGACCTCGGTGGTCGACTGGGCGAGCACGTCGGCCGATGGGTTCATCTGGTTGATCAGCGGCAGCACGATCGCCAGCGCGCCGACCCCGGCGAACGAGACGGCGGCGATATTGATGAAGTCGCGACGGCGGGGATCGTGGACTTCCTCGTGGAACGGTTCCGGCGATTCACCGGGTGGCACCATGCTGTCAGTCACCATTCGTCTCTGCCCTCGTCTATCATTATTGCGGAGGAACCGGTTGTGCCGTGCCACCGAACCCTGCCGTCCCCACGGCGAGCCACCGGACTGATAGACGGCGGGCCGAGGGTTTGCCAACAGCATTTTACGCCAGCCCGGCTTGCCGCTAAGCCGCGCGGCCATGACCTCCGGCCTCCGCATCGCCCTTTACCAGCCCGATATCGCCGGCAATGTCGGCGCGGTGATGCGCACCTGCGCCTGCTTCGGCATCGGCCTCGACCTGATCGAACCGATGGGCTTCCAGTGGGACGACAAGCGCGTCGCGCGTGCGGCGATGGACTATATCGACCATGTCGCGATCACCCGCCACGCCGGCTGGAGCGCGTTCCTCGCGCAGCTCGGCGGCCGGCTGGTCCTGTCGACGACCCGCGGCGCGACGCCCCTGCCCGCCTTCGCCTTCGGGCCCGGCGACGTGCTGTTGTTCGGCCGCGAGAGCGCCGGCGTACCGGAAGAGGTGCACGCGCGCGCCGACGCGCGGGTGGTCATCCCGATGACGCCGCCGCTGCGCTCGCTCAATCTGTCGGTGTCGGCGGGGATCGTCGCGGCGGAGGCCCTGCGGCAGACGGGCGGCTTCCCTTCGGTTTGAGTCACGCGGAGGAGTGGCGTTCGCGTGAGCCAAAACTAGGGCGTCACCGCCCGCACCGCCGTCAGCACGTGCCGCAGCAGCCCGGTCTCGTCGTGGTGGATGTTGTGGCCGCCGGGCATGCCGATCACTTGTGCGCCCGGCACGCGCAGCAGCGGGCACAGGCTGTCGTCTTCCTCGACGCCGTAGATGCAGGTGAGCGGCGCCCAGGTCAGCCGGTTCGCCGTCGTCACGCCGACGCTGTCGGGCGAATCGCCGTACGACCAGCCGGTGGGGTCGGCGCGGAAATAGACCGACTCGCCGGGCAGGACGAGCACGATCGCCGCCACCTTGGGGCGCAGCGCCGCCGGCAGATCGGCGAGCCCGGTCTGGACGATATCGGCGCCATAGGATTGCCCCATCACCACCACCCGCGCGACGCCGGTGCGGGCGAGCGCGGTGCGGATCGCGTCGGCCATGAACGCGTCCACCTCGGCGCGGGTGCGGCGCTGGCGGAACACCGCGGGGGTGGCGATGCCGACGACCGGGATATGATGCTCGGTCAGCCCGCGCGAGGTCGACGCGCCGAGCAGGAAGCGCAGCCCCATATCGCCCGATATGTTGACCACCGCGATCGGCGCCGCCGGCGCGGCGGCGGGATAGACGTGGACCGGATCGGAATCGAAATAGCCCGCCGCGGCGACGAACGCGCAGACGAAGGCGGAGCTGACCGCGGTCACGCGCAGCCCGCGAAACAAGGATTTGCGCGTGAATCGGCTCATGGCAGCGACTTGCCAGCGATGCACCGCGATGACCAGCGCTCGACTTCGAGCGATGACCAGCGCTCGACTTCGCGGCCGGCGCTTGCCACAAGCCCGCCATGCTGACCCTCGACGCCGAACAGACCGCCGCCCGCACCTGGTTCGAAACGCTGCGCACCCGCATCTGCGCGGCGTTCGAGGCGATCGAGCGCGAGGCGGGGTCGGACGCGGCCTTCGACTACATCGCCTGGGACCGCACCGATCCCTCCGGCGCGCCCGGCGGCGGCGGCGTGCGCGGGGTGATGAAGGGCAAGGTATTCGAGAAGGTCGGCGTCAACGTCTCGACGGTCGGCGGGCTGCTCGACGGCGAGTTCGGCAAGTCGATCCACGGCGCCGGCGACGATCCGCGCTTCTTCGCGACCGGGATCAGCCTCGTCGCGCACATGGCCAATCCGCACGTGCCCGCGGTGCATATGAACACGCGCTTCCTCGTCACCACCAAGCGCTGGTTCGGCGGCGGTGCCGATCTCAACCCGCCGCTGCCGGACGCACAGGACACCGACGATTTCCACGCGACGTTCCGCGCCGCCTGCGACGCGCACGACCCGGCCTATTATCCGCGCTTCAAGGCATGGGCGGACGACTATTTCTACATCCCGCACCGGCAGGTCCACCGCGGCGTCGGCGGCATCTTCTACGATCACCTCGAAGGCGAATTCGACGCCAATCTCGCCTTCACCCGGGCGGTCGGCGAGGCGTTCCTCGACGTCTATCCGCGCCTCGTGCGGCGGCGGATGAACGAGCCGTTCGGGCCGGCGGAGATCGCGCAACAGCGCGCGTGGCGCGGGCGCTATGCCGAATTCAACCTGGTCTACGATCGCGGCACGCTGTTCGGGCTCAAGACCGGCGGCAATATCGACGCGATCCTGATGAGCCTGCCGCCGGTGGCGACATGGGACTGACGCCGGTCGCGCCCGGCGAACTCGCGACGATCGTCACCACGCTCGAGATGGCGCGCCGCCCGCCGCTGCGCCCGCTGCCCGCCTCGCCGCTGCGGCTGGTGCGCTGGGACCGGCCCGACCCCGACAAATACCGGCAGCTGTTCCGCCGCGTCGGCGGTCCGTGGCTATGGTATTCGCGACTCGCGATGGACGATGCCGCGCTCGCCGCGATCGTCCACGATCCGCAGGTGCAGGTCCATGCCGCGGTCGATCCCGCGGGGGTCGAGATCGGCTTGCTTGAACTCGACGTCCGCCATGCCGGCGCCTGCGAACTCTCCTATTTCGGGCTGGTGCCCGAACTCGCCGGCAAGGGTCACGGCCGCTGGCTGATGGCCGAGGCAATGGCGCGCGCCTGGGTGCCGGGCGTCGCGCGCGTCTGGGTGCACACCTGCACGCTCGATCATCCCTCGGCGCTCAACTTCTACCGGGCGCAGGGGTTCGTCGCGGTCCGGCGGACGATCGAGACCTTCCCCGATCCGCGCGCGCTCGGCCTGCTGCCGGCCGATGCCGGCGCGCACATACCGTATCTGGCATAGCGCGGATCGACATTCAGGGTCTGCAGAATTCCTCCCCCGCCAGGGGGAGGAATTTAATGGAATGTCGGTCTTAGCGGCCTATTCCGCCGGCACCGCCGACAGCCGGCGATAGGCGACGATCGCCACCAGCCCGCCGGCGAGCTGCGTCAGCATCGCGACGCCGGCGGCAAAGGCATCGACGATCGCGACGCCGAACGGATTGCCGCCGCCCTCGCCGCCCAGATAATGCGACAGCAGCATGAACGGCTGCCCCGCCAGGATCGCGGCCAGATAGATGGTGACGATCGCGCCGAGCAGCCCCAATTGCCCGCGCCGCGTCATCCGCCACGACGTGCCGATCGCCTGCATCGCACCCTGCTGCGGTTCGGCGAACAGGACGGGCCCTGCCAGCATGAAGCGGCTCATCAGCCACAGGCCGGGCAGCAGCAGCACGTACATCCCCGCGCCCGCCGGCACCGACACCACCACCATCGCCAGGATGAAGCGCGGGAAGCGCCGCGCCGCGCGCTGGATCGCCACGCCGAGCGTCGGCCGCTCGGCATCGAGGAACAGGCAGAAGACGACCGCGAGGCCCAGATAGGTGATCGCATAGGCGCCGACCGAGCCGAGCCCGTAATCACCGACCCACCCGTCGAGCGCGGTCATCCAGGCCTGTGCCCGCGCCTGCGTATCGAGGATCGTCTCGTCGGGCATCGGCAGCGGCGCGGTGAGCAGCAGCAGCGCATAGGTCGGCACGAAGAAGAACAGGCCGGCGATCCGCAACAACAGGTCGGCATCGCGCCGGAACATCGCCCAGGCATCGCTCAGCAAGGCGGCGAGCGTCAGCCTCACGCCTGGGTCTCGCCGCGCGCGGCCTTGTCGCGCAGCATCCGCTCGCGGGCGACCAGCGCGACATAGAGTTGCGCCGAGAAGACGATCGCCACCAGCGTCAGCGCCGCCGAGACCGCCTGCGCGACCGCGGCGGCGAGCAGCTCGACCGTCGCCCGCGCGTCGGCGCCGAGGATCAGGCGAAAGATCAGCCCGCTGACCGATTGCGCCGCCCAGGTGGCGATCATCAGCACGACGACGAACAGCAGCACCGTGCCCACCAGCCGCCAGGTGTGACGGCGGGTCAGCCGCCAGCATCGCGCGATCGCCGCGACGGACAGCCGCTCCTCCAGCACCACCGCGTAGAGCGGCAGCAGCCGCGCGCCGACGAACAGCAACGCCAGTCCCATCGCCAGCGCATAGAGGCCGGCGAGCCCCGCCGCGCCCGGATCGGTCGGGACCGTCGCGGTGCCCGCGGCAAGCGAGCGATAGTCGAAGCCGGCGCGCAGCAGCAAAGCGATCGACGGCAGGAACGCCACGATCATCACCACCGCCAGCACCAGAGCGACGAGCAAAGCGGCGGGCAGGCGCGCACTGGCCTGTCGCGTCGCCGCCGCGCGGTCGGTCGCCGGATCGGTCGAGGCGGCGATCACCGCGAGCTGCCCCCACACCGCGACGATGGCGGTCGCGACGACGAGCAGCATGCCGATCACCGCGGTGGCGGCCGAGGGAGCGGCGAAGGCGGTCCACGCCGCGTTGATCACCGCCGGCAGGAACAGGGTGAGCGCCGCGATCCCGGCGAGCATGCCGCCGCGTCCGTTCAGCACCTCGACGCTGCGGTCCCACACATTGCCCATCTTGACCATCCGGCACCCCTTCGCCCGCGTTTGCGATCGGTTAGCCCAAGCGCCCCGGCTTGACCACTCGCCAACTTGCAAGCGCCCGGCGTCTGGCACACATGCACCGCCATGACCGAGATCGATGGCATCGAATGGCGGGTATCGCCGGGCCTGACGCCCTATGACGAAGCGCTGGCGACGATGGAGGCCCGCGCCGAGGCGGTGCTGGCGGGCGAGGCGCGCGAGCTGATCTGGCTGCTCGAACATCCGCCGATCTACACCGCCGGCACCAGCGCCTCGCCCGGCGACCTCATCGACGCGCGCTTTCCCGTGGTCGCGACCGGGCGCGGCGGCAAATACACCTACCACGGGCCGGGCCAGCGCATCGTCTATCTGGTGCTCGACCTCGGCAAGCGCGGGCGCGACGTGCGCTGCTTCGTCCATGGCGTCGAAGGCTGGGTGATCGCCGCGCTCGCCGAACTCGGCGTCACCGCCTTTCGCGCGGAAGGGCGCGTCGGCATCTGGACGCGCGACGGCGGCCCGGAGGCGAAGATCGGCGCGATCGGCGTGCGCGTGCGGCGCTGGATCACGCTGCACGGCCTGGCGGTCAACGTCGCGCCCGACCTCAGTCATTTCGGCGGGATCGTGCCGTGCGGGCTGCCCGATTTCGCGGTCACCAGCCTGGCTGATCTGGGTCATGACGATCGTCTGGCAACCTTCGACGATGCTCTGGCGTTGAGCGCTCCGGCATTCCTCTCGTCCCTGTCTTGTCCGGCATAAACGCGCCGGACGGAATTCGAGGCTTGAGGGCTGGGCGTTATGCGATTAATGTCCACTGCGATTTGGGTATTAAAGGGCCAGCAAGCCGTCCAAATCCTATTCTAGGGAGCTTCCAATGCGTGCACTCATCTCCAAGGTCCTGACCGGCTCGCTGATCGCCGGCGCCGCTCTTGCGGTTTCGGCCTGCGGCCCGAAGACCGAGACGACCACCGACAACACGATGGTCACCGACATGAACACCACCGACGACATGGGCACCATGAGCGACAACATGACCGCCGTCGACGGCGCGTCGAACGGTGGCATGATGGCGAACGACACGATGATGTCGAACGACACCATGATGTCGAACGACACGATGACCACCAACGCGATGTAATCTCCCGTCAGGGATATTACGGTGGTGAAACGGCCGTCCGGGCAACCGGGCGGCCTTTTCTTTTGGTTCCAACGTTCTGGCGCATTTCATCGGATTTTATCGCGGAACGGCGCGATCGGGGATTGGGTCGGCCCGCGAAACCGTCTAGAATCGCCCGATAATAGCTTTCCGTGGGGATGACGAAAGATGACCGTGTTGCGTATCGCGCTGGCGCTTGGCGGCGCCGCGATCGGCCTGGTGGCGGCGGCGCCCGCGTCGGCACAATTCTACCTGCGCTCGCACGATTTCCGCGGCGAGGCGGTCAAGGGGCATGAGGACGGCCTCGGCCAGCCGCTGCCCGGCGCGACCGAGGCGGAGCTGCGCGCGGCCATGGCGTGGAGCGTCCGTGCGGCGCTCAACGTCGCCGCGCTGCAATGCCAGTTCGAACCGACGTTGCTCACCGTGCCCAATTACAATGCGGTGCTGAAGGATCACGAGGCCGAGCTGAAGAGCTCGTTCGACACGCTCACCAAATATTTCCTGCGCGTCAACAAGGCGCCCAAGGCGGGCCAGGCGGCGCTCGACCAGTTCGGCACGCGCACCTATTCGGGCTATGCGACCGTCGCGGCACAGTTCGGCTTCTGCCAGACGGCGAGCGGCATCGGCCGCGACGCGACCTTCGTGCCCCGCGGCAGCTTCGGGTCGTTCGCGATGGATCGCGTCCGCGAGCTGCGCAACAGCCTGACACCGTATGGCGAGCAGCATTTCCAGCGCTATCTCGGCCGCGATTATGCCTCGCAGCCGCGTCTCGACGCGATCTGCTGGAACAAGAAGGGCGAATGGGTGACCAAGAAGTGTGGCGTCTTCGCCTGGCCGCCGGCGAGCCCGACGGGAACGGCATCGGTGCCCGCCGCCGCGACCGCGCCGACCGTGACGGCAGCCGCGGAAACCGCACAGCGTTGACCGCAACTCCCCCCGGACGCGCGCCGGGGGGATTTGACGCTTCAGGAATAAGGCTAACGCAGCCCCAGCAGCTTGTGCGTCTGCAACGACAGCCGCCATTGCGGGCGGTCCATCACCACCGCGATCGCCGCCTCGATATTCGCGACACCGCGCGCGTCGTCCATCGGCTGCAACAGCCGGTTGGCGAAATCCCAGCTCTCGACCTCGGCGATATCGGTCCCCGCCTGCGGCCAGACGAGCTTCAGCTCGTCGCCCGAGCGCTGCACCACGACGCTGCCCGCCTTGGGACTGACGCACACCCAGTCGATCCCCGGATGCACCGGCAGCGTGCCGTTGGTCTCGATCGCGATGCGGAAACCGGCGTCGTGCAGCGCTTCGACCAGCGCATCGTCGATCTGCAACATCGGCTCGCCCCCGGTGAGGACGACGAACCGCTCGCTCCGCTCCTCCCCCCAGAAGCCCGCGACCGCCGCCGCCAGCCCCGCGGCATCGGCGAACTTGCCGCCGCCCAGCCCGTCGACCCCGACGAAATCGGTGTCGCAGAACCGGCACACCGCCGTGGCACGATCCTGCTCGCGTCCGCTCCACAGGTTGCAGCCGGCAAATCGCACGAACACCGCCCGCCGCCCGGCGTTCACGCCCTCACCCTGCAGGGTTAGGAACATCTCCTTGACCGCATAGCTCATCCGATCAGGGCCGGACGGCGTAGACCGTCGGATCGGGAATGCCCGCTTCCTCGAATCCCTTGGAGCGCAGCCGGCAACTGTCGCAGGTGCCACAATGCACCCCGCCCGGTGCCGGATCGTAGCACGACCAGCTGATCCCCATGTCGACGCCCAGCCGCTGGCCCTCGCGGACGATGTCGGCCTTGGTCATATGCTGCAACGGCGCGTGGATCTTGAACGGTTCGCCCTCGACGCCCGCTTTGGTGGCGATCTCCGCCAGCCCTTCGAAGGCGTGGATGAATTCGGGGCGGCAATCGGGATAGCCGGAATAATCGAGCGCGTTGACGCCGATGAACAGGTCGCGCGATCCCGCCGCCTCCGCCCAGCCGAGCGCGAGGCTGAGGAAGATCGTGTTGCGCGCCGGCACATAGGTGACCGGGATCCCCTCGCCGACGCCGTCCTTGGGCACGTCGATATCGGCGGTGAGCGCCGAGCCGCCGAACGCCGACAGGTCGAGCGGCAGCACGATATGCCGCTCCGCCCCCAGCGTCGTGGCGACGCGCCGCGCCGCGGCCAGCTCGACGCGATGGCGCTGGTTATAGTCGATCGACAGCGCGAGCAGGCGATAGCCCGCTTCGCGCGCGCTGGCGGCGGAGATCATCGAATCGAGCCCGCCGGAGACGAGCACGACGGCCAGAGGGGCCTCAATTGGCATGGTCATGATCCCCGCGGCGCTAGGCCAAAGCGGCGCAAAAGAAAAGGGCCGCGGGTGAGGCGGCCCTTGAAGGAGAGAGAAGCGATCGCTCCTCTGGGAGAAAAGCGTGCCGGTCATGAACAGGCACACAGCATCGCTAAGCGGCCGGAGTTAAAAGGAGATTAAGACGCCGGGCCGCCACCCCCTCAGGCAACCGGATCGGCCTCGGCGGGGACCGGGAATTTGGTCGCGCAGAACGCGCAATCGACCTGGATGAACCCCTGTTCGTCCGCCATCTCGCGCCGCTCCTCCAGCGAGAATTTGGCCAGCACGCTCGCGATATAGTCGCCGGTGCAGCGGCAGCCGCGCGACAGCGGCGTCGAGGCGAGCACGCGCACTTCGGGCTCCTCGTTGAACAGGCGCCAGACCAGCGTCTCCAGCGACAGCGCGGGATCGGCGAGTTCGTCGGTCCCCATCGTCTGGCCGAGCGCCTCGACATGCTCCCATTCGGGATGGTCGAGCCGGGTGTGCAGCCGCTCGCGGCCGACCTCGCCTTCGGGCAGATGCTGGAGGAACAGGCCGCCGGCGATCGTGCGCCCGCCGTCGCGGGCGATGCCGACGCGGACGAGGCTGGGGATCTGCTCGGACTGGACGAAATAGCTCTGCGCCGCCTCCGCCAGCGTCTCGCCGTCGAGCGGGACGATGCCCTGATAGCGCTCGCCGGTCGCCGCGAGGTCGAAGGTGATGGCGAGATAGCCCTGGCCGAACAGCGCGAACAGCGTCGGCTGCTCCGGCGCCGCGGCGAGCTTCTCCGCGTCGAAATCGATATATCCGCGCAATTCCCCGCCCCGATAGTCGCAGACGAGAAGCCGGACGACGCCGTTCTCGGTGCGCGTCTGCATGGTCAGATGCGCCCCCCCATCCTTAAGCGTCGAGCCGATCAACGCCGCCAGGGTCAACGCCTCGGCGAGGAGGGTTTCGATTGGGGGGGGGTAGGCATGTGATGCGAGGACGGCGTCGAGTGCGGGACCGAGCCTTACGACCCGTCCGCGCGCCGAGCGGGAGGGAATCGCGAACCCGAGCGCGCGATCGATATCGATGGGGGATTGTTGCATCGGCAGGAAATGGGATGGCGAGGAGGGCGGGTCAAGTTGGCCACACCCTCCTCCCCGTTCGGCCCGCCCCGGATCAGCCGATCTGGCCGAAGACCCAGCGCAGCACCGCTTTCTGGGCGTGGAGGCGGTTTTCCGCTTCTTGCCAGATCAGCGACTGCGGCCCGTCGATCACCGCATCGACCACCTCCTCGCCGCGATGGGCGGGCAGGCAGTGGAGGAAGCGCGCATCGGGCTTGGCATGCGCCATCAAGGCCGCGTCGACCTGATAGGGCATCATCGCGGCGAGCTTGGTGTCGGCATGGGCCTGCCCCATCGAAATCCACGTGTCGGTGACGATGACGTCGGCACCCTCGACCGCCTCCTGCGGCGAGGCGACGATGCGGGCACGGCCCTGCCCGCGCGCGACATCGGCCTCGTCCGGCATAAACCCCTGCGGACAGGCGGCGGTGACGTCGAACTGCATCAGCCCGGCCGCCTCGATGAGCGAGGCGAGCACGTTGTTGCCGTCGCCGAGCCACGCCAGCTTGAGCCCGGGCAAGGCCTTGCCGTCCTCCAGGATCGTCTGGAGATCGGCCATGATCTGGCACGGGTGCGATCGGTCGGTCAGGCCGTTGATGACCGGCACGCTGGCATAGCGGGCCATGTCCTCGACCTTGGCGTGATCGTCGGTGCGGATCATGATCGCATCGACATAGCCCGACAGCACGCGCGCGGTGTCGGCGATGCTCTCGCCGCGACCGAGCTGCATCGAGCCGGCATCCATGACGATCGAGCTGCCGCCCAATTGCCGTATCGCCATGTCGAAGCTGACGCGGGTGCGCGTCGAATTCTTCTCGAAGATCATCGCCAGCACGTGGCCGGCGAGCGGCGCATCGGCATCGGCGCGCCCTTTGGGAAAGCCGGCGCGCGCCGCCTTGCGGTCGATCGCATCGGCGAGCATCGCGGCGACGCCATCGGCGCCGGCATCGGACAGGTTCAGGAAATGGCGCATTATAGTCCTCCCTCGCGCAGCGGGGGAAGGGAACACGGCCGACAGGCCGTGGTGGAGGGCGCGCTTCCCCAAACGAGCCGCCCGCCGTTCTTCCCCTCCACCGGCTGCGCCGGTCCCCCTCCCCCTGGCGGGGGAGGATTAGATCAGTCGTCGCTGGCCGGTACGAAGACCCGCGCGGCGGCGCTCAGCTTGTCGATACATTCGGTGACGTGGCTGTCCTCGATCACCAGCGGCGGCAGCATGCGGACGACGTTCTCGCCCGCCGCGACCAGCAGCAGGCCGTGATTGTCGCGGGCGTGCGCGACGAACTCGCGCGGCTCGACCCCGGCCTTGAGCTTGAGGCCGAGCATCAGCCCCTTGCCCCGCACGCCTTCGAAGACGTGATCGTGGTTGGGGATGAGCTGTTCGAGCGCGCTGCGCAGCCGCTCGCCCATCGTCTCGACCTGCGCGAGGAAGCCGTCGGCGAGCATGACGTCGAGCACCGCCTGCCCCGCCGCCATCGCCAGCGGATTGCCGCCATAGGTCGAACCGTGGGTGCCGATCACCATGCCGCCAGCGGCGCGCTCGGTGGCGAGGCAGGCGCCGAGCGGGAAGCCCGCGCCGATACCCTTGGCGACCGTCATGATGTCGGGCTCGATGCCATAATGCTCGTACGCCCACATCTTGCCGGTCCGGCCATAGCCGCACTGGACCTCGTCGAGGATCAGCAGCAGGCCGTGCTCGTCGCACGCCTTGCGCAGGCCGGTGATGAATTCGGGCGTACCGACCGACACGCCGCCTTCGCCCTGGATCGTCTCGACCATGAAGCCCGCGGTCGTGTCGTCGATCAGCGCCAGCGCGGCGTCGAGATCGTTGAACGGCGCATAAGCGAAACCGGGCAGCAAGGGCTCGAAGCCATCGCGCATCTTGGGCTGGTTGGTCGCCGAGATCGCCCCCATCGTCCGCCCGTGGAAGGCGTTGTTGAAGGTGATGATCTTGGTGCGCTGCGGATTGCCGGCGGCATAATGGAAGCGGCGCGCGGTCTTGATCGCGCATTCGACCGCCTCGGTGCCCGAATTGGTGAAGAACACCGTGTCGGCGAAGCTGTTGGCGACGATCCGCTCGGCCAGCGCCTCGCCCTGCGGCGAACCGTAGAGGTTGCTGACGTGCATCAGCGTCGCGGCCTGATCGGCGATCGTCTTGACCAGATGCGGATGGCCGTGGCCGAGCGCGTTCACGGCGATGCCGGCGGCCATGTCGAGATAGCGGCTGCCGTCCTCACTGATGAGATAACAGCCCTCGCCTCGGACCGGACGCACCCCGCACCGCGGATAGACGGGCATCAGGGCGGTAATGGTCACGGGGCATCTCCTCATCTCGAAACGAGAAAGGGCGGCCCTGCACGGACCGCCCGTTCCCTCTCTACCTGTCGGCGCGGTGCCGGGTCAACACCGCCACCGATCAGAATCCGGCACTGATCGTCGCGAACACCTGGCGCGGTGCGACCGGGAAGAAATTGTAGGTGCCGGACGCCGCGCCGATGCTGAGCGTCGATTCCGCGCGCTTGTTGGTCAGGTTGGTGACGTTGAGGCTGACCCCCAGCTTCTTGGCGATCCCCTGCCCACCGAGCGGCATGTCGAAGCCGATCCGCCCCGACAGTTGGAGATAGCCCTTCACACTGAGATCGTTGGTATAGGTGGCGTAGCGACGACCGATATAGTCGCCGATCAACTGCACCTCGACGCCATCGGTGCGCAGCGTCGCCACCGTCTTGTTGAGCCAGTCGGGCGAACCCGGCACCTTCTTGCCCGCGGTCGCGACGGTAGCCTGCGCGGCGCCCGCGCCGGTCAGATAATCGTCGCTGTAACGCGAATTGTTGTACGAGAGCGCATCGTACAGCGAGAAGACGTCGCCGAAGCGGAACGTGCCGGCGATGTCGACGCCGTCGGTCTTCACGCTGCCGACGTTGTTGATGATCGGCGCGCCGCTCTGGATCGCGGTGATCGTCGCGGTCGGGCTCACCGCGAGCAGGCGGTTGCTGAAATCGACGTGATAGTAACTGATCTGCCCTTCGAAGTCGGTCAGCGGACCGGCGTCGAGCGTGCGGCGGGTGCGGGCGCCCGCTTCATAGGTCCAGCTCGTCTCGGGCTTGGTATTGTCCTTGAAGAATTCGAACAGCGTCTGGCTGCCGAGCGCGAACGGCGAGAGGCCGGCGGCGGCGCTGGTCTGGAACTGGCGGATGTTCTGCTGAACGTTGAAGAACAATTGTTCGTGGCCGGTGACGTCCCACAACCCGCCGACCTGCGGCAGGAATATCTTGTTGGTGTTGAGCTTGCCGACCGGGAATTCGCGCGAACCGGTGAAGGAGCCGGGGATCGGCTGGACCGGCATCGTCTGCCGCGCCTTCTGGAAGGTGCTCTTGAACCCCGCCTGCAGGGTGACGCTCGGCACGATCTGCCACGCATCCTGAATGTGCGTCTGGATTTCCTCGACGCGGATCTCGCTGCCATATTGGGTGATCAGCGGCTGAGCCTGATCGAGCGGGCGCGTGTAGGGCGAGGACGGGTTGTTGACGTCGAGCGCATACCAGCGGCGATAGGCGGACGAGCTCTGATGCTCGTACCAGCCGCCGATCTCGACCCGGTGGTTGCCGATCTCGCCGACCAGCGTCGAGATCGCGCCGACGCGGTCGATGCGATATTCGGTGGTGCGCGTCGCCAGCCCCGAACCGCCGAAGATCGTGCTGAGCCGCGCCAGATTGGTCGCCGAATTCGGGCTGCTGCCCACCGCACCGGGATAATAATAAGAGAAGAGCAGCGGCAGCCCCGCCGCGGTGATCGGCCCGGCGACGACGCCGACGCCGTCGTTATGATGGAAATAGCCCTGGTTCGACCAGGTCAGGCCGGGGGCGGCGTGCCAGTCGTATTTGACGTAGCCGAGATAATCGGTGCGCTGCGCATCGCTGTAGTAATTGCGATAATTGGACCCCGGCGCGGCGTTGACCGCGGCATATTCGGCCGAACCGTAATAAGCGCGGGCGGCGGCGAAATTCGGGTAGAAGAACGGCCGGGTATAAGGCGCGACCCCGCGGTTATCGACCGCCGCGCCGGTCGCGGTCGCCGGACGGACGACGATCGAGGTCGCATCCTCGTTCGGCTCGGTCTTGTCCGAATAGGAGAAGAAGGCGGTCAGTTTGCCGGTGGCATCGTCGTGGACGATCTTGCCGTCGGCCTGATAGCCGCCCTGCTTGCCGTTGAAGTCCCAGGCGCGGGCATCGTGACGCACGCCCGAGACGTAGAGGCGCGTACCGTCGCCGATATCGCCGCTGTCGATCCGGCCATAGGTGCGCGAGGTGTCGTAGCTGCCGACCACCTGTTGCAGCGTGACGCCGAAGCGGTCGCGCGGATCGCTGGAGAAGGTGTCGATCGCGCCGCCGAGGTTGCTGGTCGAGGCGGTGCCGAGATCGCCCGCGCCCGAGGCGAGCACGACGCGGCCGACATCTTCGGAGATGATCGCGCGCTGCGGGCTCAAGCCGTTGTAATTGCCGTATTGCTGATCGCCGAGCGGCACGCCGTCCAGCGTATAGCCAAGCTGCTGCGCGTTGAAGCCGTGGATGAACAGCGAGATGTTCTGTTCGTTGTTGCCCCAGGGATCGGCGGTGAGGAAGGTGACGCCGGGCAGGGTTTGCAATGCCTTCAGCGGGCTTAGGCCGGGCAGGATCTTCTGGATTTCGTTGCCGGAGATCTGCGTCACCGATCGCGTCGCGGTGCCGCGGACGACGATCTCGTCGTCGGACGCCTCGTCGGTGGCGACCGTCTGCGCCGGCGCGGCACTGCCGCCGTCCTCGCGGGCAAGCGCCGCCGCGGGGGTGACGGTCTGCGCGGCGGCAGCGTGGCCGGCACATAAAGCGAGCGCGGTCGCGCCGGTCAGCAACATCGAACGGAGTGTCATGAAATTTCCCTTTGGCTCGTTGGCCTAAGGGCGCGGTGGTCGCTTTACGCGTCACGCCGGTGACTGTCCGGTTGCAGATCAATGACAAACGGCCCCGCGTTAAACGCGAGGCCGTACAATAGCTTAAAAGAAGGTGGAGATCGGCGCGCCGGGGGTCAGTGACCGCGGCTGAGTTCGTCGACTTCGCCCATGATCGTGTCGAGCGCGGTCTTGTTGACGTCCGTCTCATGCTCACGGCGCGACGGCAGCGAGCCTTCGGTGAGGATCGTCTCGAGCGCGACGCGGCCGCGTGCGACGCGGCTCTTGATCGTGCCGACTGCCACCTGACAGATTTCCGCCGCCTCTTCGTAAGCGAAACCGCCCGCGCCGACGAGGATCAGCGCCTCGCGCTGCGGCTGCGGCAGGTGCAGCAGCGCCCGCTGCATGTCGCCCAGCTCGACGTGGCGGTCCTGGCTCGCGGGCGCGGCGAGGATACGGTCGGCGACCAGATCGTCCCATTCGCCCTTGAAGCGCGCGCGGCGCATCTGCGACAGATAGAGGTTACGCAGGATGATGAAGGTCCAGGCGCGCATATTGGTGCCGGCCTGGAACCGCTGGCGCGCCGCCCAAGCCTTGAGCAACGTCTCCTGGACGAGATCGTCGGCGAGATCACGACTGCCGGACAGCGACCGGCCGAAGGCGCGCAGGTGCGGAATGACCTGCGCGAGCTGTTTCTTGAATTCGGGGTCGGACAGAGCAACGTGCTCGACCGGCGCTACGGGAGCGTCGTCGTCTTCGTAATCGTCATCACGCGTAGCAGGCTGGGTCATGCAATTCCGTTCAAAGCCGGGGACATCGTTGCCGCCTCGGGCAGCAAGATAAGGGTCCGCGCCGGCAAATGCCAGTGAGACGGGCTGAGTCGAATTATCGCAGAATCAGAAAGGCGAAGATCGCGATGACCAGCACGAGCGACACACCCAGAACGTATCGGGTGACGCCCGGGGTCGCGCCCGCCCGCGCCTCGGTGGTGGTGACATGGACGGGTTCGTTCGGATCAGCCATGGACGTCAAACACACGACATCCGTTTTGGGTCCGTAACTTTCTGCAACCCTGCCGCAGATCGGCGATCGTCTGGCGATGCCGACGCGCCGTTCCGGATGGAAACGGCGCGTCGACCCGTCGTCACGCCAGTGCGTTGGGGATCGTCGCCTGGTCGAAGAACAGCGCCTGGCTAATCGCGGCCTTCACCGTCGACCGCTGGAACGGCTTGGTGATCAGGAAGGTCGGCTCGGGGCGCTCGCCGGTGAGCAGACGCTCCGGGAAGGCGGTGATGAAGATCACCGGCACTTCGAATTCGGCGAGGATGTCCTTGACCGCATCGATCCCGGAACTGTCGTCGGCGAGCTGGATGTCGGCGAGCACCAGGCCGGGGCGATCCTCCATCGCCAGCGCCACCGCCTCGTCGCGGGTCACGGCGACGCCGGTCACCTCATGGCCGAGATCGCGGACGATCGTCTCGATATCCATCGCGATGATCGGCTCGTCCTCGATGATCAGCACGCGCGCCCGCGTCTGCTTCTCGATCTCGGCCAGCGCCTCGGCGACCAGCGTCTCGACCTCGCTGGTGTCGACCTCGATCAGATAGGCGGCGTCCTCGGGGGTGAAGCCTTCCATCGCGGTCAGCAGCAGCGCCTGACGCGACAGCGGAGTCATGCGGGCGAGGCGCGCACGGGCGACCGCCTCGGTCCCCTCGGCGTCGCTCTGCGAGGTCTGCTCCTCGCCATCGGCATTGGCCGAGGCCCAGATGCCCTGGAACATACGGTACAGGCCGAGGCGCGGATCGACGTCGCGCGGGAATTGATCGGGCGCGGCGACGATCGCCTCCAGCGTGGCGCGGACGTATTTGTCGCCCTGCTGCTGGCTGCCGGTCAGGGCCCGGCCATAGCGCCGCAGGAAGGGAAGATGCGGTGCGAGTTGCTGTCCAAGCGACATGGGTGGTGATCACTCCCTGAAGAACTGCCCGGAGGTCCGGGACCTGAAATATCGAACGGGTGCCTGATCTGTGCGGGCGCCCGCCGCTTTGCAACGATGTTTGTCGAAGAACCCGACCGGCCCGCGGACCCGTGGAAATTTCGCGCGACGATGGAACCATCGAAGGCTAATTTGGTTTCATCGCCGATCGAATGGGTCAGCCGCTCCTGTTTTGCGGCTATCATTCATTGTGCGTCGATTGCCCGGTAGGACCGGGTCACCCAGGGGGACATGTTGGAACTGCCCAGCGACAAGGACACGAAAACGTCTTCCAAAAAGTCTCCTGCCAAGGTCCAGAGCAAGGATCGCGACATGGGCGCGGCGCTCCGCTCCGCGTACCAGCGGACGATTGATGAAAGCGTTCCCGACGAAATGCTCGACCTGCTTAACAAGCTCGCCTAGCAGAGGGCATGGCCACACCCTTCGCTGCGGCATCTTCCACACGACGCGCGGCGATGGCCCCGGTGTCGGCGCTCTCGCGTTTGCCGACGGGTGCCAAGCTGTTCATCACGCTCAGCATCGCGTTGCTCATCCTCGCACTGATCGCGATCGGGGCGACGTTGCAGACAGGCCGGACCGCAGATGCCGAGGCGCGGGCGCGACTGCGCATCGCCGCCAACGAGAGCGCGCGCAGCATCGCCATCGAACTGATCGGCGACATGACCGCGCTGCGCGTCGCGGTGAACGCGCTCCAGGCCGATGCCGGCGACGCGCCGAGCTGCGCGCGCGCGCAAGGCGTGTTCGCGCAGCAGGCGACGACGGGCACGCGCTTCTCGATCGTCGACCGCAACGGCCGCCTGTTGTGCGGCGAGGCGCTCGACAGCAACGTCTCGATCGACACCAGCACCGCGGTCGGCGCCGCGATCGTCCCCGACAAAGGCCTGATCCTGTCGGTCGCCGGCCCCCGCCGCGGTCCGAGCGCGCGCGTCTTCTTCCCCCGCCCCTTCCTCGCCCGGCTCGCCACGCCGACCAGCCGCGCCGTGCCGCTCGCCAGCGCGCTGGTCCATGACGACACGTCGCTGGAGCTGGCCAACATCCCCGACCTCGGCCCGCTCGACCGCGTCGAAACCGTCGAGACCGATCTCGGTCTCGGCGGCCTGACGCTGCGGACGAGCACGCGCAGTGCGCCGATCACCTCGTCCTTCCTCGTCGCGCTGATGCTGCCGCTGCTGATGTGGGCGGCGGCGGCGGGATTGGCGTGGTTCATCGTCGACCGGCTGCTGATCCGCCCGCTGCGGCTGCTGCGTGCCAGCGTCGCGTCCTACACGCCGGGCGAAGTGATCGATCCGGGCCAGCTCGGGCCGTTGCCGGCGCAGGAGATCCGCGAGCTCGGCGACACCTTCCGCGCGATCAGCCGCACCGTCGCGCTGCACGAGGCCGGACTCGCCGAGGCGGTGGTGCGCCAGACCAAATTGACGCGCGAGGTCCACCATCGCGTCAAGAACAACCTCCAGGTCATCTCCAGCCTGATCAACTTCCACGCGCGCGGCGCGCCCAGCCCCGATGCGACCGCGGCCTATGCCTCGATCCAGCGGCGCGTCGACGCGCTCGCCGTCGTCCACCGCAACCATTTCGCCGAGATGGAGGACAATCGCGGGCTCAACCTGCGGGCGGTGATCGGCGAGCTGGCATCGAACATCCGCGCCACCGCGCCGGAGGGCGCGACCAGCCTGTCCATCGCGCTCGACGTCGATCCCTATCTCGTCAATCAGGACGTCGCGGTCGCGGTCGCGTTTCTCGTCACCGAGACGATCGAACTGGCGATGAATTGCGATCGCGCCGCGCAGATCCGCGTCGCGGTGAAACCGGGCGACGACGATGCCAAGGCGAAGCTGCGCGTCGTCTCGCGCGCCTTCGTCGCCAGCGAGACGCTCGAGACGTTGCTGTCGACCCGCTACGGCCGCGTCATCGAGGGCCTGTCGCGCCAGTTGCGCGCGCCGCTCCATCACGATCCGATGACCGGGGCCTATGAAATCGCGATCGCCGTGCTCGGACGCGACTGACCGAAAATAATTTGAAGCCCCGCCGTTTTCGCAGGGAACCAACGTTTCCAGGCCGGGTTATGCAATACGGATCGCGACATTATGCCCCCCCGCTCTCGCGGTCCACGACATAGGCCCGGAAACGCTCACCCTCCCCCCCCGGTGAATGTTTCCGGGCCTTATCATGTCCGCATGATCGGATCGTGGCAGATCGAGAGTTCCGGTGCCGGAACGAATACGCTGCCCGATCATTCCCCTAGCGCTATTCAAGCCCAGGAGGTTCTATGCGTAAGGTTCTCGGATTGGTCGTCGTCGCGGGTGCGCTCATGGTCAGCGCATGCAACACGGTCGAAGGCGTCGGCAAGGACGTGAAGTCGGCCGGCAGCACGGTCGCCAAGACCGCCGACGACGCCAAGTAAGCTTCCACCTCACGTGGCAAGGAAAAGCCTCCGCTCCTTCGGGCGGGGGCTTTTTCGTGTCGGGTACGCGTCGTTTTTCGGCCTGGGTTCGATCCTGCGGCGAGGATATAGACTTGAGGCTCATCACCTCCCACAGATCTGCGGAGCGCGGGACGGGCGAGACCGCACCAAGACCCTCGATGTACCCCGGCGGAGGCCGGGGTACGACCACTTATGAACGTCGGTGTGAGTCTATCGTTTCCCAGATCCACTTCGTCACCCCGGCCATGCGCCGGGGTCCCGCTTCTTCCGACGGTGCGAAGAAGCGGGATGCCGGATCAAATCCGGCATGACGTGGGATAGAGATGCCGTTGCAACATCCCTACCGGTCATACGCAATCGCCCAGCTCGCCGGAACGTCGGCGGAGATTACGCCTCGACGACGTCGGTGCCGGCGACCTTCAGCCGCTTGCGCTCGGTGAACCAGATGCCGATGATCGCGACTTCGTAGAGCAGGATCAGCGGCACGGCGAGCAGCACCTGGCTCATCAGATCGGGCGGGGTCAGCACCGCCGCGAGCGCGGTCGCACCGACGATCGCATAGCGCCGCGCGCCGATCAGCTGCTTGCGGGTGACGATCCCGGCCCGTTCGAGCAGCATCAGCAGCACCGGCAGCAGGAAGGCGAGGCCGAAGGCGAACAGGAATTGCATGACGATCGACAGGTAATTGCCGATCGCCGGCAGCGCCTCCTGCTTCACGCCACCGATATTGCCCTGGAAGCCCAGCAGGAAATGCAGCGCCATCGGGATCGCCATATAATAAGCGAGCGCCGCGCCGCAGATGAAGAGCAGGGGCGTCGCGAGGATGAAGGGCAGCAGGGCGCGCTTCTCCTTGCGATACAGGCCGGGTGCGACGAACTGCCACAGCTGGTTGGCAATGACCGGGAACGAGATCATCATCGCCGCGAAGAAGGCGACCTTCACCTTGACAAGGAACGCCTCGAACAATTGCGTGTAGATCACCGTCTTCTGCCCGGCATGGAGCAGCGGCTGGACGAGGAAGGCGAAGATGTTTTCGGCGAAATAATAACTGACGCCGAAGGCGATGACGATCGCCGCGATGCAATAAAGCAGCCGACGGCGCAGTTCGATCAGATGATCGAGCAACGGCGCACGGCTGGCGTCGATCTCGTCTTCGATGTCGAGGTCGCTCATGACGGGGCGCTGTCGGGGCGCGGCGCGGGCGCGTGTTCGGGCGCGGCGGTGACGACGGGCTTTTCGACCATCACCGGCACATCCGCGTCATGCGGAGGGCGATCGGCATCGGGGGAGGCAGGCGCGACGGGTTCCGCCGCCGCCTGCGATTCGGCATCGGAGCTGGCGGGATGTTCAGCCATGATCCGCGCATTCTCCGCAGCCCAGCGTTTTTCCATCTCTTCCAGTTCGGCCTCGCGCACCATGTTGTCGAAGCCCTGCCGGAACGAGCGGCTGACGCCCCGCGCCTTGCCGACCCAATAGCCGACGACGCGCATCGCCTTCGGCAGGTCTCTGGGTCCGATGACCACCAGCGCGACGACGGCGATGAGCAGGAATTCGGACGAATCTACACCAAACATCGGGTGCGGTCGCTCTGTATCGCGGACTTAACGGTCGTCGCGGACGCGCTCGCCGTCACGATCGAATGCAGGCTCGGCGGCCTTCTGTGCTTCGATGCGCGGCGCCGGCTTGGCGGGGACGTCGTCGTCGTGCTCTGCCATGCCCTTCTTGAAGTTCTTCACACCCTTGGCGACATCGCCCATCAGGTTGGAGAATCGGCCGCCGCCGAGCAGCAGAATTGCGACGACGGCAAGAACGAGCAGATGGATCGGGCTGAAGCTGCCCATGGCGTATCTCCTAGAATGTCCTCTTATCTAATCGCTATCGGCGTCCTTTGCCACCTCCAATGCTTCCTCGAGCGCAAGGTCGAGCGGATCGAGCAGGCCGGCGGCGCGCAGGTCGTCGATACCGGGCAGATCGCGGCGGCTGGCCAGTCCGAAATGATCGAGGAAGCCCGGCGTGGTCGCATAGAGCAGCGGGCGGCCCGGCAGCTCTCGCCGCCCCGCCGGGCGGACCCAGCCTGCCTCCAGCAGGACGTCGAGCGTGCCCTTGGCGGTCGCGACGCCGCGGATCGCCTCGATCTCGGCGCGGGTGACGGGCTCGTGATAGGCGATGATCGCCAGCGTCTCGATACCGGCGCGGCTCAGCCGGCGCGTCTCCTCGCGATCGCGGCGGAGCAGATGCGCGAGATCGGGCGCGGTCTCGAAATGCCAGCGGTCGCCGCGGCGGACCAAGGCGATGCCGCGGCCGGCATAATCGCGTTCGAGCCGGGCGAGCGCCGCCCGCACGTCGACGTCGCCGACATAGGCGCGGATCGAATCGACGCCGAGCGGCTCGGCCGCGGCGAACAGCAGCGCCTCGACCGCGCGCACCGCATCGTCGGGGGGCGTCATCGCATTGCCCTGACGTAGAGCGGGGCGAATGGCGCCGATTGGCGCAGTTCCACCCTGCCCTGTTTGGCGAGTTCGAGCGCGGCGAGGAAGGACGAGGCAAGCGCCGACTTGCGCAGCCGGCCGGACCCGTCGGGCAGGAAGCTCTCCAGCGTCGCCCAGTCGAGGTGCACGCCGACCAGCCGCGAGACGCGCTCCAGCGCCGCCTCCAGCGTCATCACCTCGCGATCGGCGACGACGTGCATCACCGGGCGGGTGCGCGCGCTGACCCGGCCGTAGGCGGCGATGAGGTCGTAGATATCCGCCTGCCACCGGGCGTGGCGGATCGTCCGCAGCCCCTCCGGCGCGGGCCGCAGGAAGACGTCGCGGCCCAGCCGGTCGCGCGCCATCAGTCGCGCGCCCGCCTCGCGCATCGCGGCGAGCCGTTCGAGGCGCAGTTGCAGCCGCAGCGCCAGCTCCTCGGGGTCCGGCTCCTGCTCGGGATCGCGCGGCAGCAGCAGCGCCGATTTGAGATAGGCGAGCCATGCCGCCATCACGAGATAGTCGGCGGCGACTTCCAGTTGCAGCGTCTGCCGCTGCTGGATGTAGCGCAGATATTGCTCGACCAGCGCGAGGATCGACAGTTTGCGCAGATCGACCTTCTGCGCGCGCGCCAGCGTCAGCAGCAGGTCGAGCGGCCCCTCCCACCCCTCCAGATCGAGCGTGAGCTGTTCGGGTTCGGCCATCAGACCAGGGCGAGAAAGGCGTCGCGTTGCGCGATCAATGCGTCGATGTCGCCCTCGGGCGCGCCGACGCTCGCCATCGCGCGATCGAGGCGCGCGCGGGCGGCATCGCCGATCGGGCCGAGCCGGCCGGCGATCTCGACCATCTCGTCCATCCGCGCCCAGCAATCGAGGACGACGTCGCAACCGGCGGCGATTGCACCCGCCGCTTTCTCGCCGGCGGTGCCGGACAGCGCCTTCATGTCGATGTCGTCGGTCATCAGCAGTCCGTCGAAGCCGATCGCGCCGCGGATCACCTGTTCGATGACGATCGGCGACAACGTCGCCGGGCGGTCGCGGTCCCAGGCCTCGAAGACGATGTGCGAGGTCATGCCCATCGGCGCCTGCGCCAACGTGCGGAACGGTTCCAGGTCGACCTCCAGCGCCGCCGCGTCGGCAGTGACGGTGGGCAGGAGATGGTGGCTGTCGACCCGCGCGCGGCCGTGGCCGGGCATGTGCTTGACGACGCCGACGACGCCGCCGGCCGCCAGCCCCTCCAGCATCGCGCGGCCGAGCGCGGCGACCTGCATCGGCTCGGCACCATAAGCGCGGCAGGTGATCGCCTCGGTCGTGTCGGGCTGCGCGACATCGATAATCGGGGCACAATCGACGCTGATGCCCACCTCGGCAAGCAACAGGCCGAGCGCCTGGCCATTGGCGCGCATCGCCTGGATCGCCGACATCGGCGCGGTCTCGTAGAGCGCGGCGAAGGCGGGGCCGCCGGGAAAGGCGGGCCATTCGGGCGGCCCCATGCGCGCGACGCGACCGCCCTCCTGGTCGATCAGGATCGGCAGGTCGGCGCGGCCGGAGAGATCGCGGAGCGCATCGGTGAGGGCGCGGACCTGTTCGCGGTCGCGGATGTTGCGCTTGAAGAGGATATAGCCGGCGGGCTCCGCCTCGGCGAAGAAGGCGCGTTCGTCGGGGGTGAGGGCGAGACCGGCGATGCCGAAGATGACGGGCTTCATGCGCCACGGTTAGCGCGGGTGTGCGCAAGATGCGAGGGTCGGGGCCTCAGTCGTCCCCCGCCAGGGGGAGGAGTGGCGTTCAAAGCTGGTTGCTAAGTCCTCCCCCGCCAGGGGGAGGTGGCGCCGCGAAGCGGTGACGGAGGGGGAGGATGCGGCGAACCGTGTCGTCTGCGGAAGCGCCCCCTCCACCACGGCCTGCGGCCGCGGTCCCCCTCCCCCGCTGACGCGAGGGAGGACTTTAGGCCCCCTCAGCTTGCGACGAAGCAGCTTTCGCCCGCGACGCGCAGGCGGCCGCAGATGTCGGCGGCCTGGTTGGCGCTGCCGGCGTTGACGCGCAGGCGGTAGAGGGTGCGGCCGCCGGTGGCGACCGATTGCACCGACTTGCCGAGCGGTGCCAGATAGCTGAACCGCTTGGAGAAACCGTCCCATGCGCTGTTCGCCAGCGCCTCGCTGGGATAGGCGCCGAGCTGGACCAGCGAGCCGCTGGCGCCGGTCGCCGCCGGCTTGCGCTGGACGCTGACCGGCTCCGCGGCGACGAGCTTGCCGCTCGATGCGGGCACCTGCGCGACCGCGTTGCTGCCGCCGGGGCCTGCGGTCTTGGCGGTCGGCGTGACGCGATGGCCGTCGATCGGCTTTTCCGGCACCGCGTTAAGGTCGATCGAGCCGTAGCCCGCCTTGCCCGCGCTGGTCGCGATCGCGGCATCGCCCTCGCCCTTGACCTTGAGTCCGCCGGGTTCGTCGGGCTTGACCTTGTAGTCACCGTCCTGCGCCGCGATCAGCTGGCCGTCCGCGGTGGCGCGGGTCTGCAGCTTGTAGATGCCGAAGATGATGAGCGCGAGCACGGCGAGCCCGACGACGACCAGCGCGATCGTCTTGCCGATCGGCGCACCCTGTTCCTCGTCGGGCTCGACGGTTTCGAGCCACGGCAGGCGATCCTCGTCGCGCAGATCCAGTCCGTCCCCCATCACTTCATCTCCGAAACCGCGACCACACCCATGATGCTCAGCCCGTTACGGATAATCTGTGCGATCGCCGTCGCCAAGAACAGACGCGCCGCGGTGGCATCATGATCGTCGACCACCAGGAAGCGACGGTCGGGCCGGTCGTTGCCGACGTTCCACAAGGCGTGGAAAGCGGCAGCTAAGTCATACAGATAGAACGCAATTCTATGCGGCTCGCGCGCCGTTGCGGCGGTCTCGACGATGCGTGGGAATTGCGCGGCGAGCTTCACCAGCGCCAGCTCCTCCGTATCAAGCCGGGACAGATCGGCGGTACGCGCGTTGATCCCCGCCTCCTCGGCGCGGCGGTGCAGCGAGGCGACGCGGGCGTGCGCATACTGGACGTAGAAGACCGGATTGTCCTTCGACGCCTCGACCACCTTGGCGAAGTCGAAGTCCATCTGCGCGTCGGAGCGACGGGTCAGCATCGTGAAGCGGACGACGTCCTTGCCGACCTCGCGCACCACGTCGGCGAGCGTGACGAAATTGCCGGCGCGCTTCGACATCTTGACGGGCTCGCCGCCGCGCAGCAGCCGTACCATCTGGACGAGCTTGACGTCGAAGCGCGTCTTGCCGCCGGTCAGCGCGGCGACCGCGGCCTGGATGCGCTTGACGGTGCCGGCATGGTCGGCGCCCCAGATGTCGATGAGCTGATCGGCGGACTGGCTCTTCTGGAAATGATAGGCGAGGTCGGCGCCGAAATAGGTCCATTGGCCGTTCGACTTCTTGATCGGCCGATCCTGATCGTCGCCGAACTGGGTCGAGCGGAACAGCGGCAGCTCGACCGGTTCCCAATCCTCGGGTGTCTCGCCCTTGGGCGCTTCGAGCACGCCGTCGTAGACGAGGCCGCGCGACCGCAGCTCCGCCTCGGCCGCCTCGGGCTTGCCGGCGGCCTGCAACTCCGCCTCGGACGAGAACAGGTCGTGGTGGATGCCGAGCAGCGCGAGATCCGCGCGGATCATCACCAGCATCGCCGCGACCGCGCGGGTGCGGAACAGCGCCAGCCATTCGGCTTCCGGCGCATCGACGTAGCGGTCGCCGAATTCGGCGGCGAGCTCCTGCCCGACGGGGACGAGATAGTCGCCGGGGTAGAGCCCCTCGGGGATCGCGATCGTCTCGCCGAGCGCCTCGCGGTAGCGCAGGTGCGCGGAGCGGGCGAGCACGTCGACCTGACCGCCGGCGTCGTTGACGTAATATTCGCGGATGACCTTGTGGCCGGCGAATTCGAGCAACGCGGCGAGCGCATCGCCGACGACGGCGCCGCGGCAATGGCCCATGTGCATCGGGCCGGTCGGGTTGGCGGAGACGTATTCGACGTTGACGCTCACCCCCTGCCCCAGCGTCGAGCGGCCGTAATCGTCGCCCGCCGCCTGGATTTGCGCGAGTTCGTCGCGCCATGCGGCATCGGTGAGACGCAGGTTGATGAAGCCGGGGCCGGCGACGCTCGCCTCGGCAACGTCGTCGAGCCTGGCGAGTTCGGCGGCGAGCGCCTCGCCGAGCGCCCGCGGGTTGAGCTTGGCGGGCTTGGCGAGGACCATCGCGGCGTTGGTGGCGAGATCGCCATGGGTGACGTCGCGCGGCGGCTCGACGGTCACGTTCTTGCGGTCGAGGTCGGCCGGCAGCGTGCCGGCCGCGGTCAGCGTGTCGAGAGCCGCGGCGACATGCGCGGCGAAGCGGGTATAAAGCGTCATGAGCGTCCGTTCGGCGAAAGTCCCCTGCTCTAGCTCACAAGCGGGGTGGGTACAAATAGCTGCGCTGCACCATGGCGTGTTGGACGACATGGACAAGATGGACACCTTAATGGAAACGATCGGGGGTGATCGTTTCCGTTTCTGCACTGATCGGTCGATGCGCCACGTCGAGGCGAGACCGACGTTCAGGGTTATAGAGCATTCCTCCCCCGCCAGGGGGAGGTGGCAGGCCGAAGGCCTGACGGAGTGGGAGGATACGGCAACCGAAGACATCGCTTACCTCCCCCTCCGTCACGGCTTCGCCGCGCCACCTCCCCCTGGCGGGGGAGGACTTTAAACGAGCGTCGATGCTAATCTAGCAAAGGGAATGCGTGTAGGACAGCCGGCCTCTCACACCCGCAGCAATCCCTCGATCGCCGCCGTCTTCGCGCTCGCCGGGAACAGCGCGGCCATCGCGCGGGGCGGCTCGACCGCGAAATGGTCGGCGACCGCGCCGCCGATGAAGGCGTCGAGCGGCGTCGTCGGCTTGAGGTCGCGCGCCTCGTAGAGGCTGGCGGGGGCGAGACCGGGCCAGTCGGCGAGGACGCGGCCGCCGCGGACCGCGCCCCCGAACAGCATCGCCGCGGTGCCGGTGCCGTGATCGGTACCGCCGGTGCCGTTGATCGCGACGGTGCGGCCGAATTCGGTGGCGACCAGCACCAAAGTATCGTCCCACACCGGGCCGAGCCCCGCCTGGAGCGCGCCGAGCATCGCATCGAGGCCCTTGAGCTGCGTCGCGAGGCGGCCGCGCTGGCCGGCATGCGTGTCCCAGCCGCCGGTCTCGATCGTCGCGATGCGCGCGCCGTTCGCCGGCGCGAGCAGCCGCGCCGCCAGCGCACCGGTCGCGGCGGCGTTGCGGCCGTTGTCGCGGGTGAGGTCGCCGGTCAGCTGGCGCGTCTGCATCGCCTCGTTCCACAGCCCGTGGAGCTGCGCATCGCCTTGATAAAGCTGCGTTACCCGAGCGAGCAGGTCGTCCGACGCATCGGGTAGCGACGAGGGCGCGTAGCTCGCCACCTCGCGGCGGCCGCGCAAGGCCATCGGCACGGTGGCGGCGATCGCGATCGCCTTCGCATCGTCGGTGGGAACGACGCCGAGCAGGCGGTTCATCCAGCCGTCCTTGAGCTGGTACGCGCCGATGCCGCCGGTTTCGAGCACGTTCTGGCCGTCGAAATGCGAGCGATCGCGATAGGGCGAGGCGATCGCATGCGCGAACAGCGCCTGCCCCTTGCCATAAAGCGCGGCGGCGTTGGCCATCGCCGGATGGAGCGCGAACATCGCATCGAGCTTCGTGCCCGCGGTCAGGTCCGCGGCGAGGTCGCCGCGCGCGCCGACGAAGGCGGGATCGCCGACCGCGCCGATCGTGCCGAGCCCGTCCGCCGCACCACGCTGGATGATGAAGACGAAGCGCTTGGCGGTCGCCGCCTTGGCGAAGGCCATGCGCGGCGCGAAACTGCCGAGCAGGCCGAGGCCGCCGGCGGCGAGGAAGGAGCGACGATCCATGATCTTACCTCCGCATCATTTCGGGTGAGACGAGCAGGAGCGAGAGCGCCTGCCCGGGACTTTCGGCGCGGGCGAGCGCCTGCGTCGTCGCGGGCGAGACCGCATCGGGGAACAGCCGCGGCGCGAGCGCACGCGCGTCGATCGTCGCGCCGGAGCGCGCGGCGAAGCGCTCCGCCGCCTCGACGCGGCGCATCACCGCATCGGGACCGGCCCAGCTCGGCGCGGTGTCGTCGTAACCGATGGGCTGGCCGGGCTTCCACACCGGCTGGCCCAATTGGTTGAGCAGGCCCTGCACCGCCTGCGGCTTGACGTCGGCGAGGCCGAGCGCGCGGTAGCTGGAGACCGCCCATTCCCACGGCGTCTTGAACTTGGCCGGCGCCGGCCGCCACGCCTCGGGCGAGGCGATCAGCGCGCGATAGACGGTGGGCAGATCGCCGTTCGAGCGGCGGAACGCCGTTTCCAGCCGCGCGACCATCGCCGGCGGCGGCGCGTCGCCGGCGAAATGGCGGGCGAGCTTGGTGGCGATATGGCGCGCGGTCGCGGGGTGGACGGCGAAATCGGCGAGCGCGGCGCGGGCCTGCCCCTCCTCGCCCGCCGGATAGGTCTTGCCGAGGATCGTGCGCGCGCCGGGCTGGTGGATGTCGGGCACGAAGGCGAAGCTGCCCGGCGGCCGGTCGGCGACGAAGCGCGCGGCCGGGCCGCCGCCGATCACGCCGACCGTCCAGCCGGTCATCGCGCGGGCGAATTCGGTGACGTCGGCCTGGGTGTAGCCGGTGCGGACGCCGAGCGTGTGCAGCTCCATGATCTCGCGCGCGAGATTTTCGTTGAGCCCGACCTTGCGCTGGCCGCGCGCGGCGGCCCTCGCGCCGACCGGACTGTCGGGACCGACCGATACCGCCTGGTCGAGATAGAGCAGCATCGCCGGATGGCGCTCGACCGCGAACAGCATGTCGGCGAAACGGCCCATGACATGGGGGCGGATCGCCTCCATCTCCAGCGTGCCCGACAGGCCGGTGAGTTCGAGCTTGTCGGCCGAGACGGCGAAGTGATTCGACCAGAACCAGACGAGCCGCTCGGCGAAGGGCGTCGGCGTGGCGATCGCCACGGCGGTGCGCGCGCCGACCAGATCCGCGTAATCCTGTTGCGCTGCATGCTGGGCGGTGTCGCGCGCCAGCTGCTTGGCGTCGCGTTGCGGGGCAGCGGCCGGTGTCGGCGGCGGCGCGGTCATCGGCTGGGTGGCCATCGGCGGGGTGGCCATCGGTGGCGTGGCCGGGGTCGGGGGCGGCGTCTGGCGGATCTGGCGTTGCGCCGCCTGATAAGCGGCGAGGTCGGCGGCGACCTTGGCACTGGTCGGCGCGGCGGCGACCGGTGCGGGGGTCGTCTGGTAGGCGGCGATCTGCGTCGTTAGCCAGTTGCGCGGGTCGGCCGGCGGCGACTCGTCCGCACGGGCACCTAAACCGAACCTATTCAATGCGATGGCCGCTTCAGACATGCGATGCTCCTCGCTCCCGGACGCGCAGGATAGGTCCGAAATGTCGCAGAACTATGCCAGTTGCGGCGTATCGATTGCGTGCAGCACAATCGGTCCATTGTGGATTTGCATTTGAGCGGCTTGCTGCACTGCAATATAGGAAGGCTCAGAAAGTTCGGAGGGGACCTGATCGAGCGCGATACACTCTGCGGGAGGCGATCATGCGCAAGACTGTTGTCCTACTGGCCGTCGCGGCGGCCACCCTCGTCTCGACCGGCGCGGTGGCGCGCGATGGCGAACGGACGTTCCAGCACGAGGGGAGCACCTACGTCTACACCGCGACCGACGTGTCGACGGACCGCCACGTGATCCGCGGCCGTCGCCTTCCGGGCGGCGAAAGCTTCCGCTTCGTCGTGCGCGGCAGCCACGTGACCGGTGCCGCCAACGGCGTGCCGGTGTCGTTCCGCACCGCCGATGCGCGCGGCGCGGTGAGCCCGACGCGGCTGGCGTCGCGGTAAGTATCGGGCGGGCGGCGGGCGGGGTTACCCTGCCCGCCGTTCCCGGATTGCTGCACAGCCTTCGCGAAGGTCGACCACGCCGCGCAAGCCCAGCAGTGTTCCTGCGGAAGCAGGAAGCGAGGGCCAAGCAGAGCAACGGTTTACGGCATTCGGAACCCTGGGCTCCTGCCTTCGCAGGAGCACTGGTGGGCGTTACTTGGGTGCCGGCTTGTCCCGGGAGGGAATGCGCTTCCGTAACCCGGTGGGCCACGGGACGCGGGGCTCGACCGTCTGCGGTCATCGAGCCCCCTCTCCCGCGCATGGCCCCTTCCCTAAAACCCCTCGGGCAATTCGATGGCCCCGACTAGTTCGCGATAGCGGGCGATGGCGTAGCGGTCGGTCATGCCGGCGATGAAGTCGGCGATGTGGCGGCTGCGGCCGGGTTCGTCGTGCGGCACGTCCTCGGCCCATTCGGTGGTCATCGCCGCTGGGTCGGCGCGATAGGCCTCGAACAGGCCGGTGACGATGCCGTGGGCGGTATCGGCGGCGGCGAGCTGGCGCGGATGGTGGTAGAGGTTGGCGTACATGAAGCGCTTGAGGTCGCGCTCCTCCTCGCGCATCGCCGGTGAGAAGCCGCATAGCGCCTCCCCCGCCGCGCGCACGTCGTCGGCGCTGGTGACGCCCGAGGCGGCGATGCGGCGGCGTGTCTCTTCGATCAGATCGTTGACCATCGTGCCGATCTGGCTGCGGACGAGTTCGCTCGCCAGCCGCTTGGGCGCGACATCGGGAAAGCGCGCGCACGCCCCCGCCCAGCCGCGCGCGACGATCGGCACCGCGAGCAACTGGTCGAGCGTCAGCAGCCCGGCGCGCAGCCCGTCGTCGATGTCGTGATTGTCATAGGCGATGTCGTCGGCGATCGCCGCGACCTGCGCCTCAAGGCTGGCATGGCTGGTCAGATCGAGCGGGAAATGCGCATCCGCCTCGCGTAGCGCCCAGCCGGGATGGCGGACCGGGCCATTGTGCTTGGCGAGCCCCTCCAGCGTCTCCCACGTCAGATTGAGCCCGTTCCAGCGCGGATAGGGCCGCTCGATCAGCGTCAGCGCACGCAACGTATGGCCGTTGTGGTCGAAGCCGCCGGCATCGGCGAGCGCGACCTTGAGCGCATCCTCGCCGGCATGACCGAACGGCGGATGGCCGATGTCGTGCGCGAGGCACAGCGCCTCGGTAAGATCCTCGTTGAGGCCGAGCACGCGCGCGATGGTCCGGCCGATCTGCGCGACTTCGAGGCTGTGGGTCAGGCGGACGCGGAAATGGTCGCCATCGGGCGCCATGAACACCTGCGTCTTGTGGCGCAGGCGGCGGAAGCTGATCGAATGGATGATGCGGTCGCGGTCGCGCTGGAAATCGTCGCGCGGACCGCGGGCGGTCCCGGTCTGTTCCTCGTAACGGCGACCTTTACTGCGCGCCGGGTTCGAGGCCCAGGGCGCGCGCAGGCTCATTTACCCCTGCCGGCCGGTAATTTGGTGACGGTCTGGCCGGGGTCGCTGGTGAAGGTGAAGGTCGCGACGCCTTCCTTCTTGAGCTGGTTGACGAAGCTGCGCGCCTCGGCGTCGGTCTTGAACGGACCGACGAGCACGCGGTTGGTGGCGCGCAGCGGCGTCGACCAGGCGCTGCGGCCGGCGAACACCGTCGGCGCCTTCGCCTTCACCGCGGCATAGGCCTTGGGCAGATCATTCTCGTTGGCGCCGCCGGCGACCTGCACCCAGATGCGTTCCGGATTGGCGCGGGCGAGGCGCTTCTCCTCGGCGGCGGCCTTCTTCTCTTCGGCGGCCTCCTTGGCATCGGCGAGCTTCTTCGCGTCGGCGAGCTTCTTGGCGGCGAGCGCCTTCTTGTCGGTCGCGGCCTTGCGGTCGGCGGCGCGCTTCTCGGCGGCGGCCTGAACCGCCAGCGCCTTCTCCGCCGCGGCGTCGCGCGCTTCCTTGGCCTTGGCCTCGGCGATCACGCGTGCGGCGGTATCGGCGGGCGGGATCGCGGCAAGCGGTGCGGGCTTGACCGGCTCGGTCACGCCGAGTTCGGACGCCGGGATCGACAGGCCGGCGACGATCCGCGCGAGCACGCTGTCCGCCTCGGCGCGCGACGGCGGTGCGCTGTAATTGGCCGGCGGGGTGGTGGTCGCGGTGACCGCGGGCTGGCTCTGCGTCGCCGCAGGCGGCGTGCTCGACGGCGACGCGGCGGCGGTGAAGCCGGGTGCCGGGGTGGCGGTGGCGGGCTGCACCGCGACCTGCGGTGCCGGCGTGGTGGTGAAGCCGGGCTGAGGTGCCGGGGTCGCGGGAAGCCTTGCCGATGCCGTTGCGCTGTAGACCGGTGTCGGTGTCGGTGTCGGTACGCTCGTGATAGCCGTTACGGGCGACGACGGGCGCGGCTGGACCGATGCGAGTTGCACGGGCGCGGCTTGCGTCACCGCCGGCGTGCTCGTCCGGACCGGCGGCAGCGCGGATGCCGTCACCGGGGCGGGTGTCGGCGACGGTGTCGGCGTGCTGGCGAGCGTCACCGGCGCGCTCTGCGGCTGCGACGGCAGCGGCTGGACGCGGGCGAGCGCGGCGGTCGCCTGCTGATAGGTCGGCGCGGGTGTCGGCGTGCGGGTGGCGACGGACGGCTGGACCGGCACCCGTGTGTTCGATGCGAGCGCGACGCCATCGCGGCTGCCGCGGCGGCGCCGGTCCTTCTTGCCGGGCTGGACGGCGGGCTGCACCGCGGCGAGCGCGACCGGTGCCGGCTCGGGCGCGAGCTGCGGCAGGATCGGCGCGAGGCGCGAATCCGCGAGCCGCTCCGGCGTGGTGTGGACCTCGCCGAAATGCACCGCGAACGCCCGGTCGGCGGCGGGCAGCGCCGGCAGCCGGCGGAAGAACGGGATCAGGCCCTGCGCCATGCCGGGCGGCAACATGGTGGTCGCGATCTTCTCGGCACCCGCCTGATCGCCGCCCATCGCCAGGATGAAGGCGCGGATGCGCCAGGCGCTGCGGTCGGTCTTGCGGAGCAGCGGGTCGAGCTGTTCGAGCGCCTGTTCGCGCTTGCCCGAGATGCCCAGCGACAGCGCGTAGCGGCGGACGATCTCGTCGTCGGGATCGGTCTTGAGCGCGAGGCGATAGTCGCGCTGCGCGCGCTCCTGCTGGCCGATCAGATCGTAGGCGAGGCCGCGGTCGCCGGCGAAGCGGCGCACGTCGGCGCCGGCCGCCTCGGCCTGCGAGAAATAGCGCAGCGCCTCGCCGGGGCGCTCGGAGCGGACGAGGATCGCGCCCTCGCCGGCCTTGATGCGCGGATCGCCGACCGACACCTTCTCGGCGCGCGCGTAGAGCGAGGCGGCACCGCTGAGATCGCCGAGCGACAGCGACAGATCGGCGGCGGCGATCAGCGCGTTGAGATCGCGCGGATTGGACGCGAGCGCGCGCATCTGCTCGGCGAGCCGGTCGGCGTCGGTGGTGCCGGGCAGCGCCTGCACCACCTCCTGCGCGAACAGGGCGGCGGGCGCGGTCGCCAGCAGGAGCGCGGCGGGCGCCATAAGGGAGGACAACGGAAATCGCATGAGGTCGCGGCGACTAGAGCCGAGCGCTCCTGAACCGGCAATGTCCGATCACGCGACGCGCGGCGAACGGAGGCTGAACGGCGACGAACATCGGTGGGGGGCTCTGTTTGGTATGCGGTCGCATCGAGGACGTCAGGGACGTTCCATCCGATCGTCATTCCGGCGAAAGCCGGAACCCATGGTGACGATGTTTCAGACGAAGCACGCAACATCATCGCCAACGTGACCATGGGTCCCGGCTTTCGCCGGGATGACGAAGATCAGGGGCGCCCTCCCTCGCTGAAGCAAGGGAGGAGTTGAGCGTTACTGGTTGTTCTGGCGGTGGAGGAAGCGGGGGATGTCGATCGGGTCCTTGCCGTCCTCGGGCGCCTCTTCGCGTGCCGGGCCGCGGGCGGCGTTAGACATGCGCTCGAACAACGTCCCGCCGAGCTTGACGCGCGGCTGCGGTGCGGCGTCGGGCGCGGCGGCCTCGCTGCCCGGGGCGATCCACGGGCGACGGCCGGCTGCGGCGTCGGGAGCAGGCGCGCGCGCCGGTGCGGCATAGGGCTCTTCGCCATAAGCGCGGGGCTGCGGTTGCGGCTGGGGCTGCGGCGCGGCGGGAACGATCGTCTCGGCACCGAGCACCAGTTCGTCATCGCTCGCGGCGGGTCGCGCATCCGGCTTCACCGCGTCGGCGGGTTGCAGGTCGAGCGGTGCGGGCGGCGCGGCCGGGGCAGGCGCGGCCGGGGCCTCGGGCGTCGTCGCGCCGGTCGGGCGGAACGAGGTGCTGTCGTCGGTCTTGCGGCCCATGCCGAAGCTGAACGACTTGGCGGCTTCCGGTGCAGGCGCCGCGGCACCCGGCTTGGCGTCCGAATCGATGCCGGTGGCGACCACCGACACGCGGATGCGGCCTTCCAGCTCGGGATTGAACGCCGAACCCCAGATGATGTTGGCATCGGGATCGACCAGGTCGCGGATGTGATTCGCGGCTTCGTCGACTTCGAGCAGGCGCATGTCGTCGCCGCCGGTGATCGAGATGATGACGCCCTTGGCGCCCTGCATGCTGACGCCGTCGAGCAACGGATTGGCGATCGCCTTCTGCGCCGCCTCGAGCGCGCGATTGTCGCCCGACGCTTCGCCGGTGCCCATCATCGCCTTGCCCATCTCCTGCATCACCGAGCGGACGTCGGCGAAGTCGAGGTTGATGAGGCCGGGCATGACCATCAGATCGGTGATGCCGCGGACGCCCTGCTGCAGGACCTCGTCCGCCATCTCGAACGCTTCCTTGAACGTCGTGTTGGCGTTGGCGATCAGGAACAGATTCTGGTTGGGGATGACGATCAGCGTATCGACGTACTTCTGCAGTTCCTCGATGCCGCCGTCGGCGCTCTTGGCGCGACGGTTGCCCTCGAAGCTGAACGGCTTGGTGACGACACCGACCGTCAGGATGCCCATGTCGCGCGCCGCCTTGGCGATCACCGGCGCCGCACCCGTGCCGGTGCCGCCGCCCATGCCGGCGGCGATGAAGCACATGTGTGCGCCTTCCAACCGCTTGGCGAGGTCGTCGATCGTCTCTTCCGCCGCGGCGCGGCCGATCTCGGGACGCGATCCGGCGCCGAGACCCTGCGTGATCTTGGCGCCGAGCTGGATGCGATGCGGTGCGATCGACGATTTCAGCGCCTGCGCATCGGTATTGGCGACGAGGAAGTCGACGCCCTGCACGTCGGCGCGCATCATGTTGGCGATGGCGTTGCCGCCGGCACCGCCGACACCGATCACGGCGATGCGGGGGGTCAGCTCGTCGACCTCGGGAGTGATGAATTCGATGCTCATGACGTAACTTTCTCCGCCCCATCCGGGTAAACGCGCCGGGACACTGATTTAACCTTTTGCCTCAACGACTCATGCGGTGCCACAGAAAACGCGCAATCGTCGTCATCGGCGCTCAATAATTCGCGCGCGCCGCCTGGATGAGCTTGCGCATCATGCCCATGCCACGCTGCCGATGAACGGTGGTTTGCTGCGGCGCGACGCCGCGCAGGTCGATCGGATCGGCCGCGGCGTAGAAAGCGAGCCCCGCCAGCGTCGCGAACGCCGGGCCGCCATGCGCCTCCGGCAGAGCGGTCAGCCCGCGCGGCCGGCCGATCCGCACCGAACGGCCGAGCGCCTGCTGCGCGTAATCGGCGATGCCCTTGAGCTCGGCGCCGCCGCCGGTGAGCACCACCTGCCGCCCGACCGGCCCCTCGAACTTGAGCTGCGCCAGCGATTTGCGGATTTCGTCCATCTGATGCTCGAGCCGCTGGCGGACGATGCCGATCAGCTGCGCCTTGGTGATCTGCATCCCGCCATGGACGTCGTCCTCGGCGGCGATCGGCATCACCGGGATCATCTCGTGATTGTCGCGCGGCGAAGCGTTGGCCGAGCCGTGGAAGCATTTCATCCGCTCCGCCTGCGCGCGGCGGGTGCCGAAGGCGCTGGCGATATCGTCGGTGATGTCCTGACCGCCCATCGGGATCGAGCACAGGCCGACGAGCATGCCGCCCGCGAACAGCGAGACGTTGGTGATCCCCGCCCCCAGCTCGACCAGCGCGACGCCGAGCTCGCGCTCCTCGTCGGACAGGCAGGCGAGCCCGGTGGCGACGGGCGCGGCGATGATCGACTTGACCTCGAGATGCGCGGAACGGACGCACAGGTCGAGGTTGCGCACCGGCGAGCCGTCGGCGGCGACGACGTGGATGTGCACGCCGAGCCGGTCGGCATGCAGCCCGAGCGGCTTCTTGACGCCGGTCAGCCCGTCGAGCGTGTAGAGCGCGGGCTGGGCGTGGAGCACCATCCGCCCCTGCGGATCGATCGAATTGCGCCCCGCGGCGAGCAGCGCGTCGATATCCTGCTGTTCGACGCGATGGCCGCCCAGCTCGAACTCGACCTCGGCGACGTCGCTGACCAGGCCGCCGGCGGAGAAGCCGACCCAGACGTTCTCGATGTTGATCCCGGCGATCCGCTCCGCCTGTTCGACCGCCTCGCGCACCGCCGCCTCGGTCGCCGCCATGTCGGCGATATAGCCGCGCTTGACGCCGCGACTCTCGCGCTGGCCGGTGCCGAGCACGATCAGCTCGCCGCCGTCGCCCTTCTGCGCGATCATCGCCGAGACCTTCGACGACCCGATATCGAGCGCCGTGATCAATCCTTCCGGTGCAACCTTCGCCATTAGCCCTCAGCCCCCGCTTGCCTGTTGGTCGTATCGGTCGACGGTGTCGCCACCTCGCTCGGGTCCGGCACGTTATGCGCCATGCTCGCCCCCGGCTTGCGCGCGACCAACTTGCTCGGGTCGCGCATGTCGAAACGGATCCAGCCGCGCCCGAGCAGCGGCCGTGCGCCATCGAGTTCGGCGAATTTGAGCAAGGCCGCGGGCGCGCCATCCTCGGGCAGCGCCAGCGTCTCGCCGCTGTCGAAGGTGAGGTCCCAGCGGCGGTTGCCGATCCAGGTCGCCGCCTTGACGCGCGGTTTCAGCGCGGGCGCGGCGGCGAGCAGCGTCTGATAGCCCGCCTCCTGCCGGTCGGCGCCGGGGCCGATCACCAGAGGCAGATCGGGGATGGCGTCGGGCCGGACGGGTTCGAGCAGCACGCCGTCCTTGTCGATCAGCGTGAGCTGGCCATTGTCCTGCCACACCGCCGCCGGGCTGCGCTCGACGATGTCGACCAGCAACGTGTCGGGCAGCCGGCGCGAGACGTGCGCGTCGGCGATCCAGCCGTAGCGCAGCAGCTTCTGCCGCACCGCCTCCAGATCGACGAGCGGCATCGCGCGGCTCTGCTGATCGAGCGCGACCGCATAGACGCTCATCCGGTCCATCCGCTTGAGCCCGGTCACCTCGATCTGCTCGACGCGGAAGCCCGCCTGCCCCGCGCCTTCGGCGATCGCCGAACCGATCATGCCGGGGATGCCGATCCACGTCACCGCGGCGAGCGCCAGCGCGATGCCGCCGCCGGTGATCGTCCAGGTCGCCGCCTTGCGGATCGTCTCCTCGCTGACCGGCACGGCGGACACCGCGCGCTCGAACAGCGAAACCTTGCGCACCGGTTGCTTGCGCCGCCCGGTCGGCCGCTTGGGCGGCGGCCCGCGCTTGATCGTCCGGCTCATCCCCGTGGGTCCTTCAGGGCGGGGTCCCTGAGGGCCTCGTCGACGATCGCCTGGACGAGGTCGGCATAACTCATGCCGATATGGCGCGCCTGTTCGGGGACGAGGCTGAGCGGCGTCATGCCGGGCTGGGTGTTCACCTCGAGCAGGAACAGGCCGTCGACGCCGCGCTCGTCGTCCCAGCGGAAGTCGGAGCGCGACGCGCCCTTGCAGCCGAGCAGGCGATGCGCCTCGAGCGCGAGGCTCTTGCAGGCGTCGGCGATCGGATCGGGGATATCCGCCGGGCAGACGTGTTCGGTCAGGCCGTCGGTATATTTGGCGTCGAAATCGTACCAGCCGTTCTTGGGCTTCAACTCGGTGACGCCGAGCGCGCGGTCACCGAGTACCGCGGTGGTCAGCTCGCGACCACGGACATAGGGCTCGGCGAGCAATTCGGTGAATTGCTGCCACGGGCCGGCGACGTCGCGGCCGATCGGATTGCCGTAATTGCCGTCGTCGGTGACGATCGCGACGCCGACCGATGAGCCTTCGTTGATCGGCTTGAGCACATAGGGGCGCTGGAGCGGATCGCGTTCGAAGATCTCGGCGCATTTGACGATGCGGCCGCCGGGCATGGGGATGCCGGCGGGGACGAGCACCTGTTTGGTCAGCACCTTGTCGATCGCGATCACCGAGGTGGCGAGGCCCGAATGCGTATAGGGGATGCCCATCAGGTCGAGCATGCCCTGCACGCTGCCGTCCTCACCGGGCGAGCCGTGCAGCGCGTTGAAGACGAGATCGGGCTTGGCCTCGGCGAGTCGCGCGGCGACGTCGGGCTGCATGTCGATGCGGGTGACGCGATGGCCGAGCGATTCGAGCGCGTCGGCACAGCCGTTGCCCGATTGCAGCGACACGGGGCGTTCGGCCGACCAGCCGCCCATGAGAACCGCGATGTGCATCAAATCCTCCCCGGCACGGGGAGGTGGCAGCGCGCAGCGCTGACGGAGGGGGGCATCCGCAGACGCTGCACTGCGTGGAGAGCCCCCTCCACCATGCTGCGCATGGTCCCCAGCATCGGGTTGAACATGCCCCGCATGTTCAAGGATCGTCCGGGGGACGATCCGACCCGATACTCCGTGCCGGGGAGGAATTTCATCGTACCCATCACTTCGCCACCCCGACCCGCTGGATTTCCCATTCCAATGTCACGCCAGACTGTGCCTTCACCTTGTCGCGCACCTCTTCGCCCAGCGCCTCGATCTCCGCCGAGGTGGCGGACCCGAGGTTGAGAAGGAAATTACAATGTTTCTCCGACACCTGCGCGTCGCCGCGGGTCAGGCCGCGGCAGCCGGCGGCGTCGATCAGCGCCCACGCCTTGTGGCCGGCGGGGTTCTTGAAGGTCGAGCCGCCGGTCTTCGAGCGCAGCGGCTGCGACGCCTCGCGCTCGGCGGCGATCCGGTCCATCTCCGCACCGATCGCGGCGGGCTCGGCGGCATGGCCGCGGAAGGTCGCGGCGATCACCACTGCGCCCGCAGGCAGATCGCTGTGGCGATAGGTATAGCCGAGGTCCGCAACACCGAGCGTGCGGCGCTCGCCTGAGCGCAGCACGACGTCGCAGTCGACCAGCACGTCCTTGACCTCGCGGCCATAAGCGCCGCCGTTCATCCGCACGAAGCCGCCGACCGTGCCGGGGATCGAGCGCAGGAATTCGACGCCGCCGATGCCGGCATCGCGCGCGGTCGAGGAGACGAGGATGCCGCTCGCGCCGCCGCCGCAGCGCAGGCTGGTGTCATCGATCCGCTCGACCTGCGCGAACGCCTTGCCGAGCCGTACCACCACGCCGGGCACGCCGCCGTCGCGGACGATCATGTTCGAGCCGAGGCCGAGCGCCATCACCGGCATTGCCGGATCGCATTCGCGTAGGAAATCGGCGAGATCGTCGGCGTCCTTGGGCTCGAACAGCCATTGCGCGGTGCCGCCCGACTTGAACCAGACGAGCGGCGCCAGCGGTGCGCCCTCGGTCAGGCGCCCGCGCACGGCCGGGAGATCGATTATCCCCGCATTCACCAAGGGCCGACACCCCATAGGCGCGTCCACGCCTGGATCGCGGCAAGATTCGCCTCGGCCGCCTTGCGCGTCGCCTCCTGCGCCTGGACCAGCGCCTCGCCGGCGCCGACCGCGTGGCCGCCGGCTTCGAGCGACTTGCGCTGCGCATCGAGCATCTGCTTCTGGAGCTTCAGTCCCGCATCGAACCAGTCGTTCATCGCCGCTCTCCGATCGCGCTGGCCAGCCCCGCCGCCCATTTGGTGATGTCGCCCGCGCCGAGGCAGACGATCATGTCGTCCGCCTGGATCGTCGCCGCGAGTTCGTCCGCCAGCGCATCGGCGTCGGCGATCGTCGCCGCCGAGCGATGGCCGCGGCGCTTGAGCCCGTCGACCAAAGCCTGCGCGTCGACGCCCTCGACCGGCGCCTCGCCCGCGGCATAGACCGGGGTGACGAGCACGCGATCGGCGTCGTTGAACGCGGTCTGGAAGTCCTCCATCAGATTGCCGAGCCGCGAATAGCGGTGCGGCTGGACGACCGCGATCACCCGGCCGCGCGCGCCCTCGCGTGCGGCGGCGAGCACGGCGCGGATCTCGACCGGGTGATGGCCGTAATCGTCGATGATCGTGACGAAGCCGCCGTCGACCTCGACCTCACCGACCTTGGTGAAGCGGCGCTTGACCCCACCGAACGCGGAAAAGCCCTGCTGGATGGTCGCATCGGGAATGCCGAGTTCGAGCGCGACGCCGATCGCGGCGAGCGCGTTCTGGACGTTGTGGCGGCCGGGCATCGGCAGCTCGATCCCCTCGATCGCGCGGGTGGTGCCGTCACGCTCGCGCACGACGCAGTCGAAGCAGTTGCCGCCCGGCACCGGCGTGACGTCGACGCCGCGGATATCCGCCTGCGCCGAGAAGCCGTAGGTGACGACGCGGCGGTCGCGGACGCGCGGCAGCACGTTCTGCACCTCGGGATGATCGAGGCAGAGCAGCGCCGCGCCGTAGAAAGGCACGTTCTCGACGAACTCGACGAAGGCGTCCTTGACCGCGTCGAACGAGCCGTAATGGTCGAGATGCTCGGGATCGATGTTGGTGACCACCGCGATCGTACCGTCGAGGCGCAGGAAGCTGCCGTCGCTCTCGTCCGCCTCGACCACCATCCAGTCGCTCGCGCCGAGGCGCGCGTTCGAGCCGTAGCTGTTGATGATGCCGCCGTTGATGACGGTCGGGTCGATCCCGCCCGCATCGAGCAGCGCGGCGACCATCGAGGTCGTCGTGGTCTTGCCGTGCGTGCCGGCGACCGCGACGGTCGATTTGAGCCGCATCAGCTCGGCGAGCATCTCGGCGCGGCGGACGACGGGAATGCGCCGTTCCAGCGCCGCCTCGACCTCCGGATTGGTGCGCGTGATCGCGGTCGAGGTGACCACCACCGCCGCGTCGGCCACGTTGGCGGCGGCATGGCCGATCGTCACCGCGATGCCCTTGTCGCGCAGCCCCTGCACGACATAGCCCTCGGCAACGTCGGAGCCCTGCACGGTATAGCCAAGGTTCTTCATCACCTCGGCGATCCCCGACATGCCAATACCGCCGATGCCGACGAAATGGATCGGGCCGATATCGGTCGCAACGCCGCGGATCATGGCTCGATCCTCCCCGTGCCGGGGAGGTGGCGCGGCGCAGCCGTGACGGAGGGGGGGCTCCACGAAGCACAGCGCAGGGGGAGCCCCCCCTCCACCATGCTGCGCATGGTCCCCCTCCCCGTGCCGGGGAGGAGTGTCAGGATGCGGATCATGCGAACGCCTCCTGGCGCGGGGCGGCCTTGCCGACGGGCAGGCGCGATACCGGCGAATCGAGGCTCTCGACGAGATCGGCGAGGTCGCGCACCGCGTGCGGGCGGCCGACGCTCCTGGCGCGGGCCGCGGCGTTTTCCAGCGCCGCGGGATCGAGGCCGAGCTTCTGCATCTGTTTGGCCAGCTCCACCGCGGTGAAGTCGGGCTGCGGGATGGTGCGCGCGCCGCCCGCCTTGGTGATCTCGCGCGCATTGGCGGTCTGGTGGTCGTCGGTCGCGGACGGCAGCGGCACGAGGATCGCCGGCCGGCCCGCCGCGGTCAGCTCGGCGATCGTCGAGGCGCCGGCGCGCGCGATCACCAGATGCGCCCAGGCGAGCTGTTCGGGCATGTCGGGGAGATAGGTGGCGAGCTCGGCCGGGATCTGATGCTCGGCATATTGCGCGCGCACCGCGTCGATATCCTCGATCCGCGCCTGATGCGTCACCTGCAGGCGGCGGCGGAAGGTGATCGGCAGCATGGCGAGCCCGTCCGGCACCACGCGGCTGAGGATGCTCGCGCCCTGGCTGCCGCCGGTGACGAGGACTCGGAAGATGCCGTCCTCCTCGAGCAAGGGATAGGGTCGCGAGCGCAGCGCCAGCACCGCCTCGCGCACCGGATTGCCGACGAGATGCACCTTGCCCTCATGCTTCACCGCCAGCCGCTCGGTCGTCGCATAAGAGGTGGCGATCGCATCGACGCGGCCGGCGACCAGCCGGTTGACGCGGCCGAGCACCGCATTCTGCTCGTGCACCGCCGTCGGGATCTTGTTGGCGAAGGCGGCGAGCAACGCGGGCATCGCAGGATAGCCGCCGAAGCCGATCACCGCGGCGGGCTTGAAGGTGCGGTACAATTCGCGCGCCATCGCGCGGCCACGCAGCATCTCGCGCACCGCCGACGGCCAGCCGGCCGGGCGCTTCACCTGGAAACGGCCGGCGGGCAGCACGTGCGTCTGGATACCGCCGGGTCCTTCGGCGAACAGGCCGGGGAAGCGGACGCCGCGCTGGTCGCTGATCAGGGCGACGCGATGGCCGCGCCGGGTCAATTCCTCGGCCAGCGCCGCGGCGGGGACCATGTGCCCCCCCGTACCACCCGCGGCGAGGACGTAATGCTTGCTCAATTCGATCCCCATCTCACCACATACGGGCTGCGCGTCAGGAACGGGTTGCGCCGCGTGAATGCGAGCAGCAGCCCCATGCCGATCGACAGCGCGATCATCGACGACCCGCCGTAGCTGATGAACGGCAGCGTCATCCCCTTCGACGGCGCGAGCCCGGTGTTCACCGCCATCGACACCAATGCCTGTGCCCCGAATTGCACCGCGAGCCCCGAAGCGGCAAGCAGTTTGAACTCGTCCTGCTCGTCGAGCAATTTGACGAACACGCGCACGACGATCGCGAGGAACACCAGCGCGATGATCGCGCAGGCGATCAGGCCGAATTCCTCGCCGATCACCGAATAGATATAATCGGTATGCGCCTCGGGCAGGCCGAACTTGACCGTGCCGCCGCCGGGGCCGGTGCCGGTCCAGCCGCCGCTGGTGATCGTCGCATGCGCGGCGTTGGTCTGGAAATGGTCGCTCGCCCCCTCGCCCTCGACGCTCGGGAACAGGAAGGCGTCGATACGATTGCGCGCGGTGCCGTAGAACATATAGGCCGCGGTCAGCCCGACCGGCACCATCGCAATGATGCCGCCGAGGATTCGCATCGGCGTCCCCGCGATCATCAGCAGCGCCAGCCATACCGTGCAGAAGATCACCGTCTGTCCGAAATCGGGTTGCAGCATCAGCAGCACCGCGATCAGCCCGGTCATCGCACCGGTGATCAGCACGGTCGGCAGCTCGGGGTCCTTGGCCTTCAGCGACAGCAGCCACGCCACCGTCACGATGAACAAGGGTTTCAGGAATTCGGACGGCTGAAACTGCGCGAAGCCATAGCCGATCCAGCGCCGCGCGCCGTTGATGCTGTTGCCGACGAACGGCGTGAGCGCGAGGCAGACGACCAGCACTGCCGCGCCGCCCAGCGCCAGCCGCCGCGCGAGCGGCACCGGCAGCATCGACACGCCGAACAGCACCGGCAGCGAGATGCCGACCCAGATGAGCTGACGCCAGAAATAATAGAGCGGCGTGAATTTGTGATGTTCGCCCGAATAGCGGACCGCGGTCGCCGGGCTCGCCGCCGCCACCGCGATCAGGCCGATCGCGATCAGGAACAGCGTCAGCAGCAGCAGCATCCGGTCGATGTCCCAGAACCAGGTGCCGAGCGGCGAGCTGTCGCCACGCCCGCCGCGCCGCTTGACCTTGGCGATCAGCGTGTCGCGCTCGGCGTCGGTCATACCGGCACTGGTCATGCGAGGGCCTCCACCGCCGCGCGGAACGCGGCACCGCGCTCCTCGTAATCGCGGAACTGGTCGAAGCTAGCACAGGCCGGCGACAAGAGCACGGTGTCTCCGGGCGTCGCCGCGGCGGCGGCCTGCGCGACCGCGGTGACGAGATCGCCGCTGTGGGTGACCGCGGGGACGCGGCCTTCGAGCAGCCCGGCGAACAGCGGCCCGGCCTCGCCGATCGTATAGGCGGCGACGACGCGGTCGAAATAGGGCGCGCAGGCGTCGAGGTCGTCGCCTTTGCGCTTGCCGCCGACGATCCAGTGGATGCGGCCGAACGCGCCGAGCGCGGGGGCGGTGCTCTCCGGATTGGTCGCCTTGCTGTCGTCGACGAAAGTGACGCCGTTGCGGACCGCCACCGTCTCCATCCGGTGCGGCAGGCCGGTGAAGCTGGCGAGGCCGCGATCGATGTCCGCCTCCGCTACGCCGAGCGCCTTGACCGCGGCGATCGCGGCAAGCGCATTCTGCGCGTTATGCGGGCCTTGCAGTGTGGGCCAGTGGGACTGGTCCATGCAGATGCCGGGCGCGATTTTGGTGAGATGCTCGCCGCGTGCCGACAGACCGCGCGCGATTTGCGCCGAGGGGGCGTCGCCGATGCCGATGATCGCAGCGTGACCGGGCGACTGCATCGCGAACAGCCGGGCCTTGGAGGCGGCATAAGCCTCGAACCCGTCGTAGCGATCGAGATGATCGGGGGTGACGTTGAGCAGCACCGCGACCTCGCAATCCAGGCTTTGCGTCAGGTCGAGCTGATAGCTCGACAATTCGAGCACATAGACGCCGCCTGCCGGCAGCGGCGGCTGTTCGAGGATCGGCAGGCCGATGTTGCCGCCCATCAGCGCCGGCACGCCCGCGGTCCGGAGGATATGGTGGATCAGCGCGGTCGTCGTCGACTTGCCGTTGGTGCCGGTGATGCCGACGACCTTGTGCGGCGGCAGGTCGCCGCGGGCCTGCGCGAACAATTCGATGTCGCCGATCACCGGCACACCCGCCTCGCGCGCGCGCGCGGCGAGCGGATGCGTGTTGAGCGGCACGCCCGGCGAGACGACGAGCCCCGCCGCGCCATCGAGGCTTAGTTCGGCGATATCGTGGACGATGAAGCCGTCGATCGCGGCGGCACGCGCGCGCGCGTCCGGGTCGGTGTCCCAGCCGACGACATAGGCGCCGCTGGCGGCGAGCGCGCGGACGGTGGCGAGGCCGGAGCGGGCGAGGCCGAGCACGGCATAGCGCCGGCCGGCGAAGGTCGGACTGGTGATCACCGCAGCTTCAACGTCGACAGGCCGGCGAGCGCCAGCACGAGGCTGATGATCCAGAAGCGGATGACGACGGTCGGCTCGCTCCAGCCAAGCTGTTCGAAATGATGGTGAATCGGCGCCATGCGGAAGACGCGCTTGCCGGTGCGCTTGTAGAAGAACACCTGGATGATCACCGAAAGCGCCTCGACGACGAACAGGCCGCCGACGATGCCGAGCACTATTTCGTGATGCGCGACCACCGAGATCGTGCCGAGCGCGCCGCCGAGCGCGAGGCTGCCAGTGTCACCCATGAATACCGCCGCGGGGGGCGCGTTGAACCACAGGAAGGCGAGCCCGGCGCCGATCACCGCGCCGCAGAAGATCGCCAGCTCGCCCGCCCCCGGTACGTGCGGGATGCCGAGATAGGTGGCGAACTTCACGTTGCCGGCCAGATAGACGATCAGCATGAAGGCGACGCTGGCGATGATCACCGGCATCGTCGCGAGCCCGTCGAGCCCGTCGGTCAGGTTCACCGCATTGCCAAAGGCGACGATGGTGAAGGCGGCGAACAGCGGGAAGGCATAGCCGAGGTCGAGGTACAACCGGTCGGTGAACGGCAGATAGAGATGCGGCCCGTTCTGCCCCATGATGATCCACGAGGCGATGCCGGCGATGGCGAATTCGAGCAGGAGGCGCGTCCTGCCGGAGACGCCCGCGGTACTGGCTTTGCGGACCTTGTCGTAATCGTCCATGAACCCGATCGCGCCGAACCCCAGCGTCACGAACAGGCACGACCAGACATAGGGGTTGCTGAGGTCCATCCAGATCAGGATCGCGAGGCTCATCGCGGTGAGGATCATCAGCCCGCCCATCGTCGGCGTCCCGCGCTTGGCGAGGTGGGTCTGCGGTCCGTCGGCGCGGATCGGCTGCCCCTTGCCCTGGCGCACGCGCAGCCAGCCGATGAAGCGCGGCCCGATGATGAGCCCGATCAGGAGCGCCGTCGCGACCGCCGCACCGGTCCGGAAGGACTGGTAGCGGATGAGGTTCAGCAATCCGGTGAAACCCAGATGCTCGGCGATCCAATATAGCATTACGTTCCGCCCCCCAGCGATCGCTGATCGCCCGCATTGGCGAGTCCCGCGACCACCCGCGACAACCCGACACCGTTAGACCCTTTGACGAGCACCGCATCCCCGGCGCGGGCCAGGGCCTTCACCTGGCCGAGCGCGGCGGCGGCGTCGGCCACATGCATGACTTGGGTGCGTCCCTCAAGGGCTTTGGCGAGCGGCGCCATCGCTTCGCCGACCAGCACGGCCGCTTCGACCCGCGCGGCGAGCACCGGCCCGGCGAGATCGGCGTGAAAGTCGTCGGAGGCGTCGCCCAGCTCGCGCATCTCGCCGAGCACCGCGAGGTGACGGCCGGGCTCGTCGGCGAGCACCGCGAGCGTCGCGCGCATCGAGGCGGGATTGGCGTTGTAGCTTTCGTCGATCACCAGCACGTCGCCGAACGCGACGAAGCGCGCGCCGCGGCCAGCGAGGCCGCCCATCTCGCCGAGCGCGAGACCGGCGCGGGCGAGATCGGCACCCGCGGCATCGACCGCGGCGAGCACCGCGAGCGCGTTGGAGACCCAATGCATGCCGGGCTGCGACAGAGTGAACGACAATTCGCGCTCACCGATCTTGGCGGTGACGAACGAGCCCCCCGCCGGCAGGCGCATCGCCTCGATCGCGCGGACGTCGGCACCCTTGGTGAGGCCGAAGGTGACGGTGCGCGCGGCATAAGGCGCGGCGGCTGCCATCAGGCGGTCGCGGTGCGGGCTGTCGTAGGGTACGATGGCGACGCCGCCGGGCTCAAGGCCGCGGAAGATCTCGCCCTTGGCGTCGGCGATCGCGCTTTCGTCGGGGAAGAAGGCGGTGTGCGCCGGCGCGATCGCGGTGACGATCGCGATATGCGGCCGCACCAGTTTCGTCAGTTCGGCGAGCTCGCCGGCATGGTTCATGCCCATCTCGAACACGCCGATCCTCGTGTCGCGCGGCATGCGGGCGAGGCTGAGGGGCACGCCGGTATGGTTGTTGTAGCTCTTTACCGAACGATGGACCGCGCCGGGCAGCGACCGGTCGAGCGCGGCGAACAACGCCTCCTTGGCGCTGGTCTTGCCGACCGAGCCGGTGACGCCGATCACCGTCCCCGCCATGCGCGCGCGGGCGGCGCGGCCGAGGTCGTTCAGGGCGGCGAAGGTGTCGGCGACGCGGACGTGCGGATGGTCGGTCGCAGCCGAGACGATCGCCCCCGCCGCACCCTGCGCGAACGCCTGCGGCAGGAAGCGGTGGCCATCGGTGCTCTCGCCGGTGAGCGCGACGAACAGGTCGCCGGCACCGACCTCGCGGCTGTCGAAGGCGACGCCGGTGGCGGCGAAATCGGCGGAGGCGGTGCCCGCGGTGGCGGCGGCGATCTCCGCCGCGCTCCAGAGGCTCATCACATCCTCCCCGGCACGGGGAGGGGGACCGCGCTCGTGGAGCGTGGTGGAGGGGGGCTTCCCCATGAGGCACGGCTGCGACCAGAGAGCGCGAGGCCTGTGCGGCGCCCCCCCTCCACCATGCTACGCATGGTCCCCCTCCCCGTACCGGGGAGGATTTGACGGCGGCTCACGCGGCATACTCCCGCGCGACGGTGACGTCGTCGAAGGGCAGTTCCATGTCGCCGACGATCTGGCCTTGCTCGTGGCCCTTGCCGGCGATCAGCACGATGTCCTGCGGCCCCGCCTCACGCACCGCCGCGGCGATCGCCTCGCGGCGGTCGCCGATCTCGCGGGCGTTGGTCGCGCCCTTCAGGATCGCGGCGCGGATCGCGGCGGGGTCCTCGGTACGGGGGTTGTCGTCGGTGACGATGGCGAGGTCGGCCTGCATCTGCGCGACCTGCCCCATCGTCTCGCGCTTGCCGGGGTCGCGGTCGCCGCCGGCGCCGAACACGACGATCAACCGGCCGCCGGCATGCGGCTTGAGCGCGGCGATCGCCGCCTCCAGCGCATCGGGGGTATGCGCGTAATCGACGTAGACCGGCGCGCCGCTGCGCGCGATCGCCGCGCGCTCCAGCCGGCCGCGGACGGGTTGCAGCCGCGCGAGATCGGCGATCGTCCGCGCGACGTCGCCGCCGGTCGCGATGACGAGGCCCGCCGCGACGAGCGCATTCGCCGCCTGATAGCCGCCGATCAGCGGCAGCGTGACGCGGTGCGTCTGCCCCTCCGCCTCGATCGTCAGCCCCTGCCCCAGCAAGGTCGGATCGCGCCCCACGAGCCGCAGCGTCGCGCCGCGCTCGCCGACCGTCACCAACCGGTTGCCGCGGGCTTGGGCGAGGTCGATCACCCGCGCGGCGTGGACGTCGTCCGCCCAGACCACCGCGGTCCCCTCGGGGCTCAGCACCTCGGAGAACAAACGCAGCTTGGCGGTGAGATAGGCGCCCATGTCGCCGTGGTAATCGAGATGATCGCGGCTGAGGTTGGTGAAGGCCGCGGCGGCGACGGTCAGCCCTTCGGTGCGATATTGGACGAGGCCGTGGCTCGACGCTTCGAACGCGACGTGCGTGATCCCCTCGCGCGCGAGCCCGGCGACGTTGGACAGGAAGGTGACGACGTCGGGCGTGGTCAGCCCGGTGGTCACCCGCTCGTCGGCGGTGGTGACGCCGAGCGTGCCGATCGAGGCGGCATGCGCGCCCGCCATCCGCCAGAGCTGCCGCGTCATCTCGACGGTCGAGGTCTTGCCGTTGGTGCCGGTCACCGCGACCGCGACCTCCGGAAACGGCGCGAAGAAGGTCGCCGCGGCGCGCGCGAACCGTTCGCGCGGATTGTCGTCGACGATCGCGACGGCACCCTCGACCGGCACGCCCGGCCGCGTCACCACCGCGATCGCGCCCGAGCGGACCGCCTCCGCGATATAATCCTCGCCGTTGACGCGCGCGCCCTGGAAGGCGCCGAAGATCGTGCCGGGTGCGACCTTGCGGTGATCGATCGCGAAACCGGTGACGACCGCATCCTCGCCGCCGCCGGTGAGTGCGCCCAGTCTCATCGCGCGCTCCTCAATTGCCGGTGGCCCGCTTGGGGTCCTGCCAGATCAGCGGCATCATTTCCGACACGTCGAGGTCGTGCCGCTCGTCGGGCACCACGCCGAGCATCGCGCCGACGCGCGAGATCGTGCGCCCGACGACGGGCGCGGCGTTCCAGGCGGCAGTCTTCCAACCGGAGGTCTCCTTCGTACCGAGCGGCGAATCGAGCATCGCCAGCACGACATAGCGCGGCGCGTCCATCGGGAAAGCCGCCGCGAAGGTCGCGACGTTGCGCGAATGGTCGTAGCCGCCCGCGACCGCCGCCTCGGCGGTGCCGGTCTTGCCGCCGACGCGATAGCCCGGCGCCTCGCCCTTGCGCCCCGTGCCGCGCAGCACGATCAGCCGCAACATCTGGCGCATCCGCGCGCTGGTCTGCTCGCTGATCACGCGGCGGCCGACCGGCGCCTTGCCCGGATCGACCTTCATCAGCGTCGCCGGCCGCCAGATGCCGCCGTTGACCAGTGCGGCATAGGCGCTGGCGAGATGCAGCGGCGTTACCGCGATGCCGTGGCCGTAGGCGGTGGTCATCGTCGTCGTGCGCGCCCAATAGGTCGGCATCAGCGGCCGGCCCTTCTCGCGCAGCTCGATGTCGGGCTTGGTGTCGAAGCCCAATTTGCGGAACATCGCCTGCATCTTCTGCGGCCCGACCTCGTCGGCGATCCGCGCGGTGGCGATGTTGGACGAATAGATCAGCGTTTCCGGCATCGACAGCCAGCGCTGCGGATCGCCGCGCTCGTCATGGATGGTGAAGCCGCCGACCTTCAGCGGATGCGTCGCGTCGAACTTGCGGTTGAGCGTCACCGTGCCGGTATCGATCGCGGTCGCGACGGTGATCGGCTTGAAGGTCGAGCCGAGCTCGAACACGCTCTGCGTCGTGATGTTGCGCAGCTCTTCCGAGCCCGCCATGCCGACGCGATTGGGGTTGAAGGTCGGCAGCGACACCATCGCGATCACCTCGCCGGTGGCGACGTCGAGGACGATGCCGCCGGCGCCGCGCGCGGAGAAGGTGTTCATCGCGCGGCTGAGTTCGCTTTCCATCGCCGCCTGCACGCGCACGTCGAGCGACAGCGCGACCGGCTGGCCCGCCTTGGTGGGGTCGAGCAGCCGCTCGTCGAGCACGCGCTCCATGCCGCTCATGCCGTGGCCGTCGGTCGACAGGAAGCCGAGCGCGTGGCTCGCCATCGTCGATTGCGGATAGAGCCGCTGCGTCTCGCGCGCGAAGACCAAGGCCGGCTCGCCGATCGCATTGACCTGCTCGACCAGCGCGGGGCTGGCGCGGCGCTGGAGGTAGACGAAGCTGATCGGGCGGGTGAGCTGGCCGTAGAACCATGCCTGATCGCCGCGATCGGGCATCAGTGCGGCGAGCCGGCTGGCGATCTCCATCTTGTCGCCGATGATCTGCTTGGGGTGGACCGCGATCGTCCATGCATCGATCGTCCGCGCGAGCGGCGCGCCGTTGCGGTCGACGATGTCGCCGCGCGCGGCCAGTGCGGCGACGCGCGCCTCCGCCTCGCCCCCCGACATGATGCCGAGCATCGCCAGCCGGCCGATGACCAACGTCACCGCCGCGGCGAACAGCATCAGCAGCATCATCAGCCGCATATGCGACGTCGCCACCAGCGCGTGGCGCTGGGTGGCGTTGCGCCGCTGCTGTGCGGGCCGGGCGACGATGACGGTCAACGCTTGCGGGCCTCCGCGCGCGCGCTGCTGAGGATATCGCCGAGCGTCGTGTCGGAGAGCAGCTTCTTGTCGAGCATCGCCACCGCCTGCGGCCGGACCTTGGCGACCGCGACCTTGGCGCGCGCCGCCTCGTTGAGCTTGGCGAGCATCGGCGCGCTCTTCTCGATCGCGGCGACCTTGATCACGGCGCGCTTGGCGGTCGGCAGCGCGGCGGCGACCTGGACGACGGCGGGCGCGGGCGTGGCGGCGGGGGCGGCGACGTTGACGGTGGCGAGCGACGGCACGACGAGCGCGGCCATCTTGGTGCCCGGCGCCGTCACGCCGACCTGATTGACGTCGAGGCTGGCGAGCGCGCCCTCGTCGGTGACGAACTGCCCGGCGACCGGCGCGGCGAGCGCCAGCGTCTCACCGTTCCACTTTTCGAGCTGGGCGAGGTTGGCGCGCGTCTCGAACTCGGTCTCCAGCGCGCGGATGTCGCGCTGCGCCGAATCGATCTTGCGATCCATCGTCTCGAGCTTCTTGCGCTCCGCCGCGACCTGCAGCGACACCAGGTAGAAACCGAGGACGATGGCAACGCAGCCACCGAACCACCCGATCCCCTTGAACCGATACGCCGCCGTCATGATGTCACCTCCGCCAGATTGCCATTGCCCCAAGCGGGCGCCGCCGTTCGCCGGGCGGTCCGCAACGTCGCCGAGCGCGCGCGGGGATTGCGCGCGACCTCGGCCTCGCCGGCGCGCACCGCGCGGCCGACGGCTTCGAAACTCGGGGCGATGCCCGCCTCGGCCTGCGGCAGATGCCGCGAGCCGCCCGGCGCATTGCCCGACCGGTCGCGCAGGAAGCGCTTGACCAGCCGATCCTCCAGACTGTGGAAGGTGACGATCGCCAAGCGACCGCCCGGCTTCAAAACGCGCTCGGCGGCGGCGAGGCCGTCGGCGAGTTCGCCCAGCTCGCGGTTCACGTGGATGCGAATCGCCTGGAAGGTGCGCGTCGCCGGGTCCTTCTTGTCGTGCGGGCGATGGCCGAGCGCCCGGCGCACGACATGCGCCAGTTCCGCGGTGCGGGTAAGCGGGCGCGCCGCGACGATCGCGCGCGCGACGCGGCGCGACTTGGGCTCGTCGCCATAATGATAGAGGATGTCGGCGATCGCCTCCTCGTCGGCGGTGTTGAGGAAGTCGGCGGCGCTCGCCCCCTCCTGGCTCATCCGCATGTCGAGCGGCCCGTCCGACTGGAAGGAGAAGCCACGCTCGGCCTGATCGAGCTGCATCGACGAGACGCCGATATCCATCGTGAGCCCGTCGACGGGCGCGTCGAGCGCGGCCTCCAGCGCCGAGAAGTCGCTGTGCACCAACGTGAGGCCGGGGATGTCCGCGGCACGGCCCGCGGCGATCGCATCGGGATCGCGATCGAAGGCGATGACCTGCGCACCGGTGGCGAGGATCGCACGCGTATAGCCGCCGGCGCCGAAGGTCGCATCGACGATCCGCTCGCCCGGGGCGGGGGCGAGCGCGGCGACGACCTCGTCGAGCAGCACGGGAATGTGCGGGGCGTCGCTCACAATGCTATGCCCTTGTCCTGGCAATAATAGCGGCAGGCGGCGACCATCTGCGGCGCGATGTTGGGCGTCGACAGCAAGGTCTTGGGATCCCAGATCTCGATATAGTCGAGCGTCCCCCAGAAGAAGGCGTGCGCCCCGATACCGGCATAGAAACGGGGAAAACCCGGCATGATGAAGCGCCCCGATCCGTCGAACGGCACGGCTTCGCCATTGGCTCCGCCGCGCTTGATATTGTGGTCGATCTTGCCGTCGGGGCCGCGCGACAGCGCGACCCGCTCGTTGAGCTCGCGCTTGAGCTCGGCGAGATAGGCAGGATCGTAGGCGATCAGGCAGGGCTGGTCTTCGTGCGCGGCGATGATGACCGTGCCGCCGTCCTTGCCGTCGGCGCGCGGTGCATTCTCGGCCAAGGTCGAGCGGAGCGCATTGGGGATGGCGACGCGACCCTTGTCGTCGACAAGAGCAAGTCCGCTTCCCTGATAATCGCCCCTTTCCGACACTGCCGTCTCGCACCCTGACGCGCACGGCTCACCGTTCCGAAAAACGACCCGTCGTCGCCCTTCGGCCTGTTGCGATGAACGCAACCGGTGATGCCTGCCCCGTTGACGCTGTTGGTATCAACAGCACCCCGGGGACGCAACGGGATTTTTGGGGAAAAGCGGGGAAATGGCCCCCGTTCGTCCTAGCCGGGTGGGCGCTCGCTCCGCGCGCCACGCGACGCAGCCTTGCTCGAAGGCATTAAAGTGCATCTATTCAGCTGCTTAGCCGAAATCCCCGGATTTCCCCGGCGAAGCATCAGCGCGGCGCCTGGCTGTTGCTGGTGGAGGGGGCGACGCCCAATTCGGCGAGCGGTTCGCCCGATGCGCCCGCCGCCGCCGCGGCGGCGCCGGCATTGGTCATCGCGATGTTGGCGACGACATCGGCCTGCGCCGATCCGGCGGCGGCGATCGGCCGCTCGCGCGTCGCCGAACCGAGAATCGCGCTGGCCACGGCGATGAGCAGCACCACGGCGACCAGGCCGATCACGCCGACCTTGATCCGTTGCATCGTCTGCTGGGTATCGCGCACGGCTCTCATCTTGCCGTGCATCTGTAACGGTTCGTCATCGCTTTGTCGAACAAGCGGTTTGCGCGGGTCCGAAGGGTGGTCCCTGCCCCATCCCCGGCGGGTAGGTAGCGACGGCTTCCGCTCCTATTCCAGCCCCTTGGCCGCACGCCATGCGGGGTCGTAGAGCGACGACAGATAGCGGAAGCCGGTATCGCACAGGATCGTCGCGATCCGCTTGCCCGGCCCGAGATGCTCGGCGAGCCGCACCGCGCCGGCGACGTTGATCCCCGACGACAGGCCGAGGCACAGCCCCTCCTCGTCGAGCAGCCGCCGTACCCAGCGATAGCCCTCCTGATCGGAGATGCGGAACTGCGTGTCGATCGGCGCGCCCTCCAGATTGGCAGTGATCCGCCCCTGCCCAATTCCCTCGGCGACCGAACTGCCCTCGGCGCACAATTCGCCGTGCGCGTAATAATCGTAGAGCGCCGCGCCATGCGGATCGCTGAGCGCGATGCAGATGCTCTCGTCCTTGGCCTTCAGCCCCAGCCCGACGCCGGCGATCGTGCCGCCGGTCCCCGCCGCGCAGGTGAAGCCATGGATCCGCCCCTCCATCTGCTGCCAGATCTCCTCGGCGGTGCCGACGATATGCGCGCGGCGGTTGGCGACATTGTCGAACTGGTTCGCCCAAAGGGCATTGTCGCGCTCCTCGGCGATCCGGCGCGAGGTGTGCACGAAATGATAGGGGCTGGCGTAGGGCGCTGCGGGCACCAGCACCAGTTCGGCGCCCAGCGCGCGCAGCGTGTCCATCTTCTCGCGGCTCTGCGTTTCGGGCATGACGATGATCGTCCGATAGCCCTTCGCATTGGCGACCAGGGCGAGCCCGATGCCGGTATTGCCCGCGGTCCCCTCGACGATCGTGCCGCCGGGATGGAGCACGCCGCGCGCCTCCGCATCCTCGACGATGCCGAGCGCGGCGCGGTCCTTGACCGACGCGCCGGGGTTGGTGAATTCGCACTTGCCGAAGATGTCGCACCCGGTCGCCTCGCTCGGCCCCTTCAGACGGACGAGGGGGGTGTTGCCGATCAGGGCCAGCGTGTCGGGCGTGGTATGCATCGCCGCTAAATGGCGCGTGGCGCAGCCGGCGGCAAGCGAAGCTAAGCTTGGCGGCGGCCAAGCGCGGCGGCATCCGTCGCATTTTCCCGAGCTAGCTCACATACGTCAGTCATCCTGCTTGACGCTCCTTGCTGCATGCGCGAAGCGTCGCGCCGCTATGAAGAGCCCCCTCCTCCTCTCCGCCACCGCCGCGCTGCTCGCGCTGGCGGCCTGCAACTCCAAGCCGAACTCGGCCGAGGTGCTCGATTCCAACCCCGATCCGATGGCCAACGCCCTCGCCAACCGAGGTCCGGTCGAACTGCCGCCGGCGATCAAGGCGGAAAAGACGTTCCGCTGCAAGGACAACAGCCTGCTGTACGTCACCCTGTTCGAAGGCGACAAGCTCGCGCTGGTGAAGACCTCGCAGACCGGCACCATCAACCGCCTGACCGCGGAGAAGACGGGCGATCCGCTGGTCGCCGAGGGTGGCTGGAAGCTGACCGGCGACCCCAAGACGATCACCGTCACCCAGCCGGGCAAGCCGTCGCAGAGCTGCAAGTCGTAAGCTGCGGCACCGCACCACGTTTCCGGGCCGGTGGAGCGATCCGCCGGCCCTTTTGCGTGGGCGGGCGCGATCGGACGTTGCCCGGATAGGTCCATTCCGGTACGCCGCTGCCATGGCGACGATCGCGATCTACAGTTCGAAGGGCGGCGTGGGGAAGACCACGCTGTCGGTCAACCTTTCCTACAGCAGCGCCGTCCTGTCGAAGCGACGCACCATCCTGTGGGATCTCGATCCGCAGGCGGCGAGCAGCTGGGTGCTCGGGCGCACGCCGGTGGGCGACCAGGCGCGCGCCTTGTTCACCAAGGATGCCAAGCCCGCGGCGCATACCCGCGCGACCGACATTCCGCTGCTCGACCTGATCGCCGCGGACGATTCGCTGCGCACGCTCGATCTGGTGCTGCACGACATCGGCAAGCGCCGCCGGCTCGACCGGTTGATCGAGCAGATCGGCGATTACGACCATGTCCTGCTCGATTGCCCGCCCGGCCTAACCGAGACCAGCGAACAGGTGATCCGCGCCGCCGACCTTATCGTGCTGCCGGTGATCCCCTCGCCCTTCGCGCAGCGCGCGCATGACGAGGTGGTGCGCCATCTGGGCGGCAAGGTGCCGGTGCTGCCGGTGCATATGATGGTCGACCGCCGCCGCCGTCTCCACGCCGACGCGCTCGCCGCCCACCCCGACTGGCCGGCGATCCCGATGGCGAGCGCGGTCGAGGCGATGGCCGAGCATCGCGCCCCCGTCGCCACCTATGCGCCGCGGTCCGCCGCGGCGGCGGCGTTCGCCAGATTGTGGACGACGATCGAGAGCCGGCTCGCCAAATAAGCCCGATATCTTCCCGTCAGAAGGATTGCCCATGCGTCTGATCGGCATGCTCGATTCGCCCTATGTCCGCCGGGTGGCGATCTCGATGAAGGCGATGGGCCTGGCGTTCGCGCATGAACCGTTGTCGGTTTTCCGCGATTTCGATGCGTTCGGTGCGGTCAACCCGATCGTCAAGGCGCCGACGTTGGTCACGGACGACGGCACCGTACTGATCGATTCGACGCTGATCCTCGACTATCTCGAGCGGATCGTACCGGCGGAGCGCCGCCTGCTGCCGGACGATCCCGCCGCCTTCCTCGCATCGCAGCGGGCGATCGGGCTGGCGCTCGCCGCCTGCGAGAAGACGGTGCAGATCGTCTACGAGACCAACCTGCGGCCGGTGGAAAAGCAGCACCAGCCATGGCTCGACCGCGTGCAGGGGCAATTGCTGGCGGCCTACGACCTGCTCGAAACGGCCTGTGCCGGCGTGGCCTCCACCGGGCGGCTGATGCAGGCGGACATCACCGCGGCGGTCGCCTGGCGCTTCACCGGCAGCAAGCTGCCCGACGTCGCGCCCCCGGCGCGCTATCCGGCACTCGCCGCTCTCTCCGCCCGTGCCGAGGCGACGGCGGAGTTCGCGGCGCTGCCGCTGGACTAGGCTGCATCGGCGTTCAGGGTTTTCGAGGAAATTCCTCCCCCGCCAGGGGGAGGTGGCGCGGCGAAGCCGTGACGGAGGGGGAGGTAAGCGACGTCTGGCGTTGCGTGTCCTCCCCCTCCGTCATGCCTGCGGCATGCCACCTCCCCCTGGCGGGGGAGGAATTTACTCCGGAAGTCTGAACGTCGTTCCGACCTTGACCCACCCCCACTTGCGTCACCGTATCGCCTGCGCCACCTCGGCGATGATGGAGACACTCGATCCGCGAACCGTGCTCGGCGCCTATGCCGTCGGCGTCTTCCCGATGGCGGATGATCGCCATGCCGACAGCGTCTATTGGGTAGAGCCGCGCAGCCGCGCGATCCTGCCGATCGACGGCTTTCGCGTCTCGCGATCGCTGCGCAAGACGATCGCGCGCGACCGGTTCCGCGTCACCGCCGACACCGCCTTCGAACGGATGATCCAGCTTTGCGCGGAGAGCGCCGAGGATCGCCCGGAGACGTGGATCAACAGCGGCATCGAACGGGCCTTCGTCACGCTGCACCGCATGGGCTTCGCGCATGCGATCGAATGCTGGGAGGGCGACGAGCTGGTCGGCGGCCTCTACGGTCTGGCGCTCGGCCGCGCCTTCTTCGGCGAATCGATGGTCAGCCGCCGTACCGACGCGTCCAAGGTCGCGCTCGCCTGGCTGGTCGCGCGGCTCAAGGTCGGCGGCTTCACCCTGCTCGACTGCCAGTTCCAGACCTCGCACCTCGCCTCGCTGGGCGCGGTGGAGATCGATCGGAAGGATTATTGCGCGTTGCTCGCCGGGGCGCTGGACGGGACGATCGGTTCGTCGGGGGTGGCATCGGCATCGTCGGCCGCCGGCGACTTCTTCGCGCTCGACCGGTTGCCCGCCGCCTCCCCGCCGGACAGCGACGTCGTCTCCGGGCCGGTCGCCGGCCACGACATCGTGCAGCTCTTGGTCCAGACGTCGTAGACCGGGTGCTGGACGACGTTGAGCGACGGCCGTTCCTTGTACAGCCAGCCCGAGAACGCACGCCGCCAATGCCGGTCGCTGCCGCGCACGTCGAGCTGCACGAACGCACCGGTGAGCTGATCCTGTTCCCAGGGCGCGGTATGTTCGCAGGCGCGCAGCCGTACGATCGCATCGCCGACCCGCACCGCCTGCCCGGGCCGCAGCGTCAGGTCGCGGCTGACGCCGTTGCGCTTGTTGAGCAGGCCGACCAGCGCCACCCGCTGCGCCATCGGCGTACCGCCGGTCGGCAACGCGACGTCGGTGGTCGCGACGGTCTCGATGCCTTCGCTCGGGTTGGCCTCGCTCGGCGCGAAATCCTGCACGGCGACGGCGCGGCCGGATTCGTCCGACCGCTGCCACGCGCGATAGCCGAACACCGCGGCCAGCCCCAGCACCACCAGCAGGACGCCGGCGGCGAGCCAGCGTCGCGTCACCCTTCGGGCGTCCAGGCTTCGTAGTCGCCGGTCGCGGCGGCGCGCTTGCCGCCCTTCTCCATCGCGCCCGACGGGCGATAAGCGAGCGGCGTGCCGGTCATGTTGGGCAGCGCCGGCTTCTGCCACGGCCGCGGCGCGGGCAGCGCGCGATCGGGCACGTCGTCGATCTGATGGTGCAGCCAGCTGAACCATTCGGGCGGTACGCGGCTGGCGTCGTTGGCGCCCTCGTAGATCACCCAGCGGCGGACGCGGCCGCTGCCGTCCTTGCCCCCCTGATAATAGACGTTGCCGAGCGAATCGGTGCCGACCTGCGCCATGCCGCGCAAGCCGTAGAGCATCGTGCCCCAGGATGCGCCGTTCCACCAGGTGAAGGGATTGAGGTTGATGCCCATGATGCGCCTGCGCTTACCCGCTGCGGCGGCGGCCTTCAACCGGGGATCGTATTCCGCTCCGCGTAGCGTCTCCGTGTCGAGCTACCCCAGGGTGTCGAGGGGCGCAGCGCTCACTTCGCCCAGGTCACCCTGTCGCCCTCGGCGATGCCGAGGTCCGCGGCGCGGCCACCGACCAGTTCGAGCACCGCGGCGACCGGTTCGCGCGAGGGCACCGGGGTTTCGGAGAAGGGCACGGTATTCTCGGCGATCGTCGCGATCGTGCCGTCGGCGCGGATGAACAGGATGTCGAGCGGCGTCGGCGTGTTCTTCATCCAGAAGTTCGCCTCGCGCGGGCCGCCCCCCTCGGCCGGATAGGGCGAGAAGAGCATGCCGCCATCGGGTTTTAGTTCGGTCCGGTACATCAACCCGCGCGCCTGCTCGGCCGCCGTCGTCGCCCGCTCGACCCGGAAGACGTGTGCGCCGTTGCTGCTGGCGATCGTCACCGGCAGCACCGCTTTCGCCGCCGCGTCGGTCGGCTGCGTGCGGGTGAACACCCCCTGCTGGATCGCCACGCCGCCCGCGCCGAGCCCCAGCACCGCGACGATCGCCAGCATCGCCTTCGATCCGATCACGCGCTCACCCCTCCTCCACGGTGACCGCGAGCGGCCCCTTGCGGCCGGCGACGATGCGCGCGCGCAGCCGCTGTTCGGGCTCGATCGCCGCGATGCCGGCGCGGCGCAGCGTCTCCATATGGACGAACACGTCGCTACCGTCGCTGTCGCGCACCAGGAAGCCGTAGCCCTTCAGCCGGTTGAACCATTTGACCGCCGCGCCCTCGAACGGACCCGCCTCGTCGATCAGCGTGACCGGATCGACCCGATCGGCGGCGCGCGGCGCGCGCGGCGCATCCTCGACGGCGTTCGACAGATCGATCGCGATCACCTCGCGCGCCTGATAGCCGCGGCCGCGCTGCACCGCGAGCGTCTCGACCCGCGCGCCCTCGGGCAGGCTGCGGCGGCCGTATGGTTGCAGGACGGAAAAGTGGATCAGCACGTCGCCCAGCGACCGGTCGTCGGCGACCGCAAAGCCGAAGCCGCGCGTGACGTCGAACCATTTGATTACGCCGGCGATGGCGATCGCCGCCTCGCCTTCATTCGTCGCGGCTTGCAGACCAGCACGCGCGCCGGGTATCCCCCCGTCGTCGCGCTCGTCGCCCTCCCGTTGCGGCTCGCTACGCATCACTGCACCCCTATGGACGCTACGCTAGCACGGTTCATCGCTGCTGCAATTGCGAAAGGGACGTTTACCCGATTTCTCCGATCTCGCTTTCGTCCCGCGCTGCGACAATCCGGCGCGACAAATCCATTGCATGTCCCGCACGGAGCAGCGCGGCGAGTTGCTTGTCGCGAACCGCGCGATCGTCGCTGGGCGGCCCGAACGGTCCGATCCGCTTGCGACGCGCGAAAGTCAGCGCCGCCGCCACGGCCTGTTCGTGGATCGCCGGCGCCAAATCCTCGGTATCCGCCTCGCCGACATGGGCGTGGCGCAGCGCCATCGTCACCCGCCGCGCACCGAGCCCGCGCCGGGTCAGCGCCGCCGCCTTGCTCTCCGCGTACAGCCGGTCGTCGACATAGCCGAGATCGGCCATCCGCTGCGCCAGCGCCTGCGGGTCGGCGGCCTCGCCATCCCAGCCGCGCTCGCGGATCTTGCGGCGGAGATAATCGGCCAATTTGCCGCGCGTCGTCGCGAAGCGTTCGACGTAGCGCAGCGCCATCCGCTCCAAAGCGGCGACATCGAGCGGGGGAAGAGTACGCCGTTCCTGCCTCATGGCCATGTTGTTGCCACAGTGGCGCTCGATTTAGAACGATGATCGCGCGTTATAGCGCACAGTGAAGATGGTTTCGCCCCGCGGCGAGTGAACAGGATTTTGTGATGACCGAGCAGTCCGCGCCCTCGCCGACGCCCCAGATGGCGGCCACGCCGACGCTCGACGAACTGCCCCGTCGCTATGCCGACTTCGCCACGCTCGGCGACGCGCTGGATTACGCCGCCTCGGGCGTGCGCGGCCTCAATTTCCACGATGCCCGCGGCGCGCTCGCCCGTGCCTATCCCTTCGCCGAGTTGCGCGACGATGCGATCGCGATGGCCTATCGCCTGATCGCCGCCGGGGTGCAGCCCGAGGACCGGATCGCGCTGGTCGCCGAGACCGGGCCGGAATTCGCCGCTTTGTTCTTCGGTGCGGTCTACGCCGGCGCCTGGCCGGTGCCGCTGCCGCTGCCCACCTCGTTCGGCGGGCGCGATTCCTATATCGAACAGCTCCGCGTCCAGCTGGCGAGCTGCGAGCCCAAGATGCTGATCTTCCCGCCGGAGCTTGCGGCGATGGCGGCGGAGGCGGCACGGCTCGCCGGGACCGAGGGGCTCGACTGGTCCGACTTCGCGGCGCGTCCGGCGGTCGAGGCACCGCTGCCGCAGGCGGACGGGCAGGCGATCGCCTATCTGCAATATTCCAGCGGTTCGACGCGCTTCCCGCACGGCGTCGCGATCACGCATCATGCGCTGCTCAACAATCTCGCCGCGCACAGCCACGGCATGGAGATCGCACCCGACGGCACCGATCGCTGCGTGAGCTGGCTGCCTTGGTATCACGACATGGGCCTCGTCGGCTGCTTCCTGTCGCCGATCGCCAACCAGGTCTCGACCGATTACCTCAAGACCGAGGATTTCGCCCGCCGCCCGCTCGCCTGGCTCGACCTGATCAGCCGCCACGACGGCACGACGCTGAGCTATTCGCCGACCTTCGGTTACGACATCTGCGCGCGGCGCATGTCGTCGCAGACCAAGGCGTCGCAGCGTTTCGACCTGTCGCGCTGGCGGATCGCCGGCAACGGCGCCGACATGATCCGCCCCGACGTGATGCAGGCGTTCGTCGACGCCTTCGCCGACGCCGGCTTCAAGGCCAGCGCCTTCCTGCCGAGCTACGGCCTCGCCGAGGCGACGCTGGCGGTATCGCTGATGCCGCCGGGCGAGGGCATCCGCGTCGAGCTGGTCGAGGAGACGCAATTGTCGGGCGGCGGCGATTCGCTCGCCGCCAACGACGGACCGCGCCCGCAGCGCTTCCGCGCGATCGTCAATTGCGGCAAGCCGGTGCGCGACATGACCGTCGAGATCCGCGAGGAGGACGGCACCCCCCTGCCCGACGGCGCGATCGGCAAGCTCTGGTGCAAGGGGCCGAGCGTGATGGTCGGCTATTTCCGCGATCCCGCGGCGACCGAGGCGTGCATGACCGACGGCTGGCTCGACACCGGCGACATGGCCTATATGTCGAACGGCTACATCTACATCGTCGGCCGCGCCAAGGACATGATCATCGTCAACGGCAAGAATCATTGGCCGCAGGACATCGAATGGGCGGTCGAGCAGCTTCCCGGCTTCAAGGCGGGCGACATCGCCGCCTTCGCGATCACCACGCCGGGCGGCGAGGAGACGCCGGCGGTGCTCGTCCAGTGCCGCAGCAGCGACGAGGCCGAGCGCCAGCGGCTGCGCGAGGAGATCCGCGAGCGCGTCCGTTCGGTGACCGGCATGAATTGCGTGATCGAGCTGATCCCGCCGCGCACACTGCCGCGCACCAGCTCGGGCAAGCTGTCGCGCGCCAAGGCACGCAACCTGTACCTGAGCGGGGACATCAAGCCCTACGCGATCGCGGCGTAACGGGGTTTCCCATAACGGGGCTATCGCCCTGTCCTCCCCCTCCGTCAGCGCTCCGCGCTGCCACCTCCCCCTGGCGGGGGAGGACTAGATGCACTCCCCCTATTCCGCCCCCGCAAGGGGGAGGATACGACGAAGCCCCATTGCAGTCCCCACATTCGAAAACGATCAACCAATTCGGCGAAGTTACTGGCATTTCGGATGAAATCTCGATCCGGTTCTAACACTCCGTCAACTTTGACGGGTTAACCCCCCGCGGGTGAACCAAGAAACCACGCCTGCCTCGGATCCCGGCGCGATCCGCTTTTCTCAGCTGCTGGGGTTTCGCGACGGCGACGACGCCGCGCATTGGGCGCGGATCCGCTCGACCCAATTGGATGCCGGCCGCCAGCTCGCCCTGCTGCTGCTCTGCGCCAATCTGGTCGGCGCGGCGACCACCGTGTCGCTGTTCGCGACGCAGGTGTCGGCGTGGTGGCTCGGCGGGTGGGCGATGCTGGTCGCGGCGGTCGCGGTCACCGTCGCGACGCGCCGGCTCAGCACGCGTCACCGCGATGGCGGCTATGCCACGCAGGCCGATCTGCGCGCGACCGCGATCGAGGGCGTCGCCCTCGCCGTCGCCTGGTCGATCCCCTGCCTCGTCTTCAACACGCATCCCGGCTCCAACAGCGCCTATGTGCTGTGGATGATCCTTTCGGTGCTGATGACCGCCGGCGCGGTCGCGATGGCGCCGCTGGCGCTCGCCACGATCGCCTTCGTCGGCGGCCTCGGCCTGTCGGTGACGGTCAAGCTGGTGACGATCGGCAGCTATGCCGCGGCCTGCGCGACGTCGATCTTCACCGTGATGCTGATCATCGTGTGCCTCAACCGCGCCCGCTCGCTGGTGGTGATCCGCGCCAGCCAGATCGCGCTGGCGGAACGCGACGAGACGGTCAGCCTGCTGCTGCGCGAGTTCGAGGAGACCAGCGCCGACTGGCTGTGGGAAACCGACGCCGCCCGCCGCATCGTCAAGGCCTCGCCCCGCTTCGCCTACGCCTGTCGGCTCGATCCGCTTACCATCGAGGGGATGCCCTTTCTCCAGGTGCTCGCCGGATCGACCTGGGACACCGGCGACTTCACCCCCGGCCTGCGCAACCTCGCCGACAAATTGAAGACGCGCGACAGCTTCCGCGATCTGCGGTTGTCGCTGACCGTCGACGGCGAGGAACGGTGGTGGGAGCTCGCCGCCAGCCCGCGGTTCGACGAAAACGGCTCGTTCTGCGGCTTCCGCGGCGTCGGTTCGGACGTCACCGAGCAGCGCGCGTCGGACGACAAGATCAACCGGATGGCGCGCTTCGACACGCTCACCGGCCTGCCCAACCGCCTGATGGTCAACGAGACGCTGGCGCGCGCGATGGCGGAGGCGGACAAATGGGGCGGCCGCTGCGCGTTCATGATGATTGATCTCGACCGGTTCAAGGCGGTCAACGACACGCTCGGCCATCCGATCGGCGACCGTCTGCTCAGCCGCGTCGCCGAACGACTCGGCCAGCTGATGGGCGACAACGAGACCTGCGGCCGGCTCGGCGGCGACGAATTCGCGGTGGTGATGCGCGACGCGACCAACAGCAGCGCGGTCGAGGCGCTGGCGCAGCGGATCATCGAGACGCTGTCGCGCCCCTATGAGGTCGACGCCAACACGCTCTACATCGGCGCCTCGGTCGGCCTCGCGATCGGCCCGCGCGACGGCCGCACCGCGGAGATGCTGATCCGCTCCGCCGATCTCGCGCTCTACCGCGCCAAGGATGCCGGCCGCGGCGTCTATCACGCCTACGAGCCCGAGCTGCACGTCCAGGCGGAGGAACGCCGCGTGCTCGAAATGGCGCTGCGCCAGGCACTCGAACGCGGCGAGATGCACCTCCATTATCAGCCGGTGGTCGACGCCGCGACCGGGGGCCTCACCGGGTTCGAAGCGCTGTTGCGCTGGCACAGCCCGCAGTTCGGCGACGTCTCGCCCACCAAGTTCATCCCGCTCGCCGAAGAGGCGCGATTGATCCAGCCGATCGGCGAATGGGTCCTGCGCACCGCCTGCGCCGAGGCCGCACGCTGGCCGTCGCACATCCGCGTCGCGGTCAACGTGTCCGCCGACCAGTTGCAGAACCCCGGCTTCGTCACCGTCGTCACCTCGGCGCTGGCGGACAGCGGCCTGTCGGTCGAGCGGCTCGAATTGGAAGTGACCGAGAGCGTCTTCATGCATGAGGGGCTCGGCGCGACCAAGGTGCTCGAACGCATTCTCGACCTCGGCGTGCGGCTCAGCCTCGACGATTTCGGTACCGGCTATTCGTCGCTCGGCTATCTCTCGCGCACGCGCTTCTCGTCGATCAAGATCGACCGCAGCTTCGTCCAGAGTGCCTCGCGCGGCGTCAAGGAAGCGATCGCGATCATCCGCGCCGTCGTCGCACTCGCGCAGAGCCTCGGCATGGCGACCACCGCGGAGGGCGTCGAGACCGAAGCCGAGCACCGCATGGTGCAGGACCTCGGCTGCACCAAGGTCCAGGGCTTCTATTTCGGCCGCCCCCTCCCCGTCGAGGAGGCCCGCGCGGTCGCGAGCCGGCGCTGGGACAGGGATGTTGCCGCTTAGGGCGGTAACCAATCAGCCTCGTTCGTGATCTCGACGCGAGGCTGGCGCCGCCGGCCTATTTCATCGGGTCGTGCCCCCAGTTCATCAGCGAATAGCGCCAGTCGCTATGTTGCTTGTCCTCGTCCGGACCGCCCTGGGCGAGGTGGCGGTGCACGTAGCCGACCACCTTCTTCATATGCGCGTAATCGGCGTCGGTCAGGTCGGCCTTCTTGGTCCGCTTGATCGCGACGATGTGGCGGCCGGAGGCGTGGCCGACGCTCTCGCCCTTGCCGTCGCCATCCTCACCCTTCCAGCCGACGCGCTTGCTGTCGTCGCTGTCGAGGAAGCGCTCCAGTTCCGCCGGCGCCATGTTGACCGCCTCGTCGAAATCCCGCGCGATCGCCGCGTGATCGTCCGCCATGCACCGCTCTCCTTCGTCCCGCCCAACGTCGCGGTGCGGCGAAGGGTTGCGGCGGGGATCAGCCGAGCATCCCGACATAGCTCTGCGGCGCCTCGGGCAGGATCGCGCGCGCGACGCCGCCGATCAGCACCATGGCGACCAGCAGCAGCGTCGGCGCCCGCGGCCAGCGCCGCGGGCCGAGCAGCACCCAGCCGATCGCCGTCGCGGTCAGCGTCCACAGATGATAGCGCAGGTCGGAGGCGATGCTGATCACCGCGAAACTCGCCTCCATCGTCAGCGCGGACGTGAACAGCGCCGCCGCCACCGCGTCGTCGCCGCGCCCGCGGGCCTGCGCCCGCAAGGCGCACCACAGCCCGGCGATCGCCGCCACCACCCAGACGATCGGCCAGCCGAGCGGCGTCTCCATCAGCCCCGCGCCGATCACCTGCCACGTCCGGGCGAGCGCGCCGGGTTCGCCGAAGCCGAGCGTATTGGGTTCGCTCGCGCGGAGCGGCGCGGCGCCGAGCCAGTGCCGCGGCACCCACAATCGCTCGGTCGAGTTGAGATGCGCGAGGCGATGCCCGGCATAAGCGAGGGGGTGGCGCAGGATCATCCCGGCCAGACGGACGTAGAGCGTTCCAGCCGGCTCGGCGCGCAACGGCGCGACCAGCGCCTCGCAGCGCCGCGGTTCGCCGAGCGGGTCCCAGAAATAGGGCCTGACGCAGCGCTTCGCGCGGATCGCGTCGAGCGTCGCCACCGGCAGCCCGACCGCGGCATCGCCGCTCCGCACGCCGATGCCGACCAGATCGTACAGCGCCTGCGTCTGCTCGACGCCGGTGCGATGGGCACCTAAAACGCCGTGGTTGATCGGCGACGCCAGTCCGATCGCGGCGACGGTCCCGACCAACGCCACGGCGATCCGGGCGAGCCCCCTGGACCAGGGCAGCAGCATCGCGATCAGCGGCACCACGGCGAAGGGCGCGTTGGCGCGGACCAGCAGAGCATAGCCGAACAGCGGCGCCAGCGCGGCGAACGACCAGCCGGGCAATCGCCGGCCACGCAGCCGCCACCAGCCGACGATGCCCGTCGCCGCGAGCAGCGCCGCCGACATCTGCAGATCCTTGAGCACCACCCCCTGCCAGCCGAGCAGCGGCGGCCAGACGCCGATCGCCAGCATGATCCACGCCGCACGGCGCCGCCCGCGCGCGGCGAGCGCCGCGGCGAACAGCCCCAGTCCCAGCCAATAAGCGCCGAGCTGCACCGCGAGCATCGGCGCCGGCCCGTGATCGCCGAACAGCGACCACAGCCGTGCCATGATCGGCGGATGCCAATCCTCATAGTGCCCGCTCGTCGCCTGCGCATATTGGGCGAGGCTGTCATAGGCGACATAGCCCGGCCAGAAGAGCGCGAGCGACACGGCGAACAGCACCGCCGCCGCGGCGCCCAGGGTGCGGGCAGCGCGGCGGTCGGCTGGAATGATCCTAGGCGAAATCGACATTCGGGATTCTGCCAAAATTCCTCCCCCGCCAGGGGGAGGTGGCGCGGCGAAGCCGTGACGGAGGGGGAGGATACGGAACAAACGTGTCGCTTTCCGCCCCCTCCGTCATGCCTGCGGCATGCCACCTCCCCCTGGCGGGGGAGGAATTACAATAGGCCACAAGGTGAATGGCGATCGATCCTAGAAGTGAATCGCGCGACCATAAGCGCCGAGCACGCTTTCGTGCATCATCTCGCTGAGCGTCGGATGCGCGAACACCGTCTCCATCAGCTCGTGCTCGGTCGTCTCGAGCTGGCGGGCGATGACATAGCCCTGGATCAGCTCGGTGACCTCCGCGCCGATCATGTGCGCACCGAGCAATTCGCCGGTCTTGGCGTCGAACACCGTCTTGACGAAGCCCTCCGCCTCGCCGAGCGCGATCGCCTTGCCGTTGCCGATGAACGGGAATTTGCCGACCTTCACCTCATGGCCAGCTTCCTTGGCCTTGGCCTCGGTGAAGCCGACGCTGGCGACCTGCGGGCGCGAATAGGTGCAGCCGGGGATGTTCCACGTCTCGAACGGATGTGGGTCCTGCCCGGCGATCTTCTCGATGCAGACGATACCCTCGTGGCTCGCCTTGTGCGCCAGCCACGGTGCGCCGGTGACGTCGCCGATCGCATAGATCCCCTCGACGTTGGTGCGGCCGAAGCCGTCGACCTTAATATGGCCGCGCTCGGTTTCGACGCCCAGCGCTTCCAGCCCGATGTTCTCGGTGTTCGGCACGATGCCGATCGCGACGATCGCATGGCTGAACTCGGTCTCGGTGACCTTGCCGTCGGCGCCCTTGATCGCCGCCGTGACGCCGTTGGCGCCGCTTTCCAGCTTTTCCAGCCCGGATTTGGTGAGGATCTTGATCCCCTGCTTGGTCAGCGCCTTGGTCATGAACTCGCTGACCTCGGCATCCTCGACCGGCAGGATCCGGTCGAGCATCTCGACGATCGTCACGTCCGCGCCCATGTCGTTGTAGAAGCTGGCGAATTCGACACCGATCGCGCCCGATCCGATGACCAGCAGCTTGGTCGGCATCACTTCGGGCACCATCGCGTGGCGATAGGTCCAGATGCGCTTGCCGTCGGCCTTGGCGAACGGCAGGTCACGTGCGCGCGCGCCGGTCGCGACCATGATGTGCTTGGCCTCCAGCTCGACCGTCTTGTCGCCCTGCTTGACCGAGAGCTTGCCCTTGCCGGTCAGCGCGCCGACGCCCTCGAACACCTGGACCTTGTTCTTCTTCATCAGGCCCTTGACGCCGGCATTGAGCTGGCCGGCGACCTTGCGGCTGCGATCGACGATCTTGCCGAGGTCGAAGCCGACATTGTCCGCCTTCAGGCCGTAGGAGTCGGCATGGGTCATGTAATGATAGACTTCCGACGTGCGCAGCAGCGCCTTGGTCGGGATACAGCCCCAGTTGAGGCAGATGCCGCCCAGCCGCTCGCGCTCGACGATGCCGACCTTGAGGCCGAGCTGGCTCGCCCGGATCGCCGCGACATAGCCGCCCGGACCCGAACCGAGGATGAGGAGGTCGAAGGTATCAGCCACGTTGGAAGTCCTTACCGGGGAGGTTCATGGGTGTGATCGGGCAGCGGCGCGACGCGGCGCGGCGCCCGGTTCTCGTCGGTGGCGACGAACACGAAGCGCGCCTGCGTCACCTTGGTGGAATCCTCGAGATGGCGGGCGCGGCGCCATGCCTCGACCTCGATCGTCATCGACGTATTGCCGACCGCGACCAGCCGCGCATAGACCGACACCTCGTCGCCGACGAGCACCGGCGCGTGGAACTTCATCGCGTCGCAGGCGATCGTCACCGCGCGGCCGCCGGCATGGCGCGACGCCACCGATCCGGCGGCAAGATCCATCTGGCCCATCAGCCAGCCGCCGAAGATGTCGCCATAGGGATTCGAATCGCCCGGCATCGCGGTGACGCGGATCGTCGGGGTACCTGCGGGCAAGGTCATGTACGGCTCCTGTCGATCGCGCGGGCGCGACGCAACGGACCGATGCTCATCAGCACCGCCGCCGCCATCGCCCCCGCGCCACACCACCAGATCGTCTCATAGCCGAGCGGATAGGCCCAGGCCGCCGCCCACGTCATCGCCGCGGCTGCGACCAGCCCGGCGACGAGATGGAGCAATTCGATCGCCGTGCGGGAGTTTGGCGTCCGCGCCACGATCGCCTCAGGCAAGCATGCCGAGCGGACGCTCGACCAGATCCTTGAAGGCCTTCATCAGCTCGGCGCCGTCGGCACCGTCGATCGCGCGATGGTCGAAGCTGCCGGTCGCCGACATCACCGTCGCCACCGCCAGCTCGCCGTCGACGACATACGGCCGCTTCTCGCCCGCGCCGATCGCCATGATCATACCCTGCGGCGGATTGATCACCGCCTCGAACTGCTTGATCCCGAACATGCCCATGTTGCTGATGGACGCGGTACCGCCCTGAAATTCCTCGGGCTTCAGCTTGTTGTCCTTGGCGCGCGCGGCGAGGTCCTTCACCTCGGCCGAGATCGCCGACAGGCTCTTGGAGTCGGCGCCGACGACGATCGGCGTGATCAGCCCCGACGGCGTCGACACCGCGACCGAGATGTCGGCGCGCTTGAAGCTGATCAGCTGGTCCGGCGTGAACATCACGTTGCACTTGGGCACCGCGATCAGCGCGGCGGCGAGCGCCTTGACCAGCATGTCGTTGACCGACAGCTTGACGCCGCGGCTCTGCAGCGAGGCGTTGAGGTCGCCGCGCAGCTTGAGCAGCGCGTCGAGCTGGATATCCACCGTCAGATAGATGTGCGGCACGGTCTGCTTCGACTCGGTGAGGCGGCGCGCGATCGTCTTGCGGATGTTGCTGAGCTTGGTCGCCTCGTGCGGGATGTCGGGCACGACCGCGGGCTTCGGCGCGGGCGCCGGGGCGGCGGCAGCGGCGGGTGCAGCGTCGCCGCGCGTCGCGGCGGCGGGCGCCGCGGCACCGGGCTTGGCACCCTCGACGTCGGCCTTGACGATCCGGCCGTTGGGGCCGGAGCCGGTCACGCCCGACAATTCGATGCCCTTCTCGGCGGCGAGACGGCGCGCGAGCGGGCTCGCCTTGACGCGTTCGCCCGATGCGGGGGCGGCGGCCTTGGGCGCCTCGCCGGTATCGGCGGGCTTGCCGTGATCCTCGGCCTGCGTGATCGTGCGGTCGGTGGGCTCGGCCTCGCTGCCGGTCTTGTTGGGATCGGCCGGGTTCGGCCGGGATTCCGATTCCTTTGCCGCGGGAGCGGGCGTGTCGCTCTTGGTCGGGGCGGACACCGACGACGCGTCCTCGCCCTCTTCGGCGAGGATCGCGATCACCGCGCCGACCTTCACATTGTCCGTACCCTCGGCGATCAGGATCTTGGCGATCACGCCTTCGTCCACCGCCTCGAATTCCATCGTCGCCTTGTCGGTTTCGATTTCGGCCATGATGTCGCCGGACTTGACGCTATCGCCTTCCTTGACGAGCCACTTGGCGAGCGTGCCCTCTTCCATCGTCGGCGACAGCGCGGGCATCTTGATCTCGATCGACATGCAGGTCCTCTTGCCTGGGGAGCAGGTGGCTCCCTTCGCGCTCCTGACGCGGGGGGTCAAGTCTTGCGCGCCGCTCGCCCACGCGGCACGAAGCGGAAAAGGGGCGAAATGATGCGTATCTATCTCGTGGTGGTCGATGACAGCCCGGAAGCGGAGATCGCGCTGCGCTTCGCCGCGCGCCGCGCGGTGAAGACCGGCGGCGGCGTCGAGATCCTCACCGTGCTGCCGCCGCAGGAGTTCATCGCCTTCGGCGGCGTCCAGGCGACGATCGAGGAAGAGGCGATGCAGCACGCCGAAGGACTGGTCGCGGCAGCCGCGGGCACGTTGATCGAGGAATCGGGACTGCGCCCGGCGATCACCGTCCGCCAGGGCGAGGGCCCGAAGATCATCCGCGAGATGATCGCGGCCAATCCCGATATCGCCGCGCTGGTGCTCGGCGCCGCGCCGGCGGGGGCGCCGGGCAAGCTGGTCAGCCATTTTGCCGGATCGGACGCCGGCGCGCTGCCGGTGCCGGTGATGATCATCCCGGGCTCGCTCAGCCGCGAGGCGATCGACCGGCTGAGTTGATCGTCGCCGCAAGGGCTTGAAGGGCTTGAGCGCCGCGCCGTGGCGCGTCACACTGCCTGATGATCATCGCTTCGCTCCTCGCCGCCGCCGCGGTCGCCGCCGCGCCCGTCCCCGCCCCGAGCCCCGCGCGGCTCAAGGCCAGCGTCGGCGCGCTCGTCGGCTTCGGCACCCGCCATACCTTGTCCACGACCACCGATCCCAAGCGCGGCATCGGCGCGGCGCGCACCTGGGCGGCAGAGCAGTTCGCAGCGATCGGCCGCGACTGCGGCGGCTGCGTCAAGGTCGAGCGGATCAGCCGGCGCTTCACCGGCCCGCGCGCGCCGGACGGCGTGATGGTCGAGGACGTGCTCGGCATCCAGCCGGGCCGCGATCCCAATCGCGTGGTGATCATCGGCGGCCATATCGACAGCCGCGTCACCGACGTGATGGACGCGACCAGCGATGCCCCTGGCGCCAACGACGACGCCTCTGGCGTCGCGCTCGTGCTCGAAACCGCCCGCTTGCTGTCGAAGCGCAAATTCGACGCGACGATCGTCTACGTCGCCTTTTCCGCCGAGGAACAGGGGCTATGGGGTGCCGAACTGCTCGCCGACACCGCCGCGACGCGCGGCTGGCAAGTCAGCGCGATGCTCAACAACGATATCGTCGGCAACAGCATCGGCCAGGGCGGCGTCCGCGACGCCGGCCGCGTCCGCGTCTTCTCGGAAGGCATCCGCGCCGCGGAGGACCTGCCGCAGCAGCAGCGCCGCCGCGGCGAGGGCGGCGAGGACGACGGCCCCAGCCGCGCGCTCGCCAAGACGATCGACGGCATCGCCGATGCGATCCCCGGCGGCTTCGACGTGGTGATCGACCGTCGTCCGGACCGGTTCGGCCGCGGCGGCGACCACGAACCCTTCCTCAAGCGCGGCTATCCCGCGGTGCGCTTTTCGGTCGGCGCGGAAAACTGGGATGCGCAGCATCAGGACCTGCGCACCGAGAAGGGCGTCGTCTATGGCGACACGATCGACCGGATGGATTTCGCATATCTGGCGAAGGTCACCGCAATCAATGCCGCCACCGTCGCCCGCCTGGCCGCCGCCCCTGCCGCGCCGGCGAGCGTCGGGCTGGTCGGCGATCTGTCGCGCGACACGCAGGTGAGCTGGACGCCGGTGCCGGGCGCGGTCGGCTATCGCATCCGCTGGCGCGCGAACGACACCGCCGCCTGGGCGAAGTCGAAGGACGTGACCGGGACGAACGCGACGATGACGCAGCTGCCGGTGGACGACACGTTCTTCGCGGTATCGTCGCTCGGTGCGGACGGCAGCGAGAGCCTGCCGACCTTCGGCGGTCGCGCGCCGCGGCGGTGATGCCCCCCCTCGTCATCCCGGCGAAAGCCGGGACCCATGGATGCGATGACCCAGCGTTACGCGCCGCCGCCGACCACATCATGACCATGGGTCCCGGCTTCCGCCGGGATGACGAGGGGATGGCCCCTACCGCCCTTTGCTCAGCCATTCCTCCAGCGTGTCCGGCCGCTCGCCGCGCTCCGGCGCGCGGGCCGGCTCGGCGAACCCCTCGGTCAGCATCTGTGCGACCCGCCGGTCGCGCAGCGCCACCGAACGCTCGCCGATCACCACCGCGATCAGCCGCCGACCGCCGCGCTTCGCCGAGGCCGCCAGCGCGAATCCAGCCTCGGCGGTATAGCCGGTCTTGATCCCGTCGGCGCCGGGATAGGCGCCGAGCAGGTGATTGTGGTTCTGCACCCGCCGCCCCGCCCAGCTGAACGATCGCGTCCCGAACGCGGCATAGCGGGCGGGATGGTCGCGCAGCAGCGCCATCGACAGCCGCGCGATATCCTGCGCCGTCGTCAGATTGGCGCCGGGCAGCCCGGTCGCGTTGGTGAACGACGTATCCTGCAACCCCAGCGCGCGCGCCTTCTGCGTCATCATCCGCGCGAACCGATCCTCGGTGCCGGCGATCGTCTCGGCCAGCGCCACCGCGACGTCGTTGGCGGAGATCACCGCGACAGCGCGGATCGCCTCCTCGACCGTCATCGTCGCGCCCGGCCGCATGCCGACCTTCGACGGCTGCATCGCCGCGGCATAGCGCGAGAAGCGCACCGGATCGCCCGGCCGCAGCGTTCCGGCATCGAGCGCGTCGAAGGTCAGGAACAGCGTCATCATCTTGGTCAGCGACGCCGGCCGGCGGACGATGCCGGCATTCTCCGCGAACAGCACGGTGCCGTCGCGGGCGTCGACCAGGATCGCCGAAACCGGCCGCGTCACCGCCGCCGCCGGCACCGCACCCGCGAGGCCGCCCAACAGAAACAGGGCGCCGCACCAGGCATGAACCGTGCGGCGCGTCACCATCGTCATGCCGCGTCCCTTATTGCGGAGCCTGGTCGTTCGGTGCCGCGGTCTCGTCGCGCGCCGGCGCCTCGTCGCGCGTCACCCGCGCGGTCATGCCGGTCGCATCGGCGTCGTCGAGCACCTGCGCGTCGGGCTTGATCGGCGCCTCGGGCGGCGGTTCGATGGCCGCGGCGGCATTGGCGTCCGGGGTCGGCTCAGGGATCGCGCTCGGCGTCTCGACCGGCGCGATCTCGCCGGTCGCGTTGGTCATCGGCTGGTCGAGGCCGAGCGCGTTATCGTCCATCGGCCCCTCGGGCTCGGACCGCGAGCAGGCGCTCACCGCCAGCAACCCGGCGGCCAGCGCCGCCACCGTCATCGTCTTGGTGCGAAAGCTCATCGTTTTCCTCGTCATCGTGCCGCAAGTGCCTGACGCGCCGAGCGCGCCTCGATCTTCGCCGCCAGCGTCCCGTCCCAGCCGTAGGGATCGTCGCGGAAATTCATCTGACCGCTGCCGCTGGCGAAGGCGGTCCAGTAGAGCAGATAGACCGCGACCGGCTTGGTCAGCCGCGCGCGCACCGTATCGCCCTTCGCCACCGCCGCGTCGATCGCCTCGGGCGTCCATGTCGGATCGCCCTTCAGCAACAATTGCGCGAGGTCGGCGGGCTTCTCCAGCCGCACGCAGCCGTGGCTGGCGAGCCGGCTGAAGCTGGCGAACTTGGCGCGCGACGGCGTGTCGTGGAGATAGACCGAGAAGGCGTTGTCGAAGTCGAACTTGAACCGGCCGAGCGCGCTCTGGTCGCCGGCGACCTGTTGCAGGCGGGTGCCGTCGATCACGCGAAAGCCGTTGCGCTTGAAATAGCCCGGATCGCGCTTCTGCTTGGGCCACAATTCCTTTGTGGCGATCGAGGTCGGCACGTTCCACGGCGGATTGATGACGATGCTGTGGATCGTCGAGGACAGCATCGGCGTCTCGTCGCCCGGCCGGCCGGTGACCGCACGCATCGACATCACCGGCGCGTCGCCGTCGAACACGGTCAGCACCGCAGCGGCGATGTTCACCTGGATGCGATCGCGCGGCAGGTCCTGCGGCAGCCAGCGCCAGCGCTCCATATTGGCCATGATCTGCCGCACCCGCGCCGCGGTCGGCACGTTGAGCGCCGCCAGCGTCTGGGTCGAGACGGTGCCGGTCGGGTTGAGGCCATAACGGCGCTGCGCCCGGCGCACCGCCTCGACCAGTGCCGCGTCGAAGCTGGTGCCGCTGGTCGCGACGTCCTTGTCCTCGACCGCGAGCCGCTGGCGCAGCGCGATCACGCGCGCGCCGGTCGCGCCGAATCCGAGGTCGGGGCCACCCGCCAGCGTCGGCCAGCCACCCGCCGCGGCGATGCCGCGATAGCGATCGAGGCCGAGCTTCAGCCCGTCATAGCCGGCATAAGGCGGCGGCAGCGCCGCGAACCAGGCGGCGATCCGGTCGCGCTTCACCGCATCGGCGAAGCCGGGCAGCGGATCGAACACCGGCGGGCGCAGCCCCCAGTCGCGCTGGAAATCCGCTTCGGCGAGCCGACCGGCATGCACCGCACGGGCATGATCCAGCGCCTCGCGAACCAGCGCATCGCGCGCCTCGGCGGTCGCCGCCGGCGGCGGCACCAGCGCCAGCCCCTGCGCCATCGTATCCTTGCCGAGCAGCTTGGCGAGCTGCGTCGCCTGCGCCTCGGTCAGTTGCGGCAGCGGCACGGTTGGGATCACCACCGGCGGCGCGACCTGTACCGCCGGTAGCGGCATCACCGGCGCCGGCGGCGCGACCTGCGCGGAAATTGGCGCGATCGGTAGGAGCATCGCGGCCGTCATCACCGCCGCAGTCGTTCGTCTCATCATATTCCCCCGGGCAAACGCCCTTATGGAGTCCGTGGCACTATCCACCTCGCTCTAGGCTGAACGGGATGGCGCTGACTACGGGTAAGGTTCTGAAATGTTCGTCCCTTCGTCCTCCCGGCGCAAGCCGGGACCCATGGTGGCGAGCCGCTGGCGAGGCGCGCAACGGCCGTGGCGCCGTATCTATGGGTCCCGGCCTGCGCCGGGATGACGAAGGGTGGGAACGCAGGCCCGATCAATAACCCGCGTAGTCGCTGAACTTGGTGATCGTCGGGTCGAATTTCAGCACCACCTTGCCGGTCGAGCCGTGGCGCTGCTTGGCGACGATCAGCTCGGCGAGGCCATAGACGCGCTCCATGTCGCTCGCCCATTTGGCGTGATCCTCGAACACCCGCGCCTCGTCGCCTTCCATCGGCCGCTTCGGTTCGCGCTGGCCGGTGTAATAATCCTCGCGGAACACGAACCAGACCATGTCGGCGTCCTGCTCGATCGAACCCGATTCGCGAAGGTCGGAGAGCATCGGCCGCTTGTCCTCGCGGCTTTCGACCGCGCGGCTGAGCTGCGACAGCGCGAGCACCGGCACGTTCATGTCCTTGGCGAGCGTCTTCAACCCGCGCGAGATCTCCGAAATCTCCTGGACGCGGTTTTCCTTGCCGCCCTTGCCGCCGCTGGTCAGCAGCTGGAGATAGTCGACCACGACGAGGCCGATCTCGTTGTTGTGCCGCCGCTGCAACCGCCGCACGCGGGTGTGCAGCGCGCTGATGCTGAGGCCGCCGGTATCGTCGATGAACAAGGGCAGCGTCTCCAGCTCGGCCGCCGCAGCGGCGAGCTGCCCGAATTCGGCCTTGCTGATCTTGCCCATGCGCAGCGATTCGGAGCTGATGCCGGATTGCTCGGCGAGGATACGCGTCGCGAGCTGGTCGGCGCTCATCTCGAGGCTGAAGAAGACGACCTTGGCGCCAACCGATTCGCTCGGCGGGATGCCGTCGGCCATGTCGCGCATCCAGCGACGCGCCGCGTTGAACGCGATATTGGTGGCGAGCGAGGTCTTGCCCATGCCCGGACGGCCGGCGAGGATCATCAAGTCGGAATGGTGCATGCCGCCGATCTTGGCGTTGACGCTGTCGAGCCCGGTGGTGACGCCCGACAGATGGCCGCCCGAATTGAGCGCGCGCTCGGCCATCTTGACCGCCATCGTCGTCGCCTGCGCGAAGGTCTTGGTGGCGTTCTCCGCGCCGCCGTCGCCGGCGACCTTGTACAGCTCCTCCTCGGCCAGCTCGATCTGCGCGCGCGGATTGACCTCCTCGGACGTGTCCATCGCCCGGTCGACCAGCGTCCGGCCGACGCTGACCAGGGCACGCAGCATCGCGAGATCGTAGATCTGCGTCGCGAACTGGCGCGCGCCGATCAGCCCGGCGCCCGAACCGGTCAGGCTGGCGAGATAGGACGGCCCGCCCAGCTCGCGCATCCCCTCGTCCGCCTCGAACATCGGGCGCAGCGTCACCGGCGTCGCGAGCATGTCGTTGACGCGCAGCGTCTTGATCGCCGCGAAGATGCGGCCGTGGACGGGCTCGTAGAAATGCGCCGGCTCCAGCCGGTCGAGCAGGTCGTCGGCGAGCCGGTTGTCGATCATCATCGCGCCGAGCATCGCGGCTTCGGCTTCGACGTTGCGGGGCAGCTGGAGCGGTTCGGCGGGAGTCGCCGGAATCGGGAATGCGAGTGTGGCCATGACGCCGATCATACCCCCGCGCGGCCCCGCCGGACAAACTCGTAATTGTCGTAATCGGCATCGCCCACTATCGGACGACGATGGCCGACCCGCGGATCATCGACGTGACGCTCGACGAGCACAGCATCGGCTGGCGCTCGGCCGACGTCGAGCAGGAGCGGCGGATCGCGATCTTCGACCTGCTGGAGGGCAATCATTTCGCGCCGCAGCGCGTCCATGCCGACGGCTATGCCGGCCCCTATCGCCTCACGCTCGAATCGGCGGAGGGACGGCTCGGCATCCACATCCACCGCGAGGATCACAGCCACCTCGAGACGCTGGTGCTCGCGCTCGGTCGCTTCCGCCGGTCGATCAAGGATTATTTCGCGATTTGCGATAGCTATTACCAGGCGATACGGGCCTCCACCCCGCAACAGATCGAGACCGTCGATATGGCCCGCCGCGCCGTCCACAACGAAGCCGCCGAAACGCTGCGCGAGCGGCTCGCCGGCAAGATCGAGGTCGATTTCGACACCGCCCGCCGTCTATTCACGCTGATCTGCGTACTGCACCTGCGCGGCTGATGGCGTCCTTCATCCTCAAGGCAGCCGGCGCACTCGTCGCGGCCGGGGCGATCGGCATCGGCGGCTGGAGCTTCGCGACCGGCTGGCATCCCGCCGCCAGCCAATATCCGCTGCAGGGCGTCGACCTGCCCGAAAACCCCGGCGCGATCGAATGGGGCACGGTGCGCGCGCGCGGCGCCGACTTCGCCTATCTCGTCGCCACCTCGGGCAGGGATCGCCGCGATCCGGGTTTCGAGGCGAATTGGTCCGCGGTGCCCGACGCGGGGCTGCGCCGCGGCGCGGTCCACCTCTATTCGCTGTGCCAGCCGGGCGCCGACCAGGCGAATGCGTTCAACGCCTTCGTGCCGCGCACTGCCGACGCCTTACCCGCCGCGGTCGACGTCGATTACCGCGCCGACTGCACCGCCCGCCCCGACCGTACCGACCTCGTCCGCGAGCTGCGCACCTTCATCACGATGGTCGAGACGCACACCCGCAAGCCGGTGCTGCTGCGCCTCAGCAAGCCCGTCGAATCGGAGTACACGATCTCGGCGGCGATCGAACGGCCGGTCTGGGCGACCGCCAATCTCTTCCCCCCCGCTTATGCCGCGCGTGCGTGGCGGATGTGGCGCGCGAGCGACATCCGCCGCATCGACGGTATCGAAGGCCCTGTGAACTGGGACGTCGTCGCACCATGACCCAAGACCCTGTCGACGTCCCCGCCCGCCTGATCGCCGCCGCGCGCGATGCCGCCCGCCACGCGCACGCGCCCTATTCGCGCTTCGCGGTCGGCGCGGCGCTGCTGATGACCGACGGCAGCCTGATCACCGGCGCCAATGTCGAAAATGCGAGCTACGGCCTGTCGCTCTGCGCCGAGACGGTGGCGATCGCCACCGCGAGCGCCGCCGGGCGGCTGCGCGAGGTCGTCGCGGTCGGGGTGATCGGCGGCGCGATGGACGCCGACGGCCGCGCCACCGGTACCGCTCCGGTCAGCCCCTGCGGACGCTGCCGCCAGGTGCTCAACGAAGCCGCGCAGCTCGGCGGCCGCGATCTCGCGGTGCATTGCGGCGGGGCGGAAGGCGACGCGATCTCCAGCTACCGGCTGTCGGAGCTTCTGCCGCACGCATTCGGGCCGGCGGATCTGGGGATCGGCTGAGCCCGACGCCCGCCTGACAGAAACTACTCCGGCGGGGGCCGGGGTTCAGTTGGGCGGGCCGTGGTAAGCTGTTTCCAGCCTTCACCCAACTGGCCCCGGCCTCCGCCGGGGTACATCGCGCATTTCGCAGACGGCCCAAGTGCCCCGTTGGTTAACCGATGAACTGCGCCATCATCGGCAATTGCACTTCGGCGCCGGCCGCCACACCCGCCGCGTCTTGGTCCGCACCGCCGGCCGCCGCGTATAGGTCACCGCATCCTCGAAGGTTTCGGTGGTCGTCGTCGTCACCACTGGCGCGCTCTGCACCACGACGGTGGTCGAGGACGCGCCCGGATAATAATAGCCGCCGCGATAATAGCCGGCGCTGCCGCTCGACGTCGTCACCGTCATCGTGCCGTCCGCCGAACGCCAGGCCTCCCCGCCCGGTGCGTAGCCAACCGGCGGCGGCGGCGCGCGATCCGGCGCGACCGGCACGTCATAGTCCCGGCGATAGGCCGGCGGCGGCGGTGGTGGCGGCGCGCGCCGATCCTCGGCACGATCGATGGCATAACCCGCCGCGGCGCCGACCCCGGCGCCGATCACCGTCCCGCCGAGGCGATTGCCGCGCCCGGCGATGACATTGCCGGCGACCCCGCCCGCCGCCGCGCCGATCACCGCACCGCCCAGGCCATCGTCGCGCCGCGCATAGCTGCGCGGCTCATAGCTGCGGTCGTCGTAACCGCGGTCGTCATAGCCGCGATCGTCCGGGGCATAGCCGCCGTCGCCATAGCCGTCCCAATCGATGCCGTCGCGCGTGTCGAACACCGACCCGCGCGCGTCGATCAGCACCGCATCGTCGTAATAGCGCACCCAATTGTAACCCGGCATGGGGCGGCTGAGCCCATAGCCCTGCCAATCGGTGATGTAGAAGCGCGGTGCGACCCAATAGCTCGGCAAGGCATAGCCGCGGAACGGCCGGCGATAGGCGCTCCAGCCGCCGGGCGCGTTGGCGCCGCCCCACCAGCGACCGCCGACCTTGCTGCCCCAGCGCGGCTGCCCCGCGGGCACGGCCACCGGCCGGCGATAGCCGCCGCGCGGTGCCTGCCACGATTGCATCGTCTTGGGCGGCGCCACGCCCACGACCGGCGCGGGATAGCCGGCGCCGGCGCGCTGGCCATCGGGGCCATGCGCGACCACGCGCTGTGCGTCTGCACCACCGGCGGCACCCAGCACCAGGCCGGCCGTCGCAATCCACCACGTCCGCATCGTCTTCTCCCTGCTGCCCGTACGCCGCCCCCGACGCCGACGGTTAACGTCACATTAGCAATCCACCTATCATTTCGCCTGCGGAGTCGCCAGACCGCCGGCAGTCCCGTTTCGGATCAAAGGGTTCGAGTCGCCAGCAGCGCCGCGAGCGCCTCGCAGCCGGCGGCATCCTCGGCGTCGAACCGCGCGGGTTCCGGACTGTCGAGATCGAGCACGCCGACCAGCACGCCATCGCGCACGATCGGCACCACCAGCTCGGACCGGCTCGCCGCGTCGCAGGCGATATGGCCGGGGAAGGCATGGACGTCCTCGACCAATTGCGTCGTCCGCGTCGCCGCCGCGGTGCCGCACACGCCCTTGCCGAGCGCGATGCGGATGCACGCCGCCTTGCCCTGGAACGGCCCGAGCACGAGCTCGTCACCAATAAGCCGGTAGAAGCCCGCCCAGTTGAGGTCCGGCAGATATTGCCAGATCAGCGCCGAGGCATTGGCCATGTTGGCGACGGCATCGGGCTCGTCCGCGGTCAGCGCATCGAGCGCGGACAGCAGGTCGCGGTACAGATCGGCCTTCGAGCCGGCGGAGATGTCGAACTGGTACATGCCGCGCGATGTAGGGGCGATGCGGTGGGACGCATATACCGAAGACCCAATTCCTCCCCCGCTACGGGAAGCGATCGCATATGGCCGGTCCTGTCGACACCGTTCTTTTTGAGCTTCTCCGTCACCCCGGACTCGTTCCGGGGTCCACTCTGCGGCGAGGAGAACGGCTTCCGGGGTCTACCGATCCCCAGCGGCTCGGTAGACCCCGGAACGAGTCCGGGGTGACGTGGCTGATGAGGAAGCCGGTCGATCCTCTCCGGGGTCACCAATATGCGAAAGCGACGGAGGACCTGCCCCCTATTCCACCCGCACCCGCCCGCGCCCGGCCTTCACCGAGCTGCGCCCCTTCTTCTCGTCCACCCGCCGTGCCTTGGCCGATTTGCTCGGCTTGGTCGGCCGCCGCTTCTTCGGGACGATCGTCGCCTCCTGGATCAGCGCGACAAGCCGTTCGCGTACTTCGCGCCGGTTCATCTCCTGCGAGCGGTTGCTCTCGCCGCGCAGCGTCAGCACGCCGTCCTTGCTGAGCCGCGATCCCGCCAGCACGCTCATCCGCGCCTTGACCAGATCGGGCAGGTTGGGCGAGCCCCAGACGTCGAAGCGCAGCAGCACCGCGCTGTCGGTGGTGTTGACGTGCTGCCCGCCCGGCCCCGACGACCGCGTGAAGCTCTCCTCCACCTCGCGTTCGTCGATCGCGATCGATCGCGTCACCTGGATCAGCGGCATCGCGCGCCGCCTAGTCCGCCGGCGTCGCCGACACGATCCCCGGCCATGGCCCGAACCGCTCGGGCAGCGGCGCCTCGGCGACGATCGGGTCCTTGTTGGCGCGCGGCACGGTCAGCGCCGCCGCATGCAGCATCATGCCGCCGGGTTCGCCCGCGCCATACACGGGATCGCCGACCACCGGCAGGCCGAGCCCGCTCGCGGCATGGACGCGGATCTGGTGCGTCCGCCCGGTCGTCGGCCGGAACTCGACCAAGGCATGATCGTCGCGGGTCGCGATCACCCGCCACGCGGTGCGCGACGCCTTGCCCTTGGGGTCCTCGACGATCCGCCAGCCCTCCTCGCGCGTGCTGGTCTTGCCGAGCGCCATCTCGATGACACCCTCGCTCTCGGCGGGTATGCCGGAGAGGATCGCAAGATAGCGCTTCTCCACCTCGCCACGCTCGAACGCCTGCTGGAAGCGCGCCTGCGCCTTGGGATTGCGCGACAGCAGGAGGCAGCCGCTGGTGTCGCGGTCGAGCCGGTGCACCGCCGTGGGCCAGCGCTGAAAGCCGAACTTCAGCGAATCGAGGTGATTCTCCAGACTGAGGGAGCCGTCGCGCGGTTTGTCGACCGGCAAGCCCGCGGGCTTGTCGATGACCAGAGCCTCGCCGTCGATGAACAATACGCGGTCGCCATGCATGAGAAACGCCTTGCCACTCCCTGCTCGTCCGCGCCAGAGGCGCGCGATGCGCAGTGCCGCTCTTCTGCTCGCCCCTTTGGCCCTCGCCGCCCCCGCGACCGCGCAGGTCTGCGCCGGCGCCTCGGCGACCATGGCGAGCGACGGCCGCGTTTACGGCCACCTTCCCTACGGCGACGCGCCGCCCGACGAGCTGGTGCCGGCGCCGGCGGGCTTCGCGCTCAACGGCTGCATGCTCCGCCGCGACGCCATCTCCGATCTCGAACGGCTGCTCGCCGCCGCGCAGGGCGATCCGGCGGTGATGGGGCAGCTGCGCGCCCTGTCGTGCCACCGGTCGATCATCCGCCAGGCGAGCGTCTTCTGCCGCGAACATCCCGATGCCGGTGGCGATCCCGACGCGACCCGCGCCATCTCCGTCGCGCCGCCCGGACACAGCGAACATTCGACCGGCTATGCGCTCGACTTCGCCGTCCGCCCCGCCAACGGCTGCCCCGATGCCGAGGCGTGCATGGCGGCGACGCCGGCGGCGCGCTGGCTGGTCGCCAACGCGCCGCGCTTCGGCTTCGAAATGTCCTTTCCCGGCGGCAACAAGCAGAATGTGAAATGGGAGCCGTGGCATTGGCGCTGGGTCGGCACCAGCGCGACCGCCCCCGGTGCCGCCCGCGCGCGCTTCATCTTCGCCAAGGCACGCGCGCAATTTCCCGCCAATCCGGGGGTTGATGCGGTACGGACCATCGCCAAGGTCGTGCCGATCGTCTATGTCGCCTTACCGGCCTGGCCTGCGCCGGACCTCAAGAAGAAGAAGCGTCGCCGCTGACGCACCAGGAGGGTCCATGTTCGTCGACTTCCGCGACCAAGTGCCTCCCCCCCGCTGGGAACCCAAGCCGCCGCCACCGCGCCGCCTGACCCCGCGCCAACGCAAGACGATGGAAGTGGTGGTCGGCTTCAACCTCGTGATGCTGCTGGTAGCGCCGCTCGGCGGCGCCACCATCCTGCAAGCGATCGGCGCGCTGCTCCGCTAGATCCGGCTGTCGCGAGCGCTCGGTAGAACGCCCCCTGTTCCCCGGCGAAGGCCGGAGTACGACCTTAGAGTGTCGCGGGCCGACCTCGAAGGGCGTCCCGCTATTGCCGGATATATCGGAAATACCACACTTCGTGCCCCTGCCGCCGCGCCTTGCGTTCGTAGCGCGTCTCCGGCCAGTCGTCGGGCCGGGTCAGGAAGTCCGCCGGCGTCCGCGCCGTCCAGACGAAGTCGCGGCGCTGGTTCATGATCATCATCGCCCAGCGACAATAGGTCGGATCGTCGGTGCCGAGCCGGAATTCGGCGCCCGGCTTCAGCTTGGCGGCGATCGCGTCGAGCGGGCCGTGGTTGATCATCCGCCGCTTGGCGTGGCGCGCCTTCGGCCAGGGATCGGGGTGGAGCAGATAGACGCGGCTGAGGCTGGCATCGGGCAGCCGCTCGACCACCTCGAGCGCATCGCCCATGTGCAGCCGCACGTTGGTGAGGCCGCCGTCGCGGATATGACCGAGCGCGCCGACGACGCCGTTGAGGAACGGCTCGCAACCGATGAACCCGGTCTCGGGCCGCATCGTCGCCTGACCCGCGAGATGCTCGCCTGCGCCGAAGCCGATCTCCAGCTCCAGCGGGCGCTCTTGCCCTTCGGCGTCGCCGAACAGCACCCGCGCGTCGAGCGGCCCCGCTTCCGGCACGCTCAGCGGCGCCAGCGTCTCCTCGACCAGCGCGGCCTGGCCGATACGCAGCTTATGGCCCTGACGACGGCCGTAGAGGCGGCGGATGGTGGCGGGATCGTTCATGGTGGCGCGCCCTAGAACACAAACCGCGACAGGGAAACGCCGCAATCGCCCACACCGCGCGGAGCAAAGCGGGGCGGCGGTCCGTTGCACCGGCACATGACCGACGACGCCTCCGATGGCGACGGCCTCAAGGCCGCCGATGCCAAGACGCTCCACCGCACGGTACGCGAATCGGGTGAGGACGAGTTGCGCCGCCCGGCGCTGCAGCTCTTCTGGTCGGCGCTCGCCGCGGGCATCGCGATCAGCGTCTCGCTGCTCACCGAAGCCGCGCTCCATGCCGCCTTGCCCGACGCGCCGTGGCGCAAACTGGTCAGCGGCCTGGGCTATCCCATTGGGTTCATGGCGGTGATCCTGGGCCGGATGCAATTGTTCACCGAAAGCACGATCACCGCGATGCTGCCGCTAGTGACGCGGCCGTCGCGCTGGGCGCTGGCGCGTACGTTGCGGCTGTGGGGCATTGTCCTCGTCGCCAATCTGCTCGGCACCGCGCTTGCCGGGCTCGCGATCACCACCGGCGCGATGGGCAGCGACGCGATCCGCCACGCCGCACTCGCCATTTCGATGGGAATCACCGAATTGTCCGCCGGCCGGACCTTCATCAACGCGATTCCCGCCGGCTTCATGATCGCGATCCTCGCCTGGGCGCTGCCCAATGCCCGCAGCCAGAGCGTCGCGGTGATCTTCGCCTTCACCTATATACTGACGATCGCCGGCTTCAGCCATTCGATCGTCGGCTCCAGCGAGGCCTTCCTGCTGCTGTTCGCCGGCCAGACCGGCGTCGTCCAGACGCTGGCGGGGCTGATCGCGCCGGCGGTGCTCGGCAATCTCGTCGGCGGTGCCGGCATTTTCGCGGTACTCGCACACGGACAGGTACGCGGCCAATCGCCGCAGGGAGAAGAGCAGTGAGCAAGTCGGGATCGGGGGCGAAAACCGCCGCCAAGACGGTCGAACGGGCGGATCGCCAGTTGACCAACGAGGCGGCGGCGAAGCGCGATACGGCGCCGGTCCGCTTCGCCAGCTTCCTCGGCGAGGTCGCCGACCAGCCGCAACTGATCACCGCCTCGATCGCCACGATGGCGGCGGGGCTGGTCGGGCGGCGGCCCGACATGGTCCGCGGCGGCGCGCGGATGCTCGCCGCGCATCTCGTCGCCACCGGCGTCAAGAGCGCGATCAAACGCTCGATCGACCGCACCCGCCCCGCCAAGGCGATCGACGACGGCGACCATCGCTTCGAGGCCGGCGACAGTCACGATCACGACCTCAGCTCGTTCCCGTCGGGCCACACCGCCGGCGCGGTCGCAGTGGCGCGCGCGGTCTCGCGCGAGGTCGACGGCGCGGCGACCCCCGCCGCGCTCGGCGTCGCCGCGGTCGCCGCGATCCAGCCGGTCGCCGGCAACCATTATCTCTCCGACGTGCTCGTCGGCGGCGTGATCGGCTGGGTATCGGAAGCCTTGGTCGATGCGCTGTTCAACCGCGTCGTGCCGCCGTCCGCCAGCCGGAAAGAACCACTTCAGGGATAGTTGTATTGGGTTTCCTGTGGAGCCCATGATAGATAACCGATACGGCAGCGTTATGAACACCCCTCCCGAACCCTCGCGCGAAAAGCGCAATAGCGTCATCGTCCGCGCCGCGGTCAGTGTGCCCGATGGTTCGCCGGTCGAGCGCCGGGTGCGCAATCTGTCGCGCTCGGGCGCCTGCATCGAGAATGCGGGCGACTTCGCCACCGGCATGCTGCTGCGGCTGGAGATGGGTCATATCACCGAGCTGACCGGCGAGGTCGTCTGGGTGAAGGACCGGCTCGCCGGCGTCCGCTTCGCCGAACCGATCGACCTCGACGAAGCGCGCAAACCGCGCGGCGTCGGCGCGGTGCCCAAGGCCGGCTGGATGGCCGATATCAACGACGCGTATCGGCGATAAGGCGGCGGCGCGCCCGGCGCGCGCCGGCACCGCGCGCTATTTGCCCCGATAAGAAAACACCCTCCCGCGTCCAGCGACGCGGGAGGGTGCCGATCATGCAAGTCGGATCGGACGGATCAGGCGACCGCCGCCTTCAGCCGGTCGACCAGATCGGTCTTTTCCCAGGTGAACAGATCGCCCTCGGGCTCGCGGCCGAAGTGACCATAAGCCGCCGACTTGACGTAGATCGGCGCATTGAGCTTGAGATGCTGGCGAATGCCCTTGGGGGTCAGGCGAACGAGCTGCGGCAGCACCTGCTCCAGCTTCGCCTCGTCGACCGTACCCGTGCCATGCGTATCGACATAGACCGACAGCGGCTCGGCAATGCCGATCGCATAGCTGAGCTGGATCGTGCAGCGCTTGGCGAGACCCGCCGCGACGACGTTCTTGGCAAGATACCGCGCGACGTACGCCGCCGAACGGTCGACCTTCGTGGGGTCCTTGCCGCTGAACGCGCCGCCGCCGTGGGGGGCGGCGCCGCCGTAGGTGTCGACGATGATCTTGCGGCCGGTGACGCCCGCGTCGCCGTCGGGACCACCGATCTCGAACGCGCCGGTCGGGTTGATATACACCTTGGTCTCGTCGGTGACGAAGCCCTCGGGCAGCGTGCTGGTCAGCACGCCGGTGACGTAATCCTTGAGCACGTCATATTTGGCGGCATCGGCATTGTCGCCCTGCAAGCAATAGCCCGCCTTGTGCTGCGTCGAGACGACCAGCGCCACCGCACGCGTCGGCACGCCATTCTCGTATTGCAGCGTCACCTGGCTCTTGGCGTCGGGTTCGAGGAACGGCGCCTTGCCGGAATGGCGGTCTGCCGCCATCGTCTCGAGGATCTTGTGACTGTAATAGAGCGTCGCCGGCATCAGGCCCGGCGTCTCGTCGGTCGCATAGCCGAACATGATGCCCTGGTCGCCCGCGCCCTCGTCCTTGTTCGAACCCTCGTCGACGCCCATCGCGATTTCCGCCGACTGGCCGTGGAGGTTGTTCTCGAAGGTGAAGCTTTCCCAGTGGAAGCCCGACTGTTCGTAGCCGATCCGCTTCACCGTGGCGCGCACCGCGGCCTCGATCTCGGCGAGCGCGCCCTCGGCCCAGGCGCCGTTCTCGTACACGCCCTTGCAGCGGATTTCGCCCGCCAGCACGACGAGGTTGGTGGTGGTCAGCGTCTCGCAAGCGATACGCGCCTCCGCATCCTTGGACAGGAACAGATCGACGATCGTGTCGCTGATCTGGTCGGCGACCTTGTCGGGATGGCCTTCGGAAACGGACTCGGACGTGAAGATATAGCTGCTGCGCATCACTGCCTCATAACGATATAAAGATGCCTTTATATGTCGCTCCTACCGCGCGCGGCGGCGGATGGCAATCGCCGCCGCCGCGAAGACCAATGCCACGATCAACGCCGCCCAATTCCCCAAGCGACTGAACACTGTAGGCGGCAGCGCCGGCGGCATCGGCAGCTCGATGGCGCCCGCGGTCTCGTGCGGGACGGTGGCGAGCAGCCGTCCGTCGGCGGCGATCACCGCCGAAATCCCGGTCGGAGTCGAGCGGACGATCGGCAGCCCTTCCTCGATCGCGCGCATCCGCGCCTGCGCGAGATGCTGCGGCGGCCCCCAGCGGCCGAACCACGCATCGGTCGACGGGTTGAAGAGGATCGCCGGCCGATGCACCTCGTCGACGGTGCGCCCCGAGAAGATGATCTCGTAGCAGATCTGGAAGCCGATCGCGCCGAAACCGGGGATCGTCAGCGTCCGCGGGCCGGGGCCGTCGTCGAAGTCGAAATCGCCCGGCACCAGCCGCGCGAGGCCGAGCGGCTTGAGCAGCCACGGCATCGGCAGATATTCGCCGAACGGCACCAGATGCGCCTTGTCGTAGCGGCCGACGATGCGCGCGCGGGCATCGAGCGCGAACACCGAATTGGACGCGCCCGCGACATCGCCCTTGGTGTCGAAGCGCAGCGGCGTATGGCCGGTCATCAGCACGTCGCGCGGGCCGAGCAGCCGCGCCAGCCGCCAGCGGTTGAACAGCGGGCTTTGGCCGAAATAGATCCAGCGCGGATAGCCGCTTTCCAGGTAGTCGCGGATCACCCCCTCGGGCCACAGCACCAGCCGCGGCCGCGGCCCGGGCGTCCCCGACTGGCGGATCAGCGCGGCGAGCATCACCTCCTGATCGCCCTCGCCGCGCGCGTCCTGCCCGACATTGGGCTGGACGACGCGCAGTAGCGGCGCATCACGCCGTGCGGGGGGCGCCTGCGTCCACGGCGCCGACACCGCGGCGAGCACCAGCACCGCCGCCAGCCCAGCCGGCACGCGCCAGCGCCGCTGCGGCAACAGCAGCAAAGACACCGCGGCCACCACCGTCACGCCCGACAGCGCATAGGTCCCGATCCACGCCGACAGCCGCGCGACGCCGATCACCGGCAGCCAGATCACGCCGATCGGGTCCCAGGCATAGCCGCTGAACAGGACGCTGCGCAGATATTCGCTGGCGATCCACGCCGCCGCGAAGACCAGCGCATAGCCCGCGTTGGGCCGCTCGCCGCGGCCGAAGCGCCAGCCGATCCCGGCGGCGGCCATCGGAAAGATCGCCAGATACAGCGCCAGCCCGACCGCGGCAAAATAGCCTAGCACCGGCGGCATCTTGTCCTGAAAGTCGAAGGCGTGCTGGAACCAGTTGTTGTTGATCGTGAAATGCCCGACGCCCCAGCACCAGCCGAGCCACAAGGCCCGCCGGCCGGTGTCGGCGCGCTGGACGAGCGCGGCGAGCCCGGCGAGCCCGACCAGCGTCAACGGCCAAAGCTGCAACGGCGCGAACCCCGTCGCGGCGATCGCCCCGAGGATCAGCGCGACGAGGGCGGGACGGCGGGAAAGAAAGGCGGGCATGCGGCGCCGTGTAGCGCGCGCCAAACCCGATGTCCTCCCCCGCTTGGAAGTGGCTCGCATGCCCGCGGGCCCTCTTTCAGTCCAGACACATTTGAGGTGACGACATAACGGCAAACCGTTGAATTCCTCCCCCGCCAGGGGGAGGTGGCGCGCCCGCAGGGCGTGACGGAGGGGGAGGAAAGGGCAGAGTTCGCCATCACGGCTCGCCGTGCCCTCCCCCTCCACCATTCGGCTGACGCCGAACGGTCCCCCTCCCCCTGGCGGGGGAGGAATTGCGGTAGCGCCAGACACCACCGTCCCCTACCTTCGCGCCATGTCCCTACGCCCCTTCCACCTCGCTTTTCCGGTCCACGATCTCGCCGCGGCGCGCGTCTTCTACGGCGGCGTGCTCGGTTGCCCGGAGGGCCGCTCCAGCGACCAATGGATCGACTTCGACCTGTTCGGCCATCAGATCGTCGCGCATCTCGACCCCGCCGCCCGCGCCGTGCAGGTCGCCAACGAAGTCGACGGCCACCACGTCCCCGTCCCCCATTTCGGCGTCGTCCTCACCATGGCCGACTGGCAGGCGCTCAGCGAGCGCGTCGCCGCCGCCGGCGTGCGCTTCGGGATCGAGCCGCACGTCCGCTTCCGCGGCGAGGCGGGCGAGCAGGCGACGATGTTCTTCTCGGACCCATCGGGCAACGCGCTCGAGTTCAAGGCGTTCGGGGACGATGCGATGCTGTTCGCCACGACGAAGGATCCCCAATGAGCGCCCCGATCGAACTCAACATCCCCCATCAGCTCGGCAAGACCGCGGTGCGCGAGCGGCTCGACGGCGGCATCGGCAAGATCGGCCGGCTGATCCCCGGCGGCGCGCAGGTCGAGCATCGCTGGGAGGGCGATACGATGCATTTCACCGTCGGCGCGATGGGCCAGTCGATCGGCTGCCGCGCGACCGTGTCGGACAGCAACGTCCATGCGATCGTCGACCTACCCGGTTTCCTCGGCCTGTTCGCCGGCAAGATCCGCGACGTGATCCAGCAGGAAGCCCCGAAACTGCTCCAGTAAATTCCTCCCCGGCACGGGGAGGTGGCGCGCCCGTAGGGCGTGACGGAGGGGGGGCCTCTACAAACGCCAGTTCCGGTGGAAGCCCCCCACCACCACCGCGTTGCACGCGGCGGTCCCCCTCCCCGTACCGGGGAGGAATTAGGTGCTACCCCATGTGCCGCTTGTCGAGCTTCCGCGCCAGCGTCCGCCGGTGCATCCCCAGCCGCCGCGCCGCCTCGGAGATGTTGAAGTCCGCGTCCGCCAGCGTCTGGTGGATATGCTCCCATTCCAGCGTCTTGATCGAGGTCGGCGGCGCCGCGGCGATCGTCGCGCCGGCATCGCCGTCGATCCGCGCGAACGCCGCTTCGATATCGTCGGTATTGGCCGGCTTGGTCAGATAGTTGGTCGCGCCGAGCTTGATCGCCTCGACCGCGGTTGCGATGCTGGCGAAGCCGGTCAGCACGACGATCTTGATGCCCGGATCGATGCCGTGGATCGCAGCTACACAGGTCAGTCCCGACGCACCGCCCAGCCGCAGGTCGACCACCGCATGATCGGGCTTGAAGTCGGTCACCGCCGCCTCCAGCCCGTCGGGCCCCGGCAGCATCGTCACCGCATAGCCGCGCCGCTCGAACGAGCGCCCCAGCGTCCGCGCGAAATTGGCGTCGTCCTCGACGATCAGCAGCCGTCGCCCGCTCATGCTCCCTCCTCCAACGCCAGCGCCGCCATCGGCAGCCGCAGCACCATCTCCGCCCCGCCCGCGATGTTGCGCGCCGCCAGCGTGCCGCCAAGCGTCCGCAGCACGTTGGTGGCGAGGAACAGCCCAAGCCCCGCGCCGCGCCGTTCCTTGCTGGTGTTATAGGGCTTGCCGATCCCGGCAAGCACCGCCGGCGGAAAGCCGCTGCCATCGTCGCGCACGGTCAGCACGATCGTCTCTTCCGCCACCGTCGCAGTCAGCGTGATCGCCGATGCGCCCGCCTCCGCGGCATTGTCGAGCAGATTGGTGAGCGCCTGCCCCAATGCGCGGTCGGAAACGATCGGCCGATCCTCGCCGATCCGATCCTCGAACGTCACCGTCCCCGGCCAGACCGCGACGATCCCCGACAGGAAGCGGCGCAGCGTGGTGCGTTCGGGCGCCTCGCCGGTCACCTCGCCCGCGGCGAACAGGATGCCCGACACGATCGTCTTGCAGCGCATCACCTCCGCCTGCATCTCGTCGACCTCGGCCGCGAGGCGCGGTTCGGTGCGGATCGCCGCCTCGCTCTTCCAGTCGCCGAGCAGCACGAGGATCGACGACAGCGGCGTGCCGAGTTCATGCGCCGCGCCGCTCGCGAGCAGGCCCATGCGGACGATATGATCCTCCTCGGCCGCACGCTGGCGCATCGTGGCGAGATGCGCGTCGCGGCTGCGCAGATTGGCGGCGATGCGCGTCACGAACAGCACCAGCAGCACCGCGGCGAGCACGAAATTGGCCCATAGCCCGATGACGTAGACCGGCGACAGATGCGTCGCGAACCCCGCCGGCACCGCCAGCGGCGGGCTGAGCAACGCGACCAGCGCGAGCGCCACGGAGGTCAGCCCGACCAGCGCCCAGCTCGTCCAGGCATGGAGCAGCACCGCGCCCATGACGACCTGCAACAGATACAGCGACACGAACGGATTGGATGCCCCGCCGCTGAGATAAAGCTGCACCGACAGCGCGACGACATCGCAGGCGAGCGAGCCGAACAACTGGAAATTAGTCACCGGCCAATGCGGATGCCCCAGCCACGTGATGACGTTGAGCATGACGAGCGCCGCGAGCACCACCCCCATCGCGACGATCGGCAGGCGGATGCCGAGCCCGTAATGGACGATCAGGATCGCCGCGAGCTGCCCGCCGACCGCCATCCAGCGCAGCAACACCAGCAACCGCATGTTGCGCGCCGCGGCATCCTCGGGCGCGGGCGGCGGCAAACGGGGCGGCTGGGTCGGCATCGTCAGAGATGTAGGCGCGTTTGCGGCGGAGCGCCACGCGCGGGGCAGCGGGGTAGGTACAGCCATCCAGCCAGCACGGTGCTCCTGCCGTCGCAGGAGCCTTAGCGGAGTTGACGGAGAGGATGTCGAGGCGGCCCGCCCATCGGCAGGCCGCCCCCTCGCCTCACTTCAGCTTCGCGGCCGTCTCGGCGATCCGTTTGCCCTGATAGCGTGCACCGGCCAGTTCTTCCTCATGCGGCTGGCGCGAACCGTCGCCTGCCGAGATCGTCGTCGCGCCGTACGGCGAGCCGCCGCGGACCTCGTCGACGCCCATCTGCCCCTGGAAGCCATAATCCAGACCGACGATGGTCATGCCGTGATGCAGCAGGTTGGTGATGATCGAGAACAGGGTCGTCTCCTGCCCGCCATGCTGGCTGGCGGTCGAGGTGAACGCACCGCCGACCTTGCCGACCAGCGCGCCCTTCGCCCACAGACCCCCGGTCGTGTCCCAATAGGCCGCCATCTGCGCGGGCATCCGGCCATAGCGGGTCGGTGCGCCGACGATGATCGCGTCATATTGCGCGAGCGCGTCCGGCCCCTCGATCTCGGGATGCGCGGTATCGGTCTTGAAGTGCGCCGCCTTGACGACCTCGTCCGGCGCCGTCTCGGCGACGCGGCGGATATCCACCTCGGCACCGCCGGCGCGGGCGCCTTCGGCGACGGCGTCCGCCATCTGCTCGATATGGCCATAGGACGAATAATAGAGCACCAGAACCTTGGTCATCCGAACGTCTCCAATGTGCGTGTCGCACCCTAAATGGTCCCGCAGGGACGGCGCGTAAACGGAAACGCTGGAAACCGACCGTTTCCACGCTAGGTTCCGATGCCCCGGCGTCAGACACCCATTAAGGCGCCGAGCCGGGGATCGCGCGGGGCCAAGATATCGAAGAGAGCGAGTGCCTCCAGCACAGGCCGGGCCTCGATCATCGCCGCTTCCGCCGCCGCCACGTCGGCCGGTTCCGCTGCCGGATCGAGCCAGATCGCCGCATTGGCAAGGAACGCTGCCACCGTTCCCTTGCGCAGCGTCATGCCGCCACGTTCGATATGACTCGCATCCCCCGGAAGTATGTCTTCAGCGCGCATGCCGTCCGCTCCGTCTGTGTCCGTTCATTATAGAAAACAGCCTCGGCCGCACGACGCCGTCGGCGAAACCATGGCACCCGGTCGTCTGCACTGATAGCGGTGACCCGATCGCCAGCGAAGGACCCGCAATGCGCCTACCCGATCTCGAAGCCTGGGCGATCTTCGCCGCCGTCGCCGAACATAATTCGTTCAGCGCCGCCGCCGATGCGATCGGGCTCAGCAAGGCGACCGTGTCGAAGGCGATCACCCGGCTGGAAGAGCAGATCGGCCAGTCGCTGTTCCACCGGACCTCGCGCCGGCTCGCGCTCACCGAGGCGGGCAAGCCGCTCGCCGCGCACGCCGCGCGCATCCTCGCCGAGGCGCAGGCCGCAGAGGAAGCCGCGCGCGACGCGTTGAGCGCGCCGACCGGCCGAGTCCGCCTCGCCGCGCCGATGAGCTTCGGCGTGCGCAACGTCGCGCCGCTGCTCGCCGAATTTCTCGGCGCGCATCCCGGTATCGAGATCGACCTGCACCTGTCCGACGCGCGCGTCGACATCGTCGCCGAGGGCTTCGACGTCGCGCTGCGCATCGGCGACCTGCCCGACAGCAGCCTGCGCGGTCGCCGCCTGTGCGACATCCGCACGCATCTGGTCGCCGCGCCCGCCTATCTCGCCGCGCACGGCACGCCCGCGCACCCGTCCGAACTCGCCCGCCACCGCGTGCTCGGCTATTCCAACGTGCTCGCGCCGTGGCGCTTTCAGCATGTCGACGGCAGCGATGTCGCGATTCGTCCGCAGGGGCCGCTGATCGCCAACAGCGGCGAGGCGCTGATCCCGACGCTCGTCGCCGGGCTCGGCATCGCCCGCCTGCCCGGCTTCATCGTCGGTCCGCATATCGGCAGCGGCGCGGTGGTGACGATCCTGCCGGACTGGTCCGCCGCGCCGATCGGCCTCCACCTGCTCACCCCGCCGAGCGCGCTGCGCCCGGCGCGGGTCGAGGCGCTGATCGCCTTCCTCTCGGGCCGGCTGCGCGACCCCTGCGCCGAGGCGGATCAGCCCGCGCGCGCGACCTGAAAGCCCGCGAACGACTGGCTGACCGGCATCAGCTCGAGCCGGTTGATATTGAGGTGCGGCGGAAGCGTCGCCACCCACAGCATCGTCGCCGCGATATCCTCCGCGGTCATCGGATCGGCGCCCTTGTAGAGCGCGTCGGAGGCCGCCTGGTCGCCGCCGGTGCGCACCGTGGTGAATTCGGTCTCCACCATCCCCGGCTCGATCGAGGTGACGCGCACCCCCTTGCCGTGCAAATCGGCGCGCAGGCCGAGCGAGAATTGCTCGACGAACGCCTTGGTGCCGCCATAGACGTTGCCGCCGCTATACGGATAGGTCGCCGCCACCGACGACAGATTGATGATCGCCCCCCGCCTTGCGATCAGTCCCGGCAGCAGCCGGTGGGTCAGCGATACCAAAGCGGTGACGTTGGTCGCGATCATCGTCTGCCAGTCGTCGAGGTTCGCCTCCTGCGCCGGTTTGGTGCCGAGCGCGAGGCCGGCGTTGTTGATCAGCAGATCGATGTCGCGCCAGCCCTCCGGCAGCCCGGCGATCGCCTTGCCCGCCGCTGCCTCGTCGGCGACGTCGAAGGCGAGCGTATGCACCGCGTCGCCGAGCCGCGCGCGCAACGCGTCGAGCCGCTCGACGCGTCGCCCGGTGGCGACCACCCGCCACCCCGCGCCCACGAACGCCGCCGCCGCCGCCGCGCCGATGCCGGCGGTCGCGCCGGTGATGAAAGCCGTCTTGGTCATATCGTCTCCGCTGATCCCATCGCGCTGCGTCAAAGCGCGACCGCCCTACAATGATCCCCCGCCGCGCCGCCAGCGATGGAGGCGGGCGATGCTCGCGAGCACACCAGACGCACGCCGTAATGCGAGCTCGATCGAAACCACTACCCCAGTGCTCCTGCGAACGCAGGAGCCCAGGCGTCCCGAGCGCCATAAAGCGTTGGTTCGCTTGGTCCTAGGCTCCTGCTTTCGCAGGAGCACTATGCTGCCCGATGTGGACTCTCGCGGAGGTCTCGATCCGTTGACAATTCCTCAGGGTCGACGGTTCTTCCCCCGCGGATGCCGGAACAAGTCCGGCATGGCGGAGATCGGACGAACGCTTCCCGAAGGCATAGGAACCCCCACCATCCCAAGACGTTACGCCACATCAACGATCCACGGAGAATCACGGGTGTCGAGACCGGACCAGCCGGCCCTTCGATCGGCGGACGCCGAGCTGCTGCAACTCCTCACCCTATTGCGCGACCGCGACTATCGCTTCGTCACCCCGACCCCGGCGACGCATGCCCGCGTCCTCGCCCGTCCCGATCGGCAGTATGCGCGCTGCGTCGAGGACATGCTCGGCTGGAGCCTGCCCTATCGCCCCGGCGACTGCGACCCGGCGATCGAGGCGCTGCTCGACCGCGCCGGCCTCACTGCGCCCGCGGGGGATCGCCGCCGCGCGACGATCCGCGTCTCGCGCCTCCACGACCATCTCTTCATCCACTCGGCGTATCCGACCGACGATGCCGACGCGGTCTTCTTCGGCCCGGACAGCTATCGCTTCGCGGACCTGATCCGCGACGAATTGCGCGACTGTCCGGCACGCGACGGCGCGCAGATGGTCGATATCGGCACCGGCTCGGGCGTCGGCGGCCTCGTTGCCGCCACCGCCTGCCCGGGGCTGCGCATCCATATGACCGACGTCAATCCGGTCGCGTTGCGCTTCGCCCGCATCAACGCCGCCGCCGCGGGCATCCGTGCCGACTTCCACGAAAGCGACAGCCTCGCCGCGATAGCGGGCGAGATCGACGTCGCCACCGCCAACCCGCCCTATGTCATCGACAGCGGCAAGCGGCTCTACCGTCACGGCGGCGCGATGCACGGCGGGCAGGTGTCGCTCGACATGGCGGTGATGGCGATGGACCGGCTCGCCCCCGCCGGCCGGCTGATCCTGTACACCGGCAGCGCGATCGTCCGCGGCCACGACCAGCTCGCCGCCGCGCTCGCCGAGGCGGCGGCGGCGCGCGGCTGCACGATGCGCTATCGCGAGATCGACCCCGACGTCTTCGGCGAAGAACTGGAGAGCGACCTATACCGCGACGTCGACCGCATCGCGCTGGTCGCCGCGGTCGTCACCCGCGCCGGCTAGCCGCATCACCGCCATGTCGGCGGTGACGTTGCCGACGGTGCGGAACAGATCGGGGATCGTCTCGACCGCGAGCAGCAGCGGCAACAGCTCCACCGGCACGCCGAGCGCGAGGCACACCGGCCCGATCGTCGCGAAGAACGACACCTGCGCCGGCAGCCCGACCGCGGCGAGGCTGACCGCGGCGGCCACCAGGGCGCCCATCACCAGCATGCCGATCCCCGGCGACACGCCGTAGACCGCCGCCAGATACAGCGCGACCGCGATATTGGCGGCGGCGCTCGCGGCGCGGAAGATCGACACCGCGAGCGGCAGGATGATCCCCGCCGCATTGCGCTCGACACCCAGCGCGGGCGCCGCCTCGATCATCGCCGGCAGCGTCGCCAGCGACGATTGCGTCGACAACGCAACAACCTGCGCCGGCAGCGCCGCCTTGGCGAAGCGCAGCGGCGACAGCCCGCCGCCGACCAGCACGACGACATAGGCGAGCACGGCGATCAGCAGGCACGCGCAAGCGACGATCACGACATACTGCACCAGCACCGCGACCGCGCCGCTCCCCGCCCGCGCGCCGAGCCCGAAGGCGAGCGCGAACACGCCGATCGGCGCGACCAGCAGCACCCATTGCACGATCACCAGCATCGTCTCGGCGATCGCGCGGAACATCGTCTGCAACGCGCGTTGCAGCTCGGGGGCGACGCGCGCCGCGGCGAAGCCGAAGAAGAGCGCGAAGACGACGAGCGGCACCATCGCCGTCTCCGCCGCCGCCTTGATCGGATTGGTCGGGATGATGTTGCCGAGCCAGTCCCCCGCCCCGCCGATCACCGGCACCGCGCCGACCGGTCGCAACGCCGCCCCATCGCCGACCGGCCACAGGTGCAGCAGCAAGGTCGTGCTCGCCGCCGCCGCAAGGCACCCGCCGCACAGCAACGCCGCGAACCACAGCAACGCGCGCAACGCCACCCGATCCTGCCGCGCATCCTGCGCCGCACCGAGGATGCCGGTGACGAGCAGCGAGAAGACGAGCGGCACCACCGTCATCGTCAACGCATCGAGCCACAACCGCCCGACCGGCCCGCTAACCGCCAGCAGCGCCCCGGCGAACGACCGTCCGCTGACGACCGCCCCGCCGATCAACCCGAGCGCGAGGCCGGCGAGTATGCGCAGCGCGGAACGGTTCATGCCGAACGACCCGGCGCCATCATCCCACGTCCACGATCGATCACCGGCACGTCCCCTTGTTGTCCCGCAGCCAAGCAGGAACGCAGGTGTTTGGCCAGAAATCCTTTTGTTCTCAGGGCTTCGGCACCGCGCCGGCGTCCTGTACGACAAAGGTCACCGGTGCCTTCGGCAGCATCAGAACGGGCGCCGAACGACCCGCGGTCACCACCACCTGATCGACGGGGATCGCGTTGGTCTCGCCGGTGACGAACGCCTGCACCAACCTCTGCCCCTTTTTCGGCAGTAGCTTTGCGGGGATCGGCGTCGGCGTGCGCCCCATCGCCAGCAACCAGTCCGGCCGGCCGCCGATCCGCGTCGTCCGCGGATGCGCGACCTGCAGGTCGACCAGCCCGGCATAATGGCCGACGACCAGCGGCGTCCCGTCCGCAAACATCACCGCGGGCCTCGTCACGATCCGATCGGCGACCGCCGCATACAGGGTTGGCTCCCCGGCGCCATTGGCGTTCAGCGTCGTCTGATCGATCGTGAGCGGATCGATCCCCGTCATGGCTTTCAGCCGCGTCGCCAGCCAAGACACCTTTTTGCCGTCCATATCGGTCGGGTTTTCGGTGACATGATGAAAGCCGACGTAGAGCAAAATCTTCGAGTTGGGATTCCGCTGCAAGGCACGACGGACGATGAAGTTGGCCTGCGCCTGTTCGCGTGCTTCGATCCGCGCGATCACGTCGCCCTTTGGCGTATGGTCGGTCGTCTCATAGGCGACCGGACGATAGCCGACCATCAGCGCCTGCCGCACGAAATCGGCGAACACCGGATCTCGCACGTAATAACCCGTCGACACGCGATGCGCATAGCCTTCGCGCAAGAGCGTCGCCATCATCCCCGCTGCCTCGCGATCGTCGGCAACGTTGTTGAGCGTCTCGATCCCCAGCACGTCATAGCCGAGCGGACGCAGCGCGCGGGCCACCTGCCATCCGAAGGCACGATCGCGCGGGCTGGCGTGATCCTCGTTCAGGATCACCAGCCGATGCGTCTTCGCCTGCTCGACGATCGTGGCAAGCGCGTCGTGCGGCGTCGCCGCCTTCAATCGTGCGATCGCCGCTTGCTGTTCGGCATCGATCCGAGCGTCAGGCTCCGGGATCGCCGGGCCGGGCTCGCCATCCAGCAGCCCATGGATTTCCATCCATTGATCATAGGCGTATCCTGGTTTTGCGACGCCCTTGTCGTCGAAAGCAGCCCTGCGCAGCGTCCGTTCGGCGTCAAGGTAACGCCCTTCTTCCACCGCCTTGCGTGCGGCATCCGCTGCGGCCAGATCCGCCTGCGATGGCTCGTGCGCGACCGCCGCCGTCGCAAGGAACAGACATAGCCCCGCTTTCCACGCCCCGAACGCCATTCGACACCCCCGAATCGTATACGAGGCAGGTTATGCCCCGATCACGGCGTGTCGAACAAGGCCGCCAGTTGCTCGATGATTGTGCCGCCCAGTTGCTCGGCGTCCATGATCGTCACCGCTCGCGCATAATAACGCGTCACGTCGTGGCCGATGCCGATCGCGACCAGCTCGACCGGCGACTTGCCCTCGATCCAGCCGATCACCTGGCGCAGGTGCCGCTCCAGATAGCTGCCCGAATTGACCGACAGCGTCGAGTCGTCGACCGGGGCGCCGTCGCTGATCACCATCAGGATGCGCCGCTCCTCGGGCCGCGCGAGCAGCCGGCTGTGCGCCCAGAGCAGCGCCTCGCCGTCGATATTCTCCTTGAGCAGCCCCTCGCGCATCATCAGGCCGAGGTTGGTGCGCGCGCGCCGCCACGGCTCGTCCGCTTTCTTGTAGACGATGTGGCGGATGTCGTTGAGCCGCCCCGGCTGCGGCGGGCGCCCCGCGGCCAGCCACGTCTCGCGCGCTTGCCCCCCCTTCCACGCGCGGGTGGTAAAGCCGAGGATCTCGGTCTTCACGCCGCAGCGCTCCAGCGTCCGCGCGAGGATATCGGCGCTGATCGCGGCGATGCCGATCGGCCGGCCGCGCATCGAGCCCGAATTGTCGATGAGCAGCGTCACCACCGTGTCGCGGAAATCGGTCTCGCGCTCGATCTTGTAGCTCAGCGACTGGCCCGGTGTGACGACGACGCGCGCCAGCCGCGCCGCGTCGAGCATGCCCTCGTCCTGATCGAAATCCCACGACCGCGACTGCTGCGCCATCAGCCGGCGTTGCAAGCGGTTGGCGAGCTTCGACACCGCCGACTGCAGATGCGCGAGCTGCTGGTCGAGATAGCCGCGCAGCCGCGCCAGTTCCTCGGCGTCGCACAGGTCGGTGGCGGCGACGACCTCGTCGAACTGCGTCGTCCACGGCTTATATTCGAACTGCGGCATGAAATCGCTGTTCGGGCGGTTGGGGCGCACCGGCTGCATGCCATCCTCACCATCGTCGCCCGGCTCGCCGTCGAGGTCGTCCATCGACTGGTCGCCGAATTCCTCGCCCTCGCCGTCGTCGCTGTCCGATTCCTGCGCCTCGCCGCGTGCGTCGACCTCGCCTTCGCCCTGGCCGCCCTCCTGCTCCTGATCCTCCTCGCCCTCGTCCTGCTGCTGCTCGTCGGTGCCTTCGTCCTCCGAGCCGCCCTCGTCGGCATTCTCGGGCAAGACCTCGCCCTCGACCAATTCCAGCTCCTCGAGCATCTTCATCGCGAGGCTCTGGAAGGCACGCTGGTCGTCGAGCGCGAGCGCGAGGCTCGACAGATCGGTGCGCGCGTCAATCCATTCGCGCACCAAAGCGAGGCCGGGCGCCGCGGCGGCGGGCGCCTCCAGCCCGGTCAGTTTCTCGCGCACCAGCAGCGACAATGCGCTGGCCAGCGGCACTTCCTCGCGCGTCCGCGCGCGCGTGATCGGGTCGCTGCGCATCCGCACGTCGAGCGCATGCGCCAGATTGTCGGTGATCCCCGCATAGCCGCGGCTGCCCAGGGCCTCGACCCGCGCGCTCTCGACCGCGTCGAACACCGACCGCGCCACCGCCTCGGCCGGCGCATGACGCGAATGCAGCGCATCGTCATGATGGCGCAGCCGCAACGCGAAACCGTCGGAAAAGCCGCGCGCCTCCGCCACTTGCTCGGCAGGCAGCGTGCGCGGCGGCATCGGCACCTTGATATGCTTGCCCGATTGCACCGGCGCATCGGCGGTGAAGCCGAGTTCGACCTCCGGCTCCTCCGAAATCGCGCGCGCCGTCCCGGCGAGCACCGCCTTGAACCGGTCGAGGGGGGTATCGTTTGCCATCAATTGTCCAGTGCGCGTTGCGCGGCGTCCCGCAGCGCGGGGATATCGGTGCGCGCCGTATCGTAGATAACCTGCGAATCGATCCGGCTGTATTCATGGCGCAGTCGATTGCCGAGACTACGCACATCGTTGAACGGTACGGGGAGAGCGAGCACACCAACGGCTTCCGCACCGATCTGTACGACCGCTTCCGATATCCGTTCGATACACCGTTCGACCGCATCGGCGACCAGCTGGTCCGCCCGGAAGCGATCGTAATCGTAGCCGTCGAGATAGACCGAGATGCGGTCGGCATTGTCGACGATATGGTGAAGACGGCTTTCAATACGATCAAAAGACATGGACGCGATCCCGATCGACCTGCGCCTGCAACCGCGGCTCCAGCGACGCCTCGGTCATGAAGTCGACCTTGACACCGAGCATGTCCTCGATCCGGCCTTCGATCCCGAAGAAGCCGAACGGGCCGAGCGCACGGATCGCATCATAATCCACCGTCGCGACGAGATCGACGTCCGAGTCCGGCCGCGCCTCGTCGCGCGCCGTCGATCCGAAAATCGACAGCCGCGTGATCCCGAGCTGGCGCAGTTCGGGTTCACGCGCACGCAACCGCTCGATAGCCTCGGCCTTCGTCATCCGGTCCTTACGCTTTCCCCACCACGCTCTCCGGCAGGTCCTTGCCGAACACGCGCTGGAAATATTCCGCGACCAACGGCCGTTCGTTCTCGTCGCATTTGTTGAGGAAGCTCAACCGGAACGCGAAGCCGACGTCGCCGAAGATCAACGTGTTCTGCGCCCAGGTGATCACCGTACGCGGGCTCATCACCGTCGAGATATCGCCGTTGACGAAGCCCTTGCGCGTCATGTCGGCGACGCGGACCATCTGTTCGACGGTCTTCTTCCCCTCGGGCTTGTCGTACTCGCCCGACTTGGCGAGCACGATCTGCGATTCGACCGCCGCGGGCAGATAATTGAGCGTGACGACGATGTTCCAGCGGTCCATCTGGCCCTGGTTGATCTGCTGCGTGCCATGATAGAGCCCGCTGGTATCGCCGAGGCCGACCGTATTGGCAGTCGCGAACAGCCGGAACCACGGGTTCGGGCGGATCACGCGGTTCTGGTCGAGCAGCGTCAGCTTGCCCTCGGTTTCCAGCACGCGCTGGATCACGAACATCACGTCGGGCCGGCCCGCGTCATATTCGTCGAACACCAAAGCGGTCGGAGTCTGCAACGCCCACGGCAGCAGGCCCTCGCGGAATTCGGTGACCTGCTGGCCGTCGCGCAGCACGATCGCGTCGCGGCCGATCAGGTCGATACGGCTGATATGCGCGTCGAGGTTGATGCGGATGCACGGCCAGTTGAGCCGCGCCGCGACCTGCTCGATATGGCTCGACTTGCCGGTGCCGTGATAGCCCTGCACCATCACGCGCCGGTTGTGCGCGAAGCCCGCCAGCACCGCCAGCGTCGTGTCCGGATCGAAGACATAGGCGGGGTCGAGATCGGGGACGCGTTCGTCCGCCTCGCTGAACGCGGGCACCTGCATGTCGCTATCGATGCCGAACAGCTCGCGGATGCCGACCATCTTGTCGGGGGCATCGAGGATCGTCGTCTCGCGGCTGTCGGGCTGGGTATTGGGGATGTCGGTCATCGGGTCGGGGCACCGTTTCGAAGCTGGGCAAATGAGAGGCGGCCCTCCCCAACGCGCGAAGCGAGCGAATGGCGCAACACATATCCAGTGGAAACGGATTGCCCCGCCGTCAAGCCGCCGCCGCGCCGTTCTGCGCCGCAGAGGTGCCAAGTATCGGAAATTCCCGCGAAGACGGATGGGCGATACGAAGAGAGATATCGCCGCACGGCGGCGGGCTGGATGACGGGGGCGACCCGCCCCTCAAACGAAGGCGGGCGCCTGCCGCAATTGCTGATATGCCGCGATCACCGATTGCAGCATCGCCTCGTGGCTCCGATCGCCGCCGTTGCGATCCGGGTGATAGCGGCGCACCAGCTCCGAATAGCGTTTGCGCAGCGCCGGCCGGTCGGCATCCGCCGCCAGCCCGAGCACCTTGAGACTCGCGCGATCCTGCCCCGACAAAGGCTTGCCGTCCCTCCGCTCGGGCGCGACCTCGCGGCGATAGCGCGCGCCGATCGCGTCGAGCGGATCGTTGAAGTCCGCCCAGCGCGGGCCCTGGTCGCCATAGCCCGCCCGTGCGAACGCGCGCGTCTCGTTCTCCCAGCCCGCCATCGGCCGCTGTGCCTGATGGATCTCGTCGGCGGTCATGCCGTCGAAGAAATTGTAGCGGCTGTTGAACGCGCGGACATGGTCGAGGCACATCCAGCGGAACGCGCCCGGGCCGTTGCTCGTCGCGGCCCCCTCCAGCGGCGGTGCGCGGAATTCGCCCGGCTCCTCGCAGCCCGGCTCGGCGCACACCCGGCCCTGTGCTTCCATGCGACCGTGAAACCGCGTCTGCGGCCGGTCCTTCTTGTCACTCGCGCGCGTCACGAACGCTCCCTAATTGGCGCAATGCCGATATATAGGCGCGATGACCGACACCGCTACCGCCGCTCCGCTCGCCGACATCATCGCCGCCCGCCTGACCGCCGCGCTCGCCCCCACCCATCTCGAAGTCCGCAACGACAGCCACCTCCACGCCGGCCATATGGGCGACGACGGCACCGGCGAATCGCACTTCACCGTCGTCGTCGAGAGCCCCGCCTTCATCGGTGCCAGCCGCGTCGCGCGCCAGCGCGCGGTGAACCAAGCGCTCGCCGATCTGTTGTCGACGCGCATCCATGCGCTCGCCATCAAGGCCCGCGCGCCGGGGGAATAAGCGCATGGTCTATCGCTTGTGGTATTGGCCGACGATCCAGGGTCGCGGCGAGTTCGTCCGCCTGGCGCTCGAAGCCGCCGGCATCGCCTATGAGGATTGCGCCCGTACCCAGGGTGCCGAGGCGATGATGCAGGACCTTGAAACGCGCGCCGGGGATGGCCGCGGTCCGTATGCGCCGCCCTATCTCGCGCTCGACGGCCATGCGATCGCGCAGGTCGCCAACATCCTCCAGTTCCTCGGCCAGCAGCACGACCTGGTGCCCTCCAACCTTGCCGACCGCTATTGGCTCAACCAGTTGCAACTGACGATCGCGGACATCGTCGCCGAGGTCCACAACGTTCATCACCCGGTCGCGATGATGGACTATTACGACGACCAGAAACCCGAGGCCGCCCGCGCCGCCGCACAGTTCCGCGACGAGCGCCTGCCCAAATATCTCGATCATTTCGAGGCGGCGGCAGCGCAGGGCCCCGGCGACTGGCTGATCGAGCATCGCTGGACCTATGGCGACACCTCGCTGTTCCAGCTGATCGAGGGGCTGCGCTACATGTTCCCCAGGCGGATGGCGACGCTGGCGCCGAGCTACCCCGCGCTCCTCCGCCTGCACGCCGCGGTCGCCGATTTGCCCGGCATCCGCGCCTATCTGGCCAGCGACCGCCGCCTGCCGTTCAACACCGACGGCATCTTCCGCCATTATCCGGAACTCGACGCGGCGTAGCGGCCGACCTGCCCCGTCCCGTCATTCCGGGCTCGACCCGGGATGACGGCGTGGGGATTCCCCAAGCCTGCGGAACGACAGCGTTTCGCGTTTGCCGCCTTCGCGCCGCCCCCGCGACCGGGTAAAGCCGCGCAATGGCTCGCATCCCCCGCCCCGCCGCCCGCATCCTGCTCGTCGACGGCGCCGGTCGCGTGCTGCTCATGCGCTTCACGCCCGACGACCGGCCGCCGCTCTGGTGCACCCCCGGCGGCGCGGTCGATCCCGGCGAGAGCTACGCGCAGGCCGCCCGCCGCGAATTGTGGGAGGAGGTCGGCCTCGACATGGATTGCGGGCCCGAGGTGGCGCAGCGCACCTGCGAATTCCTGACCTTCGAACGCGTCGAGGTAATCGCCGACGAACGCTATTTCCGCGTCGACATCGACCGGCACGAGGTCAAGGCCGGCGCGCTCACCGAATTGGAGCAGCGCGTCCTCGCCGGCTCGCGCTGGTTCGAGCGTCACGAACTGGCCGATTGGCCCGAAACCATCTATCCTGCTGATCTCGAACAGCTTCTCAGCGAAACGGAGCCTGCCCGTGCTCGATGACTTCGTCCTCCAGACCATCACCCCGGTCACCCACGACCTCGGCGGCTTCAAGGTCCACCGCACGCTTCCCAACAAGGAGCGGACGATGGTCGGCCCGTTCCTGTTCTTCGACCAGATGGGGCCGGCGCATCTCGAGATCGGCAACGGCATCGACGTGCGCCCGCACCCGCATATCAACCTCGCGACGGTGACCTATCTGTTCGACGGCGCGATCGACCATCGCGATTCGCTCGGCACGCAGCAGCGGATCGCCCCCGGCGCGGTCAATCTGATGACCGCCGGCAACGGCATCGTCCATTCGGAACGCTCGCCCGGCGACGAGCGTCGGGCCGGTCCGGCGCTGTCCGGCATCCAGACCTGGCTCGCGCTGCCCGAGGCGAAGGAGGAGATCGATCCGGCGTTCGAGCACGTCGCCAAGGCCGCGCTGCCGACGATCGCCGCGCACGGCGCCCGCGCGCGCATCATCATGGGCGAATTGTGGGGGCAGCGCGCGCCGACGACGACCTACGCCGGCACGATCTACGCCGACATCGCGCTCGACCCCGGTGCGAGCGTGCCGATCGACGCCGCCGCCGAGGAGCGCGCGGTCTATCTCGCGATGGGCGAGGCGACGCTGGAGGGCGTGCCGCTCGAACCGATGAAGCTCTATGTGCTGCGCCCCGGCATCGCCGCGACGTTGCGCTCGGCGAGCGGCGGCCGCGCGATGCTGGCGGGCGGCGACGCCTTCCGCACCCCGCGCCACGTCTGGTGGAACTTCGTCTCGTCGAGCCGCGAACGGATCAACGAGGCCAAGCGCGCGTGGAAGGCCGGCGAGTTCCCGGTGGTCCCCGGCGACGACAAGGAATGGATTCCCATCCCCGAAGTTCCGAACACGGTGAGCTATCCCTGATCCCCTATGCCGGCCCCGCCTCCGCGGGGATGACGAAACAGGGACGGTGCAGCACAGGAGAGCCTCATGACCCCAGCGTTACGGCGCATCGCCCTCCCCACCGGCGTCGAACTCGACGTCGCCATCGCCGGCGATCCCGCGCATCCGCCGGTGATCCTGCTCCACGGCTTCCCCGAATCGCATCGCACGTGGCGCGGTATCCTGCCCGATCTCGCCCGCGACCATTATGTCGTCGCCCCCGACCAGCGCGGCTTCGCCCGCTCGTCCAAGCCCGAGGGCGTCGAGGCTTATACCGCCGACACGATCCTCGCCGACCTCGTCGCGCTCGCCGATCATCTGGACATCGACCGGTTCACGCTGGTCGGCCACGACTGGGGCGGCGCGATCGCGTGGATGGCGGCGCTCGCCCGGCCCGACCGCGTCGCGCGGCTGGTGATCGTCAACGCCCCCCACCCCTATCTCTTCCAGCGCGCCTTGTTCGACGATCCCGCCCAACGCCGGGCAAGCCAATATGTCACCCGCTTCCGCGACACCCGGATCGACCAGGGCCTCACCGGCGCCGGCCTCGAGCGGTTCTTCGGCTCGACCTTCGCGCAGCACGTCACCCAGGCGATCGCCGGCGCCGACAAGGCCGCCTATCTCGACGAATGGTCGCAGCCCGGCGCGATGACCGCGATGCTCAACTGGTATCGCGCCTCGACCGTCATCGTCCCCGCACCGGACGAAGCCCCGCCCCGCCCCGCCTTCCTCGACCGCCCCTTCCCGTCGGTGACGCAGGAGACCCTGGTGATCTGGGGGATGCGCGATTCGGCGTTGCTGCCGCCGCTGGTCGACGATCTCGGCCCCTATGTGCCGAAGCTGACCGTCGAGAAGATCGACGCCGGCCATTTCGTCCCATGGGAAAAGCCCGAAGCCGTCCTCGCCGCGATGCGCCGCTGGAACATCTGAAGCTTCGCTCACCCTCACCCTCGCCGGCTTCGCCGTCTCCTCCCCTCTCCCGGTGGGAGAGGGGAAAGGCGCGCAGCGCCGAGGCGTGAGGGTGAGCAGGCGCCCAGCTTTCGCGTTGCTGACCAAAACATTCTTCGTTCGTTCAGGCGGATAGGCCGAATAAGCGGCCATGCCCCGCCGGGGCGCCCGATCGAAAGGAGTGTTACGATGCGTAAGATCATCATCGCCGCCATCGCCGCCGCGACCATTCTGCCCGCCGCCACCGCCACCGCGCAGAGCGGTCGCGAGGTCCGTCAGAGCGAACGCGAAGTGCGCCAGAGCGAGCGCGATCTCGCCCGCGCCCGCGCGTACGGCGACCGCGGCGACGTCCGCGAAGCCCGCCGCGAGGTCCGCGAGGATCGCCGCGAATTGCGCGAGGATTGGCGCGACTATCGCCGCACCCACCGCGACGTCTACACCCGCGGCGGCTATGCCGGCCCGCGCGGCTATCGCTATCGCCCGGTGAACGTCGGCTATCGCTTCGCGCCGGAATATTACGGCCAGCGTTACTGGATCAACGACTACGGCACCTATCGCCTGCCGCGCCCGGGCTACGGCTACCAGCGCTGGGTCCGCTACGGCAACGACGTGGTGCTCGTCGACACCCGCTCGGGCCGCGCCGTGCAGGTCTACAACCGCTTCTTCTATTGATCTGAAGTCCTCCCCCGCCAGGGGGAGGTGGCACCGCGAAGCGGTGACGGAGGGGGAGGAAAGGGTGGAGCTTGATCGGCAAGCGCTCCGTGCCCTCCCCCTCCACCAGCTTCGCTGGTCCCCCTCCCCCTGGCGGGGGAGGATTTATTCAATCCGCCTCATACGCCCCGCGCCGCATCACGTAATCGCGCGTTTCGTACGGCGCCGGCAGCCCCTCCACCCACGCGCCGTGCGCATGGGTCAGCGCCACCAGCTCCATCGGCGTCTCATCCGGCCAGCCGCGCACCCGCACCTCGTGGCGGTGGAGATCGCGGTTCGGCTCCATCATCACCCAACCGAGCGGCCGCTCCGCGCTCGCCCGCGCCCCCGCCGCCGCCATCGCCGCGACGATCCGCGCCCGCCCCTCGGCGGAGAGGTACTGCCACACCACCGAATGCATCAACACCCGCGTCACCCCCGCCGCCTGCGGCTCGGCGAGCCGCGCCTCGACCCAGTCCGCCGCATCGCCGCGCACCAGATCGACGCCGGCGCGGCGCACCTCCCCGATCGCCGCGGCGAGACGCGCCAGCCGCTCCTGCGCATCGACCCAGACATAGGCCTCCAGCCGCGCCGCCTGCGCGGGATCGCCGACGTCGACCGGCGCGATATCGACGCCGCGCGCCGCGACCACCGCGACCGTGGCGGCGGGCGGCGCCACCCCGCGCCATTCCGGCACGATCCCCACCGCCGCGTCCACCGGCCCCACCGCCACGCCGCCGAGATCGAACCGATAGCGCCCGAGCATCAGATTAAGCCCCGCGCTCGACCCGATCTCCAGCACCTCGACACGCGGCCCGAACCGCGTCGCCAGATGCAGCAGCCCCGTCATCAGCCCCGCCGACCGCGCCGCCTCGTTGGTCTGCGGCGGCCCGTCGAGCCAGGGCAGCAGCGCCGCATCGTGCTCGCGCACCACCCGCCCGAGCGCCACCGCGACCGCCGCCTCATCGGTCACCGCACCCTCGAACACCCGCGACAGGTCGGCGTCCACACCCGCGCGATGCAGCGCATGCAGCCCGCCGACCAGCCGCAGCACCACCGCATCCGCCACCGGCTCGCCCGGCCAGTCGAGCACCCGCCGCCCGGTCGCGCTGGTCCGGTCGAGCGCCTGCCCCAGCGCCACGCAGACCCGCGCGGTCACCGGCGCCGCCATCGCCGCGCAATAGCCCGCCTGCACATCGAATGCCGCCCGGTTCTCCGCTTCGCTCGCCATCGACTCGCCCCCCTTCGCGACGCCGTGTTGCGCCCACCCCTGCCCGTCAGTAAAGCCCGGGCCGTGCCGACACCCCCCTTAGTCATCGCCGTGCCGAAAGGCCGTATCCTCGCCGAGGCGCTGCCGCTGCTGGCGCGCGCCGGTATCCACCCCGAAGCCGCCTTCGGCGACCCGGACAGCCGCGCGCTGCGCTTCGCCACCGACGTGCCGCATATCGAGCTGATCCGCGTCCGCGCCTTCGACGTCGCGACCTTCGTCGCGCACGGCGCCGCGCAGCTCGGCATCGTGGGGTCCGACGTGCTCGCCGAATTCGCCTATTCCGAACTTTACGCGCCGGTCGACCTCGGCATCGGCCATTGCCGCATCTCGGTCGCCGAGCCCGCCGCGATGGCGGCGACCGACGATCCACGCGGCTGGAGCCACGTCCGCGTCGCCACCAAATATCCGCACACCACCGCCGCGCATTTCGCCGCGCGCGGCGTGCAGGCCGAATGCGTCAAATTGAACGGCGCGATGGAACTGGCGCCGACGCTCGGCCTCGCGCCGCGCATCGTCGACCTCGTCTCCTCGGGCAAGACCTTGAAGGAAAACGGCCTCGTCGAGGTCGAGGTGATCGCCGAGGTCACCAGCCGCCTGATCGTCAACCGCGCCGCAATGAAGACCCGCCCCGAAGTCGTGCCGCTGGTCGAGGCGTTCCGCCGCGCCGTCGCGCAGGAGCAGGCGGCATGATCCGCCTCGACATTCGCGACGCCGGCTTCGCCGACGCCTTCACCGCTCTGGTCGAGGGTCGCCGCGAAGCCTCCGCCGACGTCACCCGCGACGTCGCCGCGATCATCCGCGCGGTTCGCGACGACGGCGAGGCGGCGGTGGCGGCCTTCACCCGCAAGCTCGATCGCCACGATCTCGCCGAGACCGGCTGGCGCATCGAACCCGCCGCCTGCGCCGCCGCTTATGCCGCGCTCGACCCGTCGTTGCGCGACGCGCTCGATCTCGCCGCCACCCGCATCCGTGCCTATCACGAGCGCCAGAAGCCGACCGACACCGATTATACCGACGATGCCGGCGTACGCCTCGGCGCGCGCTGGCGACCGGTCGATGCCGCCGGACTCTACGTTCCCGGCGGCCGCGCCGCTTACCCCTCGTCGCTGCTGATGAACGCGATCCCCGCCAAGGTCGCGGGCGTCGGGCGGCTGGTGATGGTCACTCCCACGCCCGACGGCCAGATCAACGATCTCGTCCTCGCCGCCGCGCATCTCGCCGGGGTGGACGAGGTGTGGCGGATCGGCGGTGCGCAGGCGATCGCCGCGCTGGCTTATGGCGCCGGCCGCATTCTGCCGGTCGACGTGATCACCGGCCCCGGCAACGCCTGGGTCGCCGAAGCCAAGCGCCAGGTCTATGGCGTCGTCGGCATCGACATGGTCGCCGGCCCCAGCGAGATCGTCGTGATGGCCGACGCGCGCAACGACCCGCAATGGACCGCCGCCGACCTGCTCAGCCAGGCCGAGCACGACGTCACCACGCAATCGATCCTGTTCACCGACGACGCCGCCTACGCCGACCGCGTCGCGGCGGCGGTCGGCGAGGAACTGGCGATCCTCCCCACCGCCGCGGTCGCACGCGCCGCCTGGGACGCCAACGGCGCGATCATCGTCGTCGAGTCGCTCGAGGCCGCCTGCCCGCTGGTCGACCGCTTGGCCCCCGAACATCTCCAGCTCGCCGTCGACGACCCGCAGTCGCTGTTCGACCGCATCCGCCACGCCGGCAGCGTCTTCCTCGGCCGCCACACGCCGGAAGCGATCGGCGATTACGTCGCCGGCCCCAACCACGTCCTCCCCACCGGCCGCCGCGCCCGCTTCGCCAGCGGCCTGTCCGTCCTCGACTTCATGAAGCGCACCAGCTTCTTGGGGCTGGACGAAGCCGCGCTCGCCGAACTCGGCCCGGCAACGGTCGCGCTCGCCCACGCCGAAGGCCTCCCCGCCCACGCCCGCTCGGTGGCACTGCGCCTGCGGCTCAACCGATAGGGCGGGTCGAGATCAATGGCAGCGCTGAACCTTCATTTAGGCCGGCCTCGTTCCAAACCCGCCCCGTCACCCCGGAGCGAGTCCTAAGCCAGATCGACATTCGGGGTTTTGGCTAAATTCCTCCCCCTGGCGGGGGAGGAATTTGCCTGAATGTCGATCCGACCGGGCGGCGATGGTCTGCGTCCCCGGCTTGCGATACGCTGCGCGCCGCGACCATGACGGCAAAGCGGGGAACGACGAAGATGGGACGATTCACCCAGGCCTATCGCGACGTCATCGTCCAGGCGCTCGATCGGTTCGTCGCCTCGCCGGATGATGACTTGGAACGCGGCTGCGACGCGGTGGCCAGCGCGCTCGCGGCGGACCGGATCATTTATGTGGCGGGCAGCGGCCATTCCCATCTGATCGCGGAAGAGGCCTTCTACCGCGCCGGCGGCGTCGCCGCGGTACAGGCGATCCTCGACCCCGATCTGATGCTGCATGTCAGCGCGACGCGATCCTCGGCGCTGGAGCGCGAGCCGGGCCGTGCCGAGGCGCTGCTGGCGAACTACCCCGTCGCGGTGGGCGATGTCGTCATCGTCGTGTCCAACTCGGGGCGCAACGCCTTCCCGATCGAGATGGCGCTCGCCTGCCGATCGCGCGGCGCGAGCGTGATAGCGATCACCTCGCTGCGCCATTCGCACAGCGTCGGATCGCTCCACTCCTCGGGCCAGCGCCTGTTCGAGGTCGCCGACATCGTCCTAGACAACGGCGCCGTTCCGGGCGACGCCAGCGTCGCGATCGCCCCGCACGGTCCGGTGATGGGTCCGACCTCCACCATCCTCGGCGCCTTCATCATCAACGCGCTGCTGGCGGAGGCGACCGCGCGCCTTGCCGACCGCGGCATCGCGATCGACGTCTATCAAAGCGCCAACACGACGAACGGCGACACCGCCGCCGCCGCCATCGCCGCCCGCTGGAAACCGCGCCTGAAAGGCCTCTGACGCAGGACGGGTGGAACGCATCCGCGGCATCCGGCCCCTCTCTGCGCGAACACCCCGTCTTCTCCGCGCCTCCGCGCGATTGAATCCTCAGCCAAGGCATCCCCGGCCGTGCCGCCGACGTACCTCTCACCAGCAGCCCGCAAAGGGGTGCGCCAAGAGAAGGATGCCCCATGACCAAGATCCACGTCCGCGCCGCGATCGCCGCCGTCGCCATGCTCGCCGCCGGCCCGGCCATGTCGGCCGCCAAGAACCCGATGGTCGGCGGCGCCGCGATGTACCCGACCAAGACGATCGTCGAGAATGCGGTCAATTCGAAGGACCACACCACGCTCGTCGCCGCGGTCAAGGCGGCCGGCCTGGTCGACACGCTGTCCGGCCCCGGCCCGTTCACCGTCTTCGCGCCGACCAACGCCGCCTTCGCCAAGCTTCCCGCCGGCACCGTCGACACGCTGGTCAAGCCCGAGAACAAGGCGACGCTGACCAACATCCTCACCTATCACGTCGTCGCCGGCACGATGACGTCGAAGCAGATCGCCGCCGCAATCAAGGCCGGTGGCGGCAAGGCGACGCTGACCACGGTGCAGGGCGAGCCGCTCACCGCGTCGATGATGGGCAACCGGCTGACGCTCACCGACGCCAAGGGCGGCATGAGCCACGTCACGATCAAGGACGTCATGCAGTCGAACGGCGTCATCCACGTCGTCGACACGGTGCTGATGCCCTGATCCCGCTTCGGGCCGCGGCGCGCTCGGCGTCGCGGCCCGGCAAAGGGGTGACGGATCGCGTCAATCCGATTACAGGCCCGCCGGATGTCCCGAAGCTCCAACCGCACCCAGGCGCGCGCCGCCGCCCGCCTTGCCGCCGTCCAGGCGCTCTACCAGCATGAGATGGAAGGCACCGCGGTGCCGTCGCTGCTCCACGAATTCCACAACCACCGCCTCGGCGCGACGATCGAGGACGCGGAATATGCCGACGCCGACGTCGATTTCTTCGACGACCTCGTCAAGGGCACGACCGCGCGCGCCGGCGAGATCGACCTCGCGATCGAGAAGAAGCTCGCCAAGGGCTGGACGCTTGCCCGCCTCGACAAGCCGATGAAGGCGATCCTGCGCGCCGGCACCTACGAGCTGATGGCGCGCGCCGACGTGCCGGTCGGCGCGACGATCAGCGAATATGTCGACGTCGCCCACGCCTTCTACGAGCGCCGGGAGGCTGGCTTCGTCAACGGCCTGCTCGACGGCATCGCCAAGGACGTACGCACGGCGTAACTCGAATCCCTTCCCCGCCGGGGGGAGGATTTGGAAGGACAGGCCGAGCCTCATGACCGAAACCGACTTCCTCACCGCCTTGCGCGCCCTGCCGCTCCATCCGGCGGCGCGCGGGCTGCGCGACGACACCGCGCGGCTGCTCCACGTCCCCCTCGTCGTCACCACCGACACGTTGGTCGAGGGGGTCCACTTCCTCTCCGCCGACACACCGCAGGACGTCGCGTGGAAGCTCGTCGCCACCAACCTCTCCGACATCGCCGGCAAGGGCGCGAGGCCCGACGGCATCCTGCTCAATTATCCGCTTTCCGACGACGCCTGGGATCGCGCCTTCCTCGCCGGCCTCGCCGAGGTGCTCGTCGCCTGCGGCACCAGCCTGCTCGGCGGCGACACGGTGACGCTTCCCAGGGGCGCGCCGCGGTTCCTCACCGTCACCGCCTTCGGCTGCGACACCCCCGCCCCGCCCCGCGGCGGCGCCGGCGAGAATGACGCGCTCTGGGTCACCGGCACGATCGGCGACGCCGGCGCCGGCCTCGCCATCGCGCAGGGCGCCGATGGCCCGGCCGAACTCGCCGCACGCTATCGCCGCCCGACCCCGCGCCTCGCCGAGGGCCGCGTGCTCAGCCGGATCGCGCATGCGATGATGGACGTCAGCGACGGCCTGCTGATCGACGCCGCGCGGATGGGAGAGGCGAGCGGCCTCGCCGTCCACCTCGATCTCGCCGCGGTGCCGCTATCCCTGCCCTATCGCGCCTTCGCCGGCGACGATCGCGCCGCCCGCCTCGCCGCCGCGACCGCGGGCGACGATTACGAATTGCTGTTCGCGATGCCCGCCAACGTCGTCCCGCCGGTCATCGCCACCCGCCTCGGCCGCTTCGCGCGCGGCGGCGGCCTCCACCTCCACGACGACGGCCAGCCCCTGCCCCTGCCAGCCCGCCTGGGCTTCGAACACTAGCCGCATCGCAACGGCGCGCTTGCACTCCCCGCCGCCGCGCCATAGCCTCCGGTCAAACGCCACGAGACCGGGACACATCGGCCGTGCGTCAACAGGAGAAGGAGATGCGAGAATGACCACGGTCTTCATCGCCATCCTCTGCGGCGTTATCGCCGTGGTCTATGGCTTCGTCACCAGCCAACAGGTGCTGCGCGCATCGCCCGGTGACGCGAAAATGCAGGACATCGCCGCCGCCATCCAGGAAGGCGCCAAGGCCTATCTCGGCCGCCAATATACCACCATCGCGATCGTCGGCGTCATCGTCGCGGTCATCCTGTTCGCCGCATTGGGCGCGATCTCGACGATCGGCTTCGTCATCGGCGCCCTGCTGTCGGGCGTCGCCGGCTATGTCGGCATGAATATCTCGGTCCGCGCCAACGTCCGCACCGCGGAGGCTGCGCGCCACTCGTTGCAGGGCGGCCTCACGATGGCGTTCCGTTCGGGCGCGGTCACCGGCATGCTCGTCGCCGGGCTCGGCCTGCTCGCGATCAGCGGCTTCTTCTGGTATCTCACCGGCCCCGCCGGCCACGCCCCCAACGACCGGATCATCGTCGAGGCGCTGACCGCTCTGGCGTTCGGCGCGTCGCTCATTTCGATCTTCGCGCGATTGGGCGGCGGCATCTTCACCAAGGCCGCCGACGTCGGCGCCGACCTCGTCGGCAAGGTCGAGGCGGGCATTCCCGAGGACGATCCGCGCAACCCCGCGGTCATCGCCGACAATGTCGGCGACAATGTCGGCGATTGCGCCGGCATGGCCGCCGATCTGTTCGAGACCTATGTCGTCACGCTCGGCGTCACGATGATCTCGATCGCGCTCCTCATCCGCGCCGATACCGCCGAACTGATGCGGCTGATGAGCCTGCCGCTGCTCGTCGGCGGCGTCTGCATCGTCACCTCGATCATCGGCACCTATGCGGTCCGCCTCGGCAAGGGCAGCATCATGGGCGCGCTCTACAAGGGCTTCTGGACCTCGGCATTGCTGTCGATCCCCGCCATCTATCTAGCCACGCAATATGTGCTCGGCGACCTCCACCGCACGATCGGCAGCGCCGGCTTCCTCGACGCGGTGTCGGACGACCTCACCACGGGCTTCGACCAGCCCGCAGCGGCGGCGGGGGCGATCCCCAGCTTCACCGGCATGGACCTGTTCTGGTGCATGGTGATCGGTCTCGCCGTCACCGGGCTGATCGTCTGGATCACCGAATATTACACCGGCACCAACTATCGCCCGGTCAAGTCGATCGCCGCCGCCAGCCAGACGGGCCACGGCACCAACGTCATCCAGGGCCTCGCGATCAGCCTCGAATCGACCGCGATGCCGACGCTGGTGATCGTCGTCGCGGTGATCGCCACCTATCAGCTCGCCGGGATCATCGGCATCGCCTTCGCCGCGACCGCAATGCTCGCGCTGGCCGGCATGGTGGTCGCGCTAGACGCCTACGGCCCGGTCACCGACAATGCCGGCGGCATCGCGGAGATGGCCGGCCTGCCCGACGACGTCCGCAGCCGCACCGACGCGCTCGACGCGGTCGGCAACACCACCAAGGCGGTGACCAAGGGCTATGCGATCGGCTCGGCGGGGCTCGCCGCGCTCGTCCTGTTCGGCGCCTATACGACGGACCTCCAGACCTACTTCCCTGACGTCACCGTCGATTTCAGCCTGTCCAACCCCTATGTCATCGTCGGCCTGCTGCTCGGCGCGCTGCTGCCCTATCTCTTCGGCGCGTTCGGCATGACCGCGGTCGGCCGCGCGGCGGGCGCGGTGGTCGAGGAAGTGCGTGGCCAGTTCCGCGACAATCCGGGCATCATGCTCGGCACCAGCCGCCCCGATTACGCCCGCACCGTCGACCTCGTCACCCGCGCCGCGATCCGCGAGATGATCGTGCCCAGCCTGTTGCCGGTGGCAAGCCCGATCGCGCTCTACTTCGTCATCACCGCGGTGGCGGGCCAGGCGCAGGGCTTCGCCGCGCTCGGCGCGATGCTGCTCGGCGTGATCGTCTCCGGCCTGTTCGTCGCAATCTCGATGACCAGCGGCGGCGGCGCCTGGGACAATGCCAAGAAATATATTGAGGACGGCAATTACGGCGGCAAGGGCTCTGAGGCGCACAAGGCCGCGATCACCGGCGACACCGTCGGCGATCCCTACAAGGACACCGCCGGCCCGGCGGTCAACCCGATGATCAAGATCACCAACATCGTCGCGCTGCTCCTCCTCGCCGCACTGGCGGCGGGCGGCGGCGGGTAAGCCCTCACGTCAAGGGCGTCGGGGCCGCGCGGAGGTGTTGAGAAGCGGGATCGGCTCCGATCCCACGACAGGGAGAGTAGCCGCCTCTCCCATTCGTCATCCCGACGAAAGTCGGGACCCGTGGACGCGCCGACGGAGCGGCAGCGCACCACATCGCAGCTTACCGCGACCATAGGCCCCGGCCTCCGCCGGGATGACGAACGGGGTGGAGGCGCGATACCCCACGAACGCAACACCTCCGCGCTCTCCGCGCCTCCGCGCGCAAAGCCTCCTTCCTCTGCGCCTTCGCGCCTTCGCGCGAACCTTCCTATCGACCCGAACGACCGGCCCGCGAACCCGCCGATAGCCGCACCGCCACAATTTTGCCCATCAACGCCAACCCCAAGCTAACGTCAGGAAAGACAACGCTTCTTCCCCAAACCTTCGCCGATCCCGGCACCCGCCACGCGATCCGCCGGCCATTTCGTTGATAAATCGGTAAGGTCTGATGCCTAGCCGCCGCCTCCAACCGTGGAGGAGCGTAGGACGATGAAAGACACACTTGCCGGCTTCATCGACAATGTGGGTCTGGCCGATGCCTTCAACGTCCAGCACGACGATCCGCACAAGGCGCGCAAGCCGCTGCTCGACGGCATCAGGCGGATGCGCGACCAGTTCGCCGCGCGTAACGGCGATACGAGCAAGGCGGCCAACCGCTGGTGGCAGATCAAGAACGGCGTCCTCGCGATGACGGTGAAGATCGGCGGCGAGACGCTGCAGATCAACGGCGCGACGACCAATCACCTGCCGGTCGATCGCTTCGAGGAATTCCTCGAAAAGTTCGAACAGGCGGTCGACAGCGGCGCCTTCGACGACGAACTGAAGGCCAAGGGCATCGGCCGCGCCAGGGCCCAGCAGCCGTCGAACGGCAAAAGCAAGATCATCGACACGCGCATCGGCGGCCGACATCCCAGCAACGACCGCGAAGACTGGGACGATCTGACCTGGGCGCAACGCCAGCAGATCGGCGCTTATTACCGCGCCGGCAAGAACCCCGACGGCACCGTGATCGCCAAGGTCGGCTATCGCCCCGACGCCCCCCTGGCCGACTGACGCAGGCACGCGTTCCCATGGCGAGGCGGGGCACATAACGCCCCCAGGTCATCTCGGCGAAAGCCGGGACCCAGGGATTGCGCGCCATCCATGATGCGCGAAACGTCGGCTGCGCGTCGACAGGTCTTGGCGTGCGTCGAATGACGACTGCGACCCGGCCAATTCTGCGAGCTTCCCGCTAAGCCAACGGTCCAGACGCGGCGGTTTGCCCTCGGGATCGGAGACGGCAGCCACTATCGGCTCGTCCTGTGGCCCGCCATGATAGCCGCCGTCGTCCTGCTCGATGGTTGCGGTACTCCACTAGTCGAAACAGACACTTCGCACTCCGCGCTTGCAGCCTGCCACGGCCCCCGTCATCCCTCCCTATGCGGTCTTGGGGGCAAGGCCGCGCAAGGGGGAGACACGCTTTCATGGTCCGTCGTCACGCACGTTGCGCTGCCACCATCCTGCTCGCCGCGATTGCTGCGCCGGCTGGCAGCCAGACCGGCGGTAGCGCGCCCAAAGCTGCCGACGCGCCCGCGGTCGACCCCCAAGCCGCCGTTCCCGTAGAAGCCTTTGCCGAACTTCCGGTCCTCGCCGATCCGAGCCTTTCGCCGGACGGCACGCACATCGCCGGCAAGATGGCGGTCGCAGGCGCACAGCATCTCGTCGTCGTCTCGCTCTTCGATCATGCCAAACCCGTCGCGATCAAGGTCGGGCCGGAGATGGATATCAACTGGTGGCACTGGGTCGGCAACGGCTGGCTTGCGGTCGGCGTCGGCCAGCAGGTGCCGTTCCAGGGTGACGATGTCTATATGACGCGGATGATCGGGGTCAGCGCCGATATGAAGCAGGTACAGCGGATCGACTGGCCGCGTTCGGGCTTGCGTGCGGACGATCTGCTTTGGGTTGCGCGCGACGGCAGCCCACGCATCCTCTTCTCGCGCCAGACCGGTATCGAAACACTCGACGAAATCTACCCGTCGGTATGGGAGGCCGATGTGTCGACCGGCCGGACCAAGCGCGTCGCCAGCAGCCAAGTGGACGTATGGAACTGGCACGCTGACGGCGCCGGCACCGTCCGCATGGGTGTCCGCTACGCCGATGCGACCGGTCGGGCATCCCTTCTCTATCGCACGAGTAACGGCGAATTCTTTCACACCATCGCGCGCAACGATCCCAAGAGCGAGACGAGCGTCGTCGTGCCGCTTACCTTTCGTGCGGACGGCACCGCGCTTGCTACCGACGACACCAGCGGCCGCGATCAACTCTATGAAGTTTCGCTGCCCGACCTCAAGCTCGGCAAGAAGCTGTTTGGCCTCGATCGCTATGATATCGACGGCATCATCGAGAACCACGACGGTACTGATGTCATCGGCGTCCAGGTCACCGACACCTATCCGCATACCGTCTGGCTCGATCCGGAGATGAAGAAGATTCAGGAGGCGGCAGACAAGGCGGTCGGCAACCGCCGTGCGCGCATCGTCTCGCGCAATGCAGACGACAGCCGCATGCTGGTCGAGGTCGGCACCGCCTCGCAGGCCGGCACGCTATATTTTTGGGACCTCGCCGCCGGGCGCATGCAGCGTTACGCCTATCAGAACAAGACGCTCGGCAACCGCAGCCTCTCGCCGGTCAAGACCATCCGCTATACTGCACGCGACGGCACCGCGATCGATGCGGTGCTAACCCTCCCTCGCCACCGCGCGACCAGGAACCTGCCGCTGATCGTCCTGCCGCACGGCGGACCGATCGCCCGCGACAGTGAGGAATGGGATTGGTGGACGCAATATCTCGCGGAGATCGGCTATGCCGTGATCCAGCCCAATTATCGCGGCTCCTCGGGCTATGGCACCGCCTTCGTCAAGCTGGGTGAAGGCGAATGGGGTCTGAAGATGCAGGACGATCTCAACGACGCGATCGGCTATCTCGCCAAGGAGGGCATCGCCGATCCGAAACGCGTCTGCATCGCCGGCGCCTCCTACGGCGGCTATGCCGCGCTCCGCGCCGCGCAGCGTGATGGCACCTTTTACCGCTGCGCGATTTCCTATGCGGGCGTTTCCGATCTGGTTGGCATCAAACACTACGACGCGCAATTCCTCAACGGCAAGACCGCGGGTCGCTATTGGAGCAAGCGCACGCAGGATCTGCATGGTGTCTCGCCCCGCTTCGGCGCCGCTCAGGTGTCGATTCCCATCCTTCTGATGCACGGCAAGGCCGACCGCCGCGTCCCCGTCAGACAATCGCGACAGATGGCCGAAGCGTTGAAGGCGGCAGGCAAGCCCTACGAATATATCGAACAGCCCTTGGGCGACCACCATTTCACCCGCAGCGAGGACCGACTGGAATTCCTTAAAGCCATGGACGCCTTCTTGGCAAAATATAACCCAGCATGATCGTTTACGGCCAAGGTATATTGTCGAGGCTACGGATGCCGTCATTACTTTGGAATATATTTGCTTTGCTCTTCAATATCTTGGTCGATATTGGACTGTCGGGTCGATCTGCAAGGCAATCCCGCCAGTCCTACACGCCAAGGATCTGCCACCTTCCCGGCTCGCTCTTTGTCATCGTCGACTGTCCCCCCGCGCGCTCGTCTCCTAAGACGCGCTCTATTGCCATGCGCTTGCCGAACCGCCCCGCGCTCCCCACATCCACGTTGCTACCGACAGCGATATGCGTGAACTTCGTGAAGTTGGCGCCCGCACGCCGGTTCCCATTGCTTCCCTTTTTCGGCAGCCTGCGCTAAGGGCGCGCCCGAAGCACGCGAATAGAGGTTGATTTTTGGCCAAGGAAGAATTGCTCGAGATGCGCGGCCGCGTGGTGGAATTGCTCCCCAACGCGATGTTCCGTGTCCAGCTCGAAAACGATCACGAAATTCTCGGACACACCGCCGGCAAGATGCGCAAGAACCGCATCCGCGTGCTGGTCGGCGACGAGGTGCTGGTCGAACTCACCCCCTACGATCTGACCAAGGGCCGGATCACCTACCGCTTCATGCCCGGTCGCGGCGGCCCCGGCCCGCAATAAGCGGCCGCGCGACGCGTGTCGCTGGTTCTCGCCTCCTCGTCCCCGCGCCGTCGCGAACTGCTCGGCCGGCTCGGCCTCGCCGCCGACCGGATCACCGCGCCCGACATCGATGAATCGGCTTTGCCGGCGGAGCGCCCGCGCGACTACGTGCTGCGTATCGCCTGCGCCAAGGCCCGCGCGGTCGAGCGCGCGCCGGACGAGGTTATCCTCGCCGGCGATACGACGATCGCGGTCGGCCGCCGCATCCTCGGCAAGCCCGCGGATGACGCCGACCTGCGCCGCATGCTGGCGTTGCTCTCCGGCCGGCGCCATCATTGCCTGTCGGCGGTCGCGGTGATCGACACCGCGGGGACGCTGCGCCACCGGCTGTCCGACACGATCGTCGCCTTCCGCCCGCTCGACCCCGCCGAGATCGACGCTTACGTCGCCAGCGGCGAGGGCGAGGGCAAGGCGGGCGGCTATGCGATCCAGGGCCGCGCCGAGGCGTTCGTCCGCTTCCTCCACGGCAGCCATTCGGGCGTCGTCGGCCTGCCGCTGATGGAGACGCGCGCGCTGCTGCGCACCGCCGGCCTGCCGCTTGCCTGAATGGCTCTATGAAGCCGGCATCGGCGAGGCGCGCGCCGCGCTGGTCGAGGACGACCGCATCGTCGAGGCCGCGATCGAACGGCCCGACCCGCTCCGCCTCGGCACCGTCGCCCGCGCGAAGCTGGTCGAACTGACCGCAGGCGGCATGGGCCGCCTCGACATCGCCGGCCACGAAGCGGTGATCGCCCGCATCCCCCCCGGCGTCACCAAGGGCGCCGCCCTCACCGTCCAGATCGCGCGCGAGGCGATTCCCGAGGCCGGCCGCGCCAAGCCTCCCCGCGCGGTCGCCAGCGATGCGCCGCTCGGCGAAGGACCCGACCTGCTCGCCCGGCTCCACGCCACCGGCCTGCCGGTCCGCACGTTACGCGCCCACGAACCCGACGCGCTCGAAGCCGCCGGCTGGTCCGAACTGCTCGAAGAGGCGATCGGCGGCGAGATCGTCTTCCCGCTCGGCGGCCTGCGCATGTCGCCGACCCCGGCGATGACGCTGTTCGACGTCGACGGCCCGCCGCCGCTCGATCCGCTCGCCATCGCCGCGGCGCGCGCGGTCGCACTGGCGATTCGCCGCCATGCGATCGGCGGCTCGATCGGCATCGACTTTCCGACGCTCGCCAACAAGACGGCGCGGCAGGCGGTGGCCGAGGCGATCGACGCGACGCTGCCGCCGCCGTTCGAGCGCACCGCGGTCAACGGCTTCGGCTTCCTGCAGATTGTCCGCCCCCGCCCCCGCGCCTCGCTGCCCGAGTTGCTGCGCGCCGATCCCGCCGGCACCGCCGCGCGCGCCACGTTGCGCCGCCTGGAGCGCGAACCGCCGGGCAGCCCGCTTCACCACCGCCTGCCGCCCGCGGTACACGCGCGACTGACCAGCCGCCCCGAATGGCTGGCGGAGCTTGCCCGCCGCACCGGCGTCACCCATCGACTGGACTGCGCATGACCGAAAAGAGCTGCCCGATCTGCGGCAAACCGGCGACGCCGGACCACACGCCCTTCTGCTCGCGCGGCTGCCGCGACCGCGATCTGCTGCAATGGCTCGGCGAGGGATATCGCCTTCCGGTGAAGGACGAAGAGAAAGACGGGGTAGACAGCATCGATTCCGCTGACTAAAGGCCGCGCTCCGATCGCGAGCATCCTCGCTTTCCACCCTGCCCGGGTAGCTCAGTTGGTAGAGCATGCGACTGAAAATCGCAGTGTCGGCGGTTCGAATCCGTCCCCGGGCACCACTTCCCCGCCCGTCGCGGGATCAAGCCATCTCCTGTCGTTTCGCCCATAAGAGGTGCGTTGCGCCCTTATAAGCAGTAATTTTCGCGTTCGCCTCGTGAAGCGGCGGTGGCTGCCGATCATTACGAGATCATCCCTTATGGGAGTAGACAGCTCGACCCTTACACGGGGCAGAGGTAAGCGTGAGCGCAAGCTATGATGGTACGCGGCGGCCGCCTCGACCCATCAGCCGATGGGATGCAGGAGACGACATTGAGTCTTCGTTTTGCGGTCCCACCTTCAAGCATCCGTTCATGCTCGGTAGACGGTCAGACAGCGATGGTGGATTTGGCGAGAAGTGGCAAATCCGGAGCCCGGCGACACGTGCCTCGGGTTTGGTCGGGATGATCGGCACCGAGGCTGGCCATTTTGCCGCACGGCCGCCGAGCTTCCAGCGCAGCATATCGGAGAGTCCGCGATCGGTGCTTGCCTAACCGCGATTGAAGAAGCGGATGCCGTCGAAATGATCGCTCGGCTGGCCGTCGTAATAGCGATTGCGAGCCATCAGTCAGGCGACCCGCATCATCTGCGAGGGGTAGGCGGTGAGCAGCTTCACCGCCTCTTCGATCGGCGCGGTCAGCCATCGCTCCTGATCCTCGGCGAGCAGGATCACCGGCATCGCCTTGGGGTGTTTGGGCGCGACGAGCGGATTGGGCTCGGTGGTGCAGAAGGCATAGACGCGGTCGTGGTCGGCATCGACCTTCCACAGGCCGGCGAAGCACGGCACCGGTTGGTCCTCGACGGTGAACCACCAGTTGGTATCGCCCGGCCCCTGCCGGTCGGACACAGCCTTGGGTTCGGCGAAGCGGGTGAATGGCACGAGGCAGCGATGCTCGGTCCGCAGCAGCCAGGGCTTCCAAAGGTTACTGTGCAGATTGCGGGCGTTGGTCCACCAGTCGTAGAGGAACGGCCGTTCCCCCTCGCGCGCGGCACGCTTGCGGGGTTTTCGCGTCGGAAACCCCCAGCGCATCGTGCTCAGCACGCGCCGGCCATCCTCGTAGCGCACGACATAGCCGGGCTTGCCGGGGGCGGCATAATCCCTCTCGATCCCCAGCACATTGGCCGCGTCGTCGACCGCGGCGAGCGCATCGAAATAGCCGCGCGGATCGACCTTCAAGTTATAGAGATTGCACATCTTCGTATTCGATCACGAGCGATGGCGCGAGACAAGCTTCTTCCACGTAGCCTCGTCCGGATACGGCAGCGGCGCGCCGGTCGGAGGTTCGCGACCGACCGTGAGATGCGGTCGCGCCGTTGCTTTCTGCTCACGGCAGCCGGCGCAGAACAGGCGGGCTGCCACGGCAGGCAGGCCATCGTCCCAGCCGCGGCGGTTGAACAACCACCACAGGCATACTGCATCCAGCACCCGGACATGACCGCAGCGCGGGCAGGTCAGACGCAACGTCCGCTTGTACAGCGCGCATTGCTCGAGCGTGCGCAGGCGGCGCCCGACATGGTCGTAGTCGGCGCGCGCCGCCCCCGTCGTAGCTGCCGGCCCGGCAGCGTCGATCCCGTTTCGGTTCACCGAATCTCTCCCGTAACGCCTTGACCCTTCGTCAACAATTCTGGAACATATAGCGAACATATGAGTCGCTACAGCCATGTCCGCTAACCCCCAACCCGATGAGGCCCTGGCCCGCTTGCGCGAGGAGCTGGGTGCCGTGCGCGGGCCGAAGCTGGCGGTTCTGCCCTTCGACATCGATGCGATCGACAGGCGACTCGCCGAGGGCGGACTCGTGCTGGGCGGCCTGCACGAGGTGTCGCCGGCGACGCCGACGCTCAGCGACGATGCCGCGGCGACGCTGTTTTCGGTCGGCATCGCTGCCCGCGCTGCGGCGCAGTCCGGCAAGCGCGTGCTCTGGGCGCTGACCCGCTTCGACCTCTACGCCCCCGGTCTGGAGCAGGCCGGGCTCGACCCGGCGACGTTGCTGTTCGTCGAGGCGCGCGACGACAAACAAGTGCTCGCCGTCATGGAAGACGGCCTGCGCCACGGCGGGCTCGCCGCAGTCGTCGGCGAGGTCAAGCGGGCCGATATGGTCGCGACGCGGCGGCTGCAGCTTGCTGCGATGAGCGGCCACGCCCCGGCGCTGCTTGCGCGCCGCTGGCGCAAGGCTGGCGTCGAGCCCTTGTCCGACCTGTCTGCGGCGATGACGCGCTGGCGGATCGCCTGCGCGCCCTCCGAGCGGCTGCCGGCACCCGGCGTCGGCCGGGCACGTTGGACCGTCGACCTCGCGCGCCAGCGCGGTGGTCCTCCCTTCACCCTGCAACTGGAGGCATGCGATGACACGGGTCGCCTCGCTCTACCTGCCGCACCTCGCCATCGAGCGACTGCGCCGGCTCGAGCGACCGCGCGCGCTGCCTGAACCGCAGCCTGCGCCATCGCTGCCGGTCGACGACGACCCCGGTGCCTGTTCGGTGCCGCGGGGCGGCGGCTGGCGTCCGGGCGCGCGCTGGGCGCGCGACGACGGCGCACGTGCGGCGATCGAGGAGCAGGCTGCGGCACTACCGCGTCACCAGCAGCCGACGATGCGCGAACTCGGCCGGCGCTCCGAGGCGGCGGATCATCCGTTCAAGCGACCGGTGTCGGCAGGAAGCACGCGCATGGCCCTGCCAGTGGCCGTGCCGGTCGCGCACGCGGTGCCGCTGGTCCTCGCCGAGCAGGCCGGTCAACGCCACGTCATCACCGCCGCGTGCCCAGCCGCGCTTTCGCTCGGCCTGATACCCGGCATGGCGGTGACGCAGGCGCGCGCGCTGGTGGCAGAGCTCGACGTGCGTGCCGCCGATCCCGCCGCCGATCGCGCGGTGCTCGACAGCCTCGCGCTGCATGCGGTGCGGCATTGGACACCCACCGCCGCGGCAAGTGGCGCGGACGGGCTGTGGATCGAGCTGACCGGTACGGCGCACCTTCATGGCGGCGAGGCGCGCTTCTGCCGGCGGCTGGTCCGCTTCTGCCGCCGCTTCGGCTATACCGCACGCGTCGCGGTGGCGGGAACGCCGGGCGCCGCGCACGCGCTCGCACGGTTCGGGCGTGACGCGACCAGCATTATTCCGGACGGCGGCGAGGCGCAGGCGCTCGCCGGCCTGCCGCCCGCCGCGCTGCGGCTGACGCCCGAGGCGCTGACCGCCGCGGCGCGGTTCGGGCTCGACCGGATCGCCGATCTGCTGCCGCTGCCGCGCGGCCCCCTCGCGCGTCGGCTGGGGCTCGTGAGCGTGCGCCGTCTCGACGAGGCGCTCGGCCGGGTGGCGGAACCGATCGTGCCGGTCGTGCCGGGGGAGACGCCGCTGGCGCGCCGCCGCCTGCTCGAGCCGATCGGCACCGCCGAGGCGATCGAACACGTCATCCGCGATCTTCTCGCCGAAATGATCGGGCTGCTGCAGGAGCGCGGCGCCGGCGCCCGCACGTTGCTGCTCGTCATCGAGCGGATCGACGGCAGCGAGCAGCGGCTCGCCATCGGCACGTCGCGACCGACGCGCGACGCGGGCCATCTCGCCCGCCTCTTCCACCTCAGGATCGAGACGATCAATCCGGGCGACGGGATCGAGACGATGCGGCTCGCCGCCACCCGTACCGATCCGCTTGGCGCGACCGCGCTCGCCGCCAGCCTAGCTGGCGACGATGCGCCGCCGGATGTCGCGACGCTGGTAGACCAGATCGCCGGCCGCGTGGGTGATGCGGCTCTGTTTACCGCAGCGCCGTTAGAGAGCGACGTGCCCGAGCGCGCCGTCCGTCGCACCGCGCCGCTCGCCGCCCCGACCGGCTGGCCCGCGTGGCGGCGGCCGGTGCGGCTCCTCAACCGGCCCGAGCCGCTCATCGGCGTGCTGGCCTTGCTGCCCGACGCACCGCCCCGCCGCTTCACCTGGCGTGGCCAAGTCCATGCCGTCGTCGCCGGCGACGGCCCCGAGCGCATCCACGGCGAATGGTGGCGGCGCGACGGCGAGCTATGGGCGGTGCGCGACTATTTCCGCGTCGAGGACGATACCGGCGCGCGCTTCTGGCTGTTCCGCCGCGGCGATGGTGTCGATGGCGCGACCGGCGACCTCAGCTGGTATCTGCATGGGCTGTTCGGCTGATGAAGACACAGACGACCTATGTCGAACTCCAGGTCACCAGCCATTTCTCGTTCCTGCGCGGAGCCTCCAGCCCGGACGAACTGTTCGCGGCCGCCGCGCTGCTCGGTCATTCCGCGCTCGGGCTGACCGATCTCGGCAGCGTCGCCGGGCTGGTCCGTGGCTGGGAGGCACAGAAAGCGACCGGGGTGCGGATGATCGCCGGCGCGCGGGTGCGGCTCGACGACGGCCGCATGCTGCTGCTCTACCCGACCGACAAGCCCGCCTGGTCGCGTCTCACCCGGCTGCTTACGCTCGGCAAGTCGCGCGCCGGCAAGGGCGGCTGCGCACTGGCGTGGGAGGATGTCGTCACCTGGAACGCGGGGCTGATCGCCATCCTGCTTCCCGATCTGCCCGGTGACGCCACCCGCAGCGATCTCGGCGATCTGCACGAGGTGTTCGGGAACCGTGGCTATTGCGCGCTCACCTTCCGGCGACGGCCCGACGACGCGATGCGCCTCCACGACCTCGCCCGGCAGGCGGCCGACGCAACGGTTGCAACCGTCGCGGTCGGCGACATCCTCTACCACGCGCCCGACGCACGGCTGCTGCAGGACGTCGTCACCGCGATCCGCGAGAAGTGTACCGTCGATACGCTCGGCTATCGCCGTGAGCGCCATGCCGACCGGCACCTTAAATCCCCGGAAGAGATGGAGCGTCGCTTCGCCGCCTTCCCCGACGCCATCCGCGCCACCGCCGAGATCGCGCGCCGCTGCACCTTCGACCTTGGTGAGCTGAGCTACCAATATCCCGACGAGCGCGTCGTCGACGGGCTGACCGCGCAGCAGGCGCTCGAACAGCTTACCGACGCCGCCGTCGAACGCCGGTTCCCGGATGGCGTGCCCGTGCAATACCGGACGCAGATCGATCACGAACTGCGGCTGATCGCCGAACTCGCCTATGCGCCCTACTTCCTGACCGTGAACAGCATCGTCGCGGAGAGTCGGCGCCGCGGCATCCTGTGCCAGGGCCGCGGCTCGGCGGCGAACAGCTGCGTCTGCTTCATGCTCGGCATCACCTCGATCGACCCGATCAAGCACGAGCTGTTGTTCGAGCGCTTCATCTCGGGCGAGCGCCGCGAGCCGCCCGACATCGACGTCGACTTCGAGCATGAGCGCCGCGAGGAGATCATCCAGTGGATCTATGAGACCTATGGCCGCACCCATGCCGCACTGACCGCGGTCGTCACCCGCTATCGCGCGCGCGGCGCGGTGCGCGAGGTTGGCAAGGCGCTGGGCCTGCCCGAGGATCTCACCAAGGCGCTCGCCGGGCTGGTGTGGGGCTGGAGCCAGGAAGGCGTCGGCGAGAAACAGGTCCAGCAGCTCAACCTCAACATGGATGACCGGCGCCTGCGGCTGGCGCTCGATCTCGCGAGGCGGCTGATCGGCACGCCGCGCCATTTGTCGCAGCATCCCGGCGGCTTCGTGCTGACGCACGACCGGCTCGACGATCTCGTGCCCATCGAGCCTGCCGCGATGGTCGACCGGCAGGTGATCGAATGGGACAAGGACGACATCGACGCGCTGAAGTTCATGAAGGTCGACGTGCTCGGCCTCGGCATGCTCGGCTGCATGAACCGCGCCTTCAATATGCTGGAGGAGGCCAAGGGCATCCGCGTCGGCATGGCCGACCTGCAGGACGACGATCCCGACGTCTATGCGATGATCCAGAAGGCGGACACGCTCGGCACCTTCCAGATCGAGTCCCGCGCGCAGATGAGCATGTTGCCGCGGATGAAGCCGGCGCGCTTCTACGATCTCGTCATCGAGGTGGCGATCGTCCGGCCGGGGCCCATTCAGGGCGACATGGTCCACCCTTATCTCCGCCGCCGCGAGGGGCGCGAGAAGCCGGACTATCCGCGGCCCGAGCTGCGCGCGGTGCTCGAGAAGACGCTCGGCGTACCGCTGTTCCAGGAACAGGCGATGAAAGTCGCGATCGTCGGGGCGGGCTTCACGCCCGCCGAGGCGGACCAGCTACGCCGTGCGATGGCGACGTTCAAGTTCACCGGCGGGGTCAGCCACTTCTTCGACAAGCTGGTCGGCGGGATGGTCGAGCGGGGTTACCCGCGCGACTTTGCCGAACGCACGTTCAAGCAGATCGAGGGGTTCGGCAGCTATGGCTTCCCCGAGAGCCACGCCGCCAGCTTCGCCAAGATCGCCTATGCGAGCTGCTGGATGAAGCACCATCATCCCGACGTGTTCTGCGCCGCGCTGCTCAATGCGCAGCCGATGGGTTTCTATGCGCCGGCACAGGTCGTTCGTGACGCTCGCGATCACGGTGTCGAGGTTCGCCCGGCCTGCATCAACGCCAGCCGCTGGGATTGCACGCTGGAGCCGGGCCGTGGCCGCTATCTCGCCGTGCGCCTCGGGTTGCGGCAGGTCCGTGGCCTCGCCAACGCGCATGGCGCGGCGATCGTGACCGCGCGTGGGCAGATGCCGTTCGGCTCAGTCGAGGAGGTCTGGCGCCGTGCCGGCGTGCCGCGCGCCGCGATCGAACGGCTGGCGGAGGCGGACGCATTTCGCGTGCTGGGCGAGGACCGGCGGCAAGGCCTTTGGAAGGTGAAAGGCCTCGGCGACGCCCCCTTGCCGCTCTTCGCCGCCGCTGACGCGCGGGAGTCGCTGTTCAGCCCGGAAGGACTGGAGCCTGACGTCAGCCTGCGGCCCCTGTCCGATGGACGCGAGGTCGTCGAGGATTACCGCGCCTTGCAACTGTCGCTGCGCGCGCACCCGCTGGCTTTCCTGCGGCAGGATCTAACCCGGCGTGGCATCACGCGCTGCGCTGACCTCGCAAACATCAAGGATGGCCGGCACGTCGAGGTGGCCGGGATCATCCTCGTCCGCCAGAAGCCCGGATCAGCCAAGGGCGTGCTGTTCATCACCATCGAGGATGAGACGGGGATCGCCAACGGCATCCTCTGGCCCGACCGCTTCGAGGCGCAGCGCCGCACGGTGATGTCGGCGGCGATGATCGGGATGAAGGGTCGCGTGCAGAAGGAGGGACAGGTGATCCACGTCATCTGCGACCGGATCATCGACCATGGACCGCTGCTCGCACAGGTCGGACAGATGGATTTCCCGCATGCCACCGGGCGTGGTGACGGCGCGCGGCATGCGGGCTCGCCTGACCGCGGCGACGCCGGCTGGAAGCCCGGTCCTCGCGATAGCTACTGGCCGCCGCATAGCACGGGCATGGATCCGGAGGACGTGGTGCGGGTGAAGTCGCGCGACTTCCACTGATCGGTGTCGCGCCATCAACGGATCATCATCGACCTGTCGCTCCATATCCTCCGCGCCGCTGCGGCGCGGTCGGACAAGGGGAAAGTCGACACGATCGAGGTGCGGCTCGCGCTGCGCTGCCTCGTCACGCATTGCTCGGAACGCTGGCCACTAGATATGTTCTGGAACTCCGCCGGGACGGATCACGATATCGGCAGAGCACAGGGTTGCACTGCGGCGCTCAACGGAATCGTGAGGCAGATCGAAGGCGCGACTCACACAAATTGACCCACATCCGGTCATTCACGCCATCTTCATCGCTTTCCACTTTCAGACATTCATTCTTGAAGTGGTGGTCGTGTAGCCGGGATCAGCGCGGGCCGGGCGGTCGTTAGCTGTCTTAAGAACGATAATGGAAAGAGGACGTGACAGGGTTCTGAAAACTCATAGGTGTTGTCGAACAGGGGGATGAGAGCGGAGCATATTGAGGCATGAAGATGATCGGCCTGATCGGTGGCATGAGCTGGGAAAGTTCCGCCGCGTACTACCGCATCCTCAACGAGGGAGTGCGGGACCGGGTCGGCCCGACCGCATCTGCCCGGTGCCTCCTGTGGTCATTCAATTTCGCGGAAATCGAGGATTTGCAACATAAGGGCGATTGGCCGGGCCTGACGACGCGTTTGGTCGACGCGGCACGGCGCCTTGAAGCGGGCGGTGCGGACGTGCTGCTAATCTGCACTAATACCATGCACCGTATGGCGTCCGACGTGCAGGCGGCGGTGAGCGTGCCCCTGCTCCATATCGCCGATCCCACAGCCGAACGCATAAAAGCGGCCGGCTTCAGGATGGTCGGACTACTCGGCACCGCGTTCACAATGGAACACGCCTTCTACAAGGGACGGCTCACCGATCAGCACGGTCTTGATGTCATCATTCCGAATGACGAGGATCGTGCCATTGTACATCGCATCATCTATGAGGAACTAGTCGCGGGTAAGGTCCTGCCGTCATCCCGTGAGGATTACCGCGCGATCATTGCCAGGCTGGTTGAGAATGGCGCGGAGGCGGTGATCTTGGGATGCACCGAAATCATGTTGCTGATCCAACCGGAAGACAGTCAGGTGCCGATCTTCGACACTACCGCTCTACATGCGGCAGCGGCGATCGAATTAGCGTTGTCCCGCTAATTGCTACGTTTCCAAACACGACTTCATAGGGGATTGAGCTCAAGCGCCCCCCGCCCTACTGTTGCAACGACCCATACCTAGACGTCCACGCCTCGCGTTCGGCTTCCCGGAACCGGCCGCTCGTTCATGCGGCTTTACCCCCTCAAGTCTGAAAAACGGGCCAGCCAAAGCCCGTCAAACAGCTTTAAACTCGGCGAAGGCTATGCAGTCGAGTGTTCGGCCATTAGCGTTTCTACATGGGGCTAGGAAAGATCGAGATCGCGCGGCTGGAAAAGCTGATCGAGGACATCAAGCCGTCCGGCGGCTCGGAAATGTCGAATTACCAGCTCTTCGTCGAGCGGCTGACCGGCGCGCTCGGTATCCCTCAGCCCGCATTCGCGCGCGAGCAGACGCGCTTCAACGACTACGTCTTCGAACGCAACGTCACCTTCCGCCATCCGGGCGGCACCAGCTCGACCGGCCGCATCGACTGCTACAAGCGCGGCTGCTTCATCCTCGAAGCCAAGCAGTCGGCCAAGCGCCAGCATACGCTCGAAACCGAACAGCTGACTATCGCCGGCCTAGAGACCGCGCAGAAGCTCGGCCATGCCAAGCGCGGTACCAAGAGTTGGGACAAGGTGATGATCGCCGCGCGCCGCCAAGCCGAGGATTATGCCCGCGCGCTGCCCGTCGATCACGGCTATCCGCCGTTCCTGCTGATCGTCGATGTCGGCAACGTCATCGAAGTCTATGCTGACTTTTCCGGCTTGGGTAAGAATTACGATCACTTCCCCGATCGCCACAGCTACCGCCTGTCGATGGACGACCTGCTCGATACCGAGGTGCAGGCGCGGCTGTCGGCGATCTGGACCGATCCGCAATCGCTCAACCTGCTATGCAACTCGGCATGGGTTGATGCTGGCGCGATCAAAATGGTCGGCAGGAAGGTCAGCTTGGCTTCCGTAGACACGACCATGAAAGCGATCTCGAAACTCAAAACGAGTGATTTTGAAGACGGCTTGTCAAGCAAGGAGTGGAATACACGCTTCATATACAACGAACACTATCGGCGGTCAGACGCGTTGCGTGACGTTCTCGAGGGGCGGATTCGTGTAAAGCGCTGTCCGGATGAGAGCGGCGAAGGTCTTCACTCAATACAAATTTGCCGTTTCGATTTGGCACGAGGTGTTCGAAACGCCAAGATTGCCGCACGTTTACTCAGTCAGTCGCCAGAACAGCGCGCCGAACGCGCACGAGAACGCGACGCATTTTATCGTTCGGGACAGGTTTACGCACTGCTGGAGGAGCTATGGCCTAGACGACAACTGCCGTATCTTGAAGACAATCCTCGCATTCGGTGCAGGACAAGGATCTGGAAATATCGCACCCGTGAGTTGCGACAGCGGTTCTACAGCGTGGCTGATGCGCTGGACCTCCTCGAAAGCCGACAAGCCTAGAAAGCCAAAAGCCTAGTCATGAAGCGAAGCCGGCCTAGAGCCGGCTTTTTTGCGCGCTTTGTACAGGTGATGACTGCTTATGGAGCGAAATCTTGGCAGGATTACCGTTTATAAGCGCAGACATGACTCGATGCAGGACGCCAAATCAAAGTTCCCTCTCGGCGGCAGCTGTCAAAGGTGACCCTTTATGGATGAAACGACATCTCCATCATCACCACGGTCGAGGCGAGCGCCCCGGCGAAGATCGCGCGTGCGGTCGGATCGCGGCGTGCAGCCATACATGGCGGCAGCCGATGCAGGCGCTCGGGATCGGCGATCAGCCGGCACAGCAACGCCTCGTCGCCATCGGGTCCGAACGGACACCCACGGCACAGCGGCCGTCCCAGACAGGCCTCGCCCAGGGTCATCACGCTGTCGATTACGGGGGCGAGCATGTCATAGCCCAGCGGCGCGAGCAGCGCATGCAGGCGTTGTTGCACCGGTTCGCGCTTGTCGCGCGCGGCGCGCCAGCATCGCGCGGCGCGGGCGATCACAGACGGTGCCACGCCGGGCGGCCGCGTCGTGCCCGCGGCGACCTCGATCATCGACGCTCCGCTCATCATCCGCCTCCGCATCTGCTATTGCGAGTCTATATCAGATACGGAGGCGTGAAGCTATGGCTGGCGTCAGTCGGCGAGGGGCGAACGGTCGAAGCCGGCCAGCAGCGTCGCGACATCGTCGTAGCGCGCCACCGCCCCACGCAGCGCCGCGTCGTCGAAGCCGCCCGACCTGACCGCCACCGCGGCGACGCCGCAGCGCTTGGCGGCGGTGATGTCATAGGGGGTATCGCCGAGCACGATGGCGCGGCCCGGCGCGACGCCCGCCTTGGCCAGCGCCGCAGCAAAGATGTCGCCCGCCGGCTTGCTGGTCGCGACATCGTCCTTCGAAACCGTGGCATCCACCGCGCCGGCGATATCGAGCAAGCGCTGATAATGCGCCAGATCCTCGCCGCTCGCCGATGACGCGAGCACCACCGTACGGCCGCTCGCCGCGACGCGCCGGACGAGATCGGCGGCACCCGGAAACGGGCGGACGCGGTCGCGATAGCGCGCCTTGAACAGCTCGCCCTGCCGCGTCGCCAGCCGCTCGCGATCCGCCGCCGCGACATCCGGCAGCAGCGCGGGCACGAGCAGATCGCCGCCCTTGCCGATCTGACCGCGGATCGCATCGCGATCGACGGCATGCCCGGCTTCGGCGAAGGCGGCGTGCCACGCCTCGACGTGGAAATCGTTGCTGTCGACCAGCGTGCCGTCGAGGTCGAACAGCACCGCCTGCACCTGCGCCCGCTCGCGCGTCAGCCACGCGGCCAGCGCACTCGCGCCCAGCACGGCGACGCCGGTGCGCGCCTGCCCCCGTTTGCGCAGCAGGCGCAGGCCGAGCGTCGCCGACGCGCTGGTGATCAGCCCCGCCTTGCCGAGCCCCACGACCTGCCCCGCGCGGGCCGCGGCACGGCTCGCCGCAAATTCCTGCGCGGCGGCATGGGACTCGCGATCGTCCGGTGCCGCCGCGTCCCCATCGACGCGCTCGCCGCGTGCCGCGCCATCGCCGGCGACGTGATCCGCCACCCACGAGCCGCGGCTGCCCAGCGGTCGTGCCGTGCCGGTGGTGGTGTCGGCAGAGGTCTGGTGTTCCAGTTCGGCGTTCATCTCCGCGCCGAAGACGAGGATATAGGCCGACAGGTACAACCAGGTCAGCATCACCACGACCGCGCTCAACGAGCCGTAGGTCGCGTTGTAATTGCCGAAATTGGCGACGTAGAGGCCGAAGCCGAGGCTGAGCAGCAACCACCCGGCCGCGGCGAACAGCGACCCCGGCGTCAGCCAGGTCCAGCGCGCCTGCGCCCGCGACGGGCCGAAGCGGTACAGCGCCGCCGCCGCGGCCGAGCCGGCGACGAGCAGCAGCAAATAGGAGGCGAGCTTGCCGCCGACCAGGATCACGCCCGGCGCGCCCGGCAGCAATGCCTCGAGCTTGCCGAGCGCGGCGATCGCCAGCGCCGCGACCAAGGCGACGATCACCGCCGCCGCGGTGATGCCGAGCGCGAGCAGATTGACCTTGATGAAGCCGCGCTTCTCCTCTTCCTCATAGGCGATGTTGAGCGCGGTGATCACCGCACCGGCGCCGTTGCGCGCGCCGAACAGCGCCAGCGCCAGCGCGAGCAGCAGCCCGAACCCCTTCTTGCCGTCCGACGATTTGACGACGTTCATCAATTGCTCGCCGACCAGCGTCGCCGCATCGGCGGGCATCACGGCGGCCAGGCGGTTGACGTCGGCGATCACGGTCTGCTGATCGGCGATCAGGCCATAGCTCAGCACGGTGACGCCGAGCAGCGGCACCAGCGCCAGGAAACCGTAGAAGGCGACACCGGCAGCGATCAGCCCGACATTGTCGCGCCCGGTCTCCGCCCAGGTGCGCTTGAGGACGGCCTTCCAGCCGCCCGCCGGCAGCGCCCAGGGGCTGTGTACCCCGTGTTCGCGATCGTCCATGCCCGTAACCCCCAATAACGCCGTTCGTTGTGCAAGGGCGAACCGGTGTCGCGGCGCACGGTTCCGCGGCGATTGGTACGAGCGGGATATCGCGGTATGACGCGACGTTAACCCGGTGTAACGGATGGTGTCCGGGCGCGACTTGGCGCATCATCGGCCGGGGGCCGGACAGGGATGCGTCCGGGCTCCCGATGCAGGTTATTCGAACATGAACGCGCCTTTCCAGCCGAACGCTTCGCATCGTACCACCGACGGTCAGCCGGCGCAGCGTATCCACACGCTCGACGTGCTGCGCGGCATCGCGATCTGTGGCATCCTGCTGATGAATATCCACGGCATGGGCGACGTCGCCGATTACCCGCTGACCCGGTTTCCGGCCGGCTGGACCGGCGAATGGATCGCCTGGGGCGTGCAGACGCTGTTCGTGCAGGGCGCGATGCGGGGTCTGTTCACGATGCTGTTCGGGGCGAGCATGGTGATCATGCTGCGCCGCGCCGAGGGGGCGGACGCGTCGCCGCAGCCGCTCGACATCTGGGTGCGACGGTCGCTCGCCTTGATGGCGTTCGGCGTCGCGCAATGGCTGCTGTTCCTGTGGCCGGGCGAGATCCTGTGGAATTACGGGATCAGCGGCCTGTTCCTGCTCGCCTTCCGCGCCGCCCGTCCGCGCACGCTGCTGCTCGCCGCCGCGCTGCTCACCGCCGGCCTCGCCGCCAATGCCGCGCTGTGGACGCATCAGCAGGCCGCGCAGCTCGAACAGGGTCAGGCGGCCGGCCTGCGCGCCGCCCGTGGACAGGCGGTGACCAGCGACGACCGCGCCGCGATCCTGGCCGAACAGGAGCATCGCGCCAGCATCCGCCCCACCGCCGCCGAACGCGCCGAGCGGATCGCCCAGCGCAAGCATGCGATCACGCTGCTGCACTGGAGCGGCGGCTATTGGATGCGCGAGAATCTGACGATCACCGGCTGGGTCGACATCGCCGAGAGCATCAGCTTCATGCTGGTCGGCATGGCGCTGTTCCGGCTGGGCATCCTCACCGGCGCGGCGCCTGCCGCCACCTATTGGCGGATGGCGATCGGCGGCTATGCGGGCGGGCTGCTGCTGCGCGGGCTGCACGTCGCGCTGCTCGCACGGACCGGACTCGACATGGGCTCGCCGGCGGCGCCGGGATGGGCGTGGGTGGCCATGGAAGCGGCGTTCGAGCCCGCCCGGCTGTTGGTGACGATCGGCCATGTCGGGGTGGCGGTGCTCGCCTTCCGCGCCGGATGGTTCGGCCAGGCGGTGACGCTGCGTACGCTCGGGCGGATGACCTTGTCGGTCTATTGCCTGCAGTCGATCCTCGGTGCGCTGATCTTCTATGCGGCGGGCTATGTCGGCGCCTTCACCCTGCCGCAGCTGTGGCTGATCGCGGTGGCGATCTGGGCGATCTCGGCAATGCTGTGTCGCTGGTGGCTGGCGCATCATGAGATGGGGCCGGCGGAACGGCTGCTGCGCCGTATCGCCTACGGCCACGCCGCCAAGGCGCGCGCCGCGCCGCTCTGAACGGCTTCACGATGCTGTGAGGTGGGGAGCTTCTGTTGCCCGGTGCTCCCCGTACCGCTGGAATCCCTTCTGTTGCCCGGTGGGTCCAACCGCGTAATCTTGGAATAACTTCAGGCCGTTAGGCCCTCAGTTACGCCGCAATCGCGAGTGCTTCGTTATCGTTGGCACTTGTGTAATGGGCCGTTGCGGTGGTCCCATTCCGAGCGAAAGACAGCGCCCTTCAACACACGTCGATCCTAGTTCGGCCCCGTCATCGGAGCTGAGCCGCTCGTCGGCACGCTTCACGCGCATCGACGTCCGGTCAGCTGCGGTGGTGGAGCCGCCGGGTACTGCCCCCGGGTCCGCTGCGTCTATTCAACGCCACCGTTTATCGCCATAGCCGGCTGGAAGCCGGCAACCGTCATATAGGCGTAACCCGCAGCGGCTGCAATCCACGCCTTTCGTTCGACACATTATGGCGTCATAGGGCCGGCATCATGTTGACCCAGCGTTCCCGTTACGCGCTGCGCGCGATGCTGTTCCTCGCGCAGGCGCCCGTTGCCAGTCCCCCGATTCCGATGGGGCGGATCGCGGTCGCCGCGAACGTGCCGCGCAAGTTCCTCGAACTCATCCTCGCCGACCTGCGCGACGCCAGCCTGCTGACCAGCACGCGCGGCAAGATGGGCGGCTACGTCCTGTCGCGCCCGGCGCGGCTGATCTCGCTCGGCGAGGTGATCCGCGTGATCGAGGGGCCGCTGGCGCTGGTCCCCTGCGTCAGCCGTACCGCTTATCGCTCGTGCACCGACTGCTACAGCGAAACCGATTGCGCGATCCGCCACGCGATGATGCGCGTCCGCGACGAGACCGCGCGGATCCTCGACGGCACCAGCCTGGCCGAGGCGACGGCGGAGCATCTCGTCGCGGCGTGACAAGTTACAATCCTCCCACGCCAGGGAGTGCCGGGTTGAACGGCCCCCGGCCGTTCAAGGTCATGCCGGGGGCATGACCGACCCGGCACTGTGTCGCCGCAAAGCGGTGACGGAGGGGGAGGATACGGCGGAGTTGCGTTTGCGGAAACGCCCCCTCCACCACCCGCTGACGCGTGCGGTCCCCAGTGCAGGGTTGGGTTGCCCCCGGCAATCCAAGATCATGCCGGGGGCATGATCAACCCTGCACTCCCGCTAAAGCGAGGGAGGAATTGGCACTCAGACCCGCGGCCGTGCCTTCAGTTCGTCGCGGATCTCGCGCAGCAGCGTGACGTCGGCGGGTTCGGCGGGCGCGGCGGCGGACGGCTTGGGCAGCAGTTTGTTGACCGCGCGGACGACCAGAAAGATGATGAAGGCGACGATGACGAAATTGGCCGCCTGGGTGATGAACGCGCCATAGCCGAGCAGCGGCACCCCCGCCTTCTTGAGCGCGGCATAATCGCTCAGCGACCCCACGTAATTCGCCGGCACCGGCCCCATGCGCAGGAAATAGCCCGAGAAATCCAGGCCGCCGAAGATCTTGCCGATCACCGGCATGATCACGTCCTCGGTCAGCGAGGTGACGATCCGGCCGAATGCCGCGCCGATGATGACCGCGACGGCCAGATCGAGCACGTTACCGCGTGCGATGAATGTCTTGAATTCCTTGAACACGATTGCGTCTCCCTCGTTACCCGCGCAGAGGGCGTGAGGGTAGATGGCGATTAGGCCCTCGCCAAGCCCGTCGACTGTCCTATATCCCTAGCACAGACCGTCTCAGGAGTATGTCCATGTCGTCGCTTCGTCCCGTTGCCGCCTTTGCCCTGGCCGCCACCGCATCGGTGTCGCTGGCCGGCTGCGGCATCAATTCCGTGCCGACCGCCGAGGAAAACGCCAAGGCGCGCTGGGCGGATGTCCAGAACCAATATCAGCGCCGTGCCGATCTGATCCCCAATCTCGTCGCGACGGTGAAGGCCGCCGGCGCGCAGGAGAAGGACGTGCTGGTGCAGGTGACGCAGGCCCGCGCCGGCGCCAATCAGGTCAAGCTGTCGGGCGATCAGCTCACCGATCCCGCCAAGATGCAGCAGTTCGAACGCGCGCAGAGCGCCGTGACGCTGTCGCTGCAGCGCCTGCAGGAGGCCTATCCGGAGCTCAAGTCGCAGGGCAATTACACCACGCTGATGAGCCAGCTCGAAGGCACCGAGAACCGCATCACCATCGCACGGACCGACTATAACAATGCGGTGCAGGCCTATAACACGCGCATCCGCACCTTCCCCGACGCGGTCGGCGCGAAGATCTTCTACGGCGCCAAGCCGCTGACGCCCTTTACCGCGACGGCGGCGAATGCGGAGAACGCGCCGACGGTCAACTTCGGGAATGCGAGCTGAGGGTGATGCCGGTGCTCGCCCGGATGCTGGCCGCATGGCGGGCGGCGCTGTTTCTGACGCTGGCGTGGCTGATCGTCACGCCGGCGGCGGCGCAGACCTTCCCCAAGTTCACCGGCCTCGTCGTCGATGCCGCGAACGTGCTGCCGCCCGACCAGGAGGCGGCGCTGACCGCGAAACTGGTGGCGTTGCAGAAGGAGACGAAGCGCCAGCTGGTGGTCGCGACGATCCCCGACCTGCAGGGCTATCCGCTCGAGGAATATGGCTACAAGCTCGGCCGCGCATGGGGCGTCGGGCTGCGCGACGTCAACAATGGCGCGATCCTGTTCATCGCACCGAACGAGCCCGCCGGGCATCGCGGGCCACGGATCGAGGTCGGCCGCGGGCTGGAGCCGATCGTGACCGACGCCTTGTCCAGCGTCATCATCAATCAGGACATGATCCCGCGGCTCAAGGCCGGCGACATTCCCGGTGCGATGAACGCCGGCGTCGATGCGCTGTCGCAGCAATTGCGCGCCTCGCCCGAAGAGGCGCAGGCGCGGCTCGATACCGCCGCCAAGCAATTCGATCAGGCGCATAAGCGATCCACCGCGCGGCAGGGTGGCGGCGTGCCGTTCGGCCTGATCATCTGGGGCGTGATCCTGCTGTTCGTGCTCATCCCGCTGTTCCGCGGCCGCAAGCGCGCCGGGCCGTGGGGGCGGCGCTACGACGACGGCGGCGGCAGCGCGCTGCCGATCGTGCTGTGGGGGATCGCCAACGAGATCGGCCGGTCGCAGGGCGGCGGTGGCGGCGGTTGGGGCGGCGGCTCCGATGGCGGCAGCGACGGCAGCTGGGGCGGCGGCGGCTTTACCGGCGGCGGTGGCGGCGACTTCGGTGGCGGCGGCGCTTCGGGGAATTGGTGACATGCAACTGACCGATACCGATCGCGCCCGCGTCGCCGCGGCGGTGGCCGAGGCGGAGCGCAGCACCGCCGGCGAGATCGTGACGATCGTCGCCCGGCGTTCCGACAAATATCACGACGTCGCGCTGCATTGGGCGGTGCTGGCGATGCTGTTCGTGCTCGCGCTGCTCGCGCTGTGGCCCGATGCGGCGGTGCGGCTGCATGGGCTGGTCGCCGATCCGTGGGACGGCGCGCCGGCGCCGGGCGGGCTGTTCACCGTCGCGCTGGTGCTGCTCGCCGTGACCTTCCTCGTCGTGCGGCTGGCGCTTGCCTATATGCCGCTGCGGCTGGCGCTGACGCCGGGGAGCACCGCGGCGCGGCGGGTGCATGCGCGGGCGTTGATGCTGTTCCGCACCGCGGCCGAGGCGCGGACGCTGGAGGCGACGGGGGTGCTGCTCTATCTGTCGCTCGACGAGCATCGCGCCGAGATCATCGCGGACAGCTCGATCCACACGCGCGTCGAACCCGAAATCTGGGGTGCGGCGATGGCGGCGCTGATCGCGGCGACGCGCGACGGTCGCCCCGGCGACGGCATGGCAGAGGCGGTGCGCCAGATCGGCCTCGTCCTCGCCGAGCAATTCCCGCCGCGCGCCGACGACACCAACGAACTGCCGGACCGATTGATCGAGCTATGACCACCGAAACCGTCTGGAAGGGCAAATATCTCTCGGTCAAACAGGCCGGGACCTGGGAATATGCCGAGCGGGTCGGCGCGATCACCGCGGCGGTGATCGTCGCGATCGACGGCGAGGGCCAGTTGCTGCTGGTCGAGCAGCATCGCGTGCCGTTGGGGCGCACATGCCTCGAACTGCCCGCCGGGCTGGTCGGCGACGAGAGCGCGGGCGAGAGCGTCGCCGATGCGGCGCGCCGCGAACTGGAGGAAGAGACCGGCTATCGCGCCGCCTTCGTCGAGGAGCGCGGCGAGTTCTTCTCGTCGCCCGGCATGACCTCGGAAAGCTTCACCTTGGTGCTCGCCACCGGGCTGACGCGTACCGGCAGCGGCGGCGGCGACGCGCAGGAGAATATCACCGTCCACCGCGTCGCGCCGGAGGCGATCGCGGGCTTCGTCGCGGCGAAGCGGCGCGACGGCGTGGCGGTCGACGCCAAGATGTTGCTGCTGCTGGGAAGCGGGTTGCTCGACGAAGTGGTGGGGCGATAGCGGAAGCGGAGGGCGTACGGCGGGTCGCGTTCGGACCTCGCCGCCTCACGGCCGTCACCCGGACTTGTTCCGGGGTGACGGGTGGATTTGTGTTGACCTTACCCTAAAGGATTGCCGTCCGGCTTACCGGAAGTTGTCGGCGTAAGCCTGCAGCTTCAGCTTGCGCTCCGGCGCCGGGATCAGCTCGTAGTCGAAGCCCTGCGCCTCGCAATAGGCGATCGCCGCCTCCTGCGTCGGGAAGCTCAGCCGCAACTGGTCGCGCGTGTCGCCGCTGCCGGCCCAACCGGTGAGCGGGTCGGGTTGTTTCGGCTCGGCGGGCTCGAATTCGAGGCTCCACGTCTGGGTCCGGGCTTTGCCGGACTGCATCGCGTTCTTGGGGCGCTGGAAGATACGGGCGGTAGGCATGGCGGCTCCTTAGCGCGTCCCGGCGGCGCGCGCATCCGCCTTTTTGGTGCGCAGCGTCGCTGCTGCGGCGGCGGGATCGTCGGGCCAGGGATGTTTGGGATAGCGGCCGCGCATCTCCTTCGCCACCGCGGTCCAGCTCCCCGCCCAGAAGCCCGGCAGATCGCGCGTCGTCTGGATCGGCCGGCCGGCGGGCGAGGTCAGGCTGAGCACCAGCGGCACCCGCGCCGAGCCGATACAGGGATGTTCGGCGAGCCCGAACAGCGCCTGCACGCGCAGCTCGACCTTTGGGCCGCCTTCCGCCGCATAGTCGATGGCATGCGTGCTGCCCGCCGGGCTGGTGAAGTCGGGCGGGGCGAGACGGTCGACCTGCCGCATCCCGTCCCAGCCGATCAGTGCACGCACCGCGTCGGTCAAGGCGCCTCCGGGAACCGCGTCGAGCCGCCGCCGACCATCGAGCAGCGGCGGCAGCCAATCGTCGAGCCGATCGACCAGCAGCGCGTCGATGTCGACGCCCGCATAACGCGCACGCGCTTTCAGCGCCTCGCCGCCCTCGCGCCACGGCAGCAGCGCGAGACCGTGCGTCCGCACGCCGTCGAGCAGCGCCGCCGCCACCGCCGCGGGATCGGCCTGCGAATCGGGTCCCGACGACAGCCGCAGCGCGCCGAGCCGCCGCTCGCGCAACGTGGTGACGCCACCGGTCGCCGGATCGAAATCCACCGTGCGACGCGTCTCGATCCGGTCGGCGAACAGCCGCTCGATCGTCGCCAGCGCGATCGGCGCGGCGGCGAGGATGCGCGCGCCGGACGCCGCGCCCTGCGTCTCCGCCACCGCCAGCCATTCGCTGCGCGCCAGCGCGGTCGCCGGATCGAGCCGGAAGCCGCGTCCGCCGACCGACGCCCAATATTCGCCGCTCGCATCGCGCGCCCGCGCGATCCGGTCGGGAAAGGCGAGCGCGATCGGCACTTCGACCCCCTCGCTGCCGCCCGAGTCGCCGCCGACCAGTTTCGTCCAGCGTTCGGCGAGCTTGCGCGCTGCCTGCGCCTTGGTCCCGCGCTCGCCGCGCCAGCGCCGCAGCCGCGCCTCGATGTCGGGATCGTTGCCGCCGAGCCCGCGCTCCGACAGCAGCACCGCGACCTCGGCCGCGATCCGCCCCTGCCCCATCTCGCCGGCGCGCAGCAGCATATGCGCGAGCCGCGGCGGCATCGGCATCGCCGCGATGCGACGGCCGTGCGCGGTCGGCCGGCCGTCGCCGTCGATCGCCTCCAGCGCAGTCAGCCGCTCGCGCGCTTCCGCCACCGCCGCTGCGGGCGGCGGATCGAGGAAGGCGAGATCGCGCGGATCGTGGACGCCCCACAACGCCGCAGCGAGCACGAGGCCCGACAGATCGGCCTCAAGGATCTCCGGCGGATCGAACCGCGGCAGGCCCCCGGTCGCTGCTTCCTCCCACAAGCGATAGGCCACGCCCGGCCCGAGTCGCGCCGCACGGCCGGCGCGCTGGATCACCGCCGCCTGGCTCGCCCGCTCGGTCACCAGCCGCGTCATCCCCGCGGCCCGATCGTAGCGCGGCCGTCGCGCCAGCCCCGAATCGACGACGGTGCGGATGCCGTCGAGCGTCAAACTGGTCTCGGCGATCGAGGTGGCGAGCACCAGCTTGCGCCGGCCATCGGGCTCGGGCTTGATCGCGGCACGCTGCGCGGCGGGATCGAGGCTGCCGTGCAGTTCGTGGATGATGATATCGTCGGGCAGGCCGGCGAGCCGTTCGGCGGTCCGCTCGATCTCGGCGACGCCGGGCAGGAAGGCGAGCACGCCACCCTCCGCCTCGCCGAGTGCGCGGCGGATCGCACTCGCCATCGCATCCTCGATCCGGCCGTCGCCACTGCGGCCGAGGTGGCGCAATTCGAGCGGATAGCTGCGCCCCTCGCTCTCGATCACCGGCGCGTCGCCGAGCAGGCTGGCGAAGCGCGCGCCGTCCAGCGTCGCCGACATCGCGACGATGCGCAGATCGGGGCGCAGCGACCCCTGCGCATCGAGCGCGAGCGCGAGGCCGAAATCGCCGTCGAGGCTGCGCTCGTGGACCTCGTCGAACAGCACCGCCGAGATACCGGCGAGTTCGGGGTCGCTCTGGATGCGCGCGACGAAGATACCTTCGGTCACCACCGTCACCCGCGTCGCGGCGGAGCGCCGGCTGTCCATCCGCGTCGCATAGCCGAAGGTGCCGCCGACCGCTTCGCCGGCCAGCGCCGCCATCCGCTCCGCCGCCGCCCGCGCCGCGAGCCGGCGCGGCGAGAGCAGCAGGATCTCGCCGGTGCACCAATCCTCGCGCAGCAGCGCGGGCGCGACCGCGGTGGTCTTGCCCGCCCCCGGCGGCGCGACGAGCACCGCATTGGGCCGCGCGCGCAACGCGGCAAGCAATTCGGGCAGCACGGCGAGGATCGGCAGATCGGTCACGGTCGCGGCGCCATGCCATGGATCGCCGCGCGACGCGATACGCGCGAGCTGCTATATGCCCGGCAGCAATTCCGCCGCGCGACGTAAACGAAGGAGACGCATCATGGGTCTGTTGGACGGCATCCTGGGCCAGGTGGCCGGCAATCCCGCGATCACCAACCTCGCCGAACGGATCGGCCTCTCGCCCGAACAGGTCACCGCGGCGATCAGCGCGCTCGGCGAGGCGCATACCCAGCCCGGCGACACCGTCGCGGGCGCCGCCGATTCGACCGGCCTCTCGCCCGACGTGCTCCAGCAGATCCTCGGCCATCTCGGCGGCGAAGGCGCCCTCGGCAATCTCGGCGCGCTGCTGGGTGGCGCCAACGGCGAACAGGGCGGCCTCGGCGGCCTGCTTGGCGGCCTCGGCGGCATGTTCGGCAAATCCTGACGACCTGCGCGTACGGTCCAATTACTTTCGTCATCCCGGCGAAAGCCGGGACCCATGGTTGGATGACGCGACTGATGGAACACCATCGCCACACATCGGGTCCATGGGTCCCGGCTTTCGCCGGGATGACGATCCGGGTCGGGGTCTATCCGCCCTGCCCCGCCAGATGACGAAAAGGTCATCGCCCGCGTCCTAGTATCTCCCGCCCCGCGGATGATAGGCAGGGTGTCACGACGGCAGCCGGACGGGATCATTGGGCGGACATCATCACCACGGACACGATCACGGCGGCCACGACCACGGTCATAGCCACGGCCACGGCCATTCCCACGCCCCCGCCTCGTTCGACCGTGCCTTCGCGATCGGGATCGCGCTCAACATCGCCTATGTGCTCGCCGAGGGTGGCGCCGGCCTGTGGACCGGGTCGGTCGCCCTGCTCGCCGATGCGGGGCACAACCTGTCCGACGTGCTCGGGCTCGCGGTCGCCTGGGGCGGCGCGGCGCTGGCGCGGAGCGCGCCGACCAAACGCTTCACTTATGGGCTGAAGGGATCGACGATCCTCGCCGCGCTCGCCAACGCGCTGTTCCTGCTCGTCGCGCTCGGCGCGATCGTGACCGAGGCGGTGCAGCGGCTCGGCAACCCGCCCGTCGTCGCCGGCCTCACCGTCTCCGTCGTCGCGGGGATCGGCATCGCGATCAACGCCTTCACCGCCTGGCTGTTCGCGCGCGGGCGCAAGGGCGATATCAATATCCGCGGCGCCTATCTGCACATGCTCAGCGATGCCTTGGTGTCGGCGGGCGTCGTGCTGGCGGGGATCGCGATCTGGGCGACCGGGCTCGGCTGGATCGATCCGCTGGTCAGCCTCGTCATCGCCGCGCTCATCTTCTGGCAGACCTGGGGCTTGCTGCGCGAGACGGTCGAGATGAGCCTCGCCGCGGTGCCGCGGGCGATCGATTACGATGCGGTCACCGGGGCGCTCGAGGCGCTGCCCGGCGTGACCAAGGTGCACGACCTCCACATCTGGCCGATGTCGACCACCGAGCCGGTGCTGACCGCGCATCTGGTGATCCCCACCGGTCATCCCGGCGACGGCTTCCTCGCCGCGGCGCGCGTCATGCTGCGCGACCGGTTCGCGATCGGCCATGCGACGCTGCAGGTGGAGATCGGCGGCGACGCCTGCACCAGTTGCTGACGTCCCGCGCCGCCGATCGCGGCGCGATAGGCTGCCATGCCTCCCAAGCCCTTGTACCCACGGGAAGATACCGCAGAGCTGTCCTACAGAGGGGCGGCCATGCTAACGCCGCAGCGCAATCGCCGCGCTCTTTCTCGCCCGTGAATCATCGTCGAAATGGAAACGATGGGACCCGGATCGTTTCGATTAAGGTGTCCAACTTGTCCATGTTGCGCTGAAGGGATCGCGCAACATGGTCCGGGAGCCACGCCTTCGACCGTCATCCCCGCCGGCGCGGGGACGACGGAAAAGGGGAGCGCTCCTTGCCCTCAATACGCCCGTGCGACCGCGAACTCGACCGCCTCGATCATCGCGTCCTTCGCCTTGCCGTTGGCGAAGCCGCCGATCGCATCGATCGCGCGCTGGCCGTAATGGCGGGCGCGGGCGAGCGTGTCGTCGACCGAGCGCGTCTGGCGGACCAGATCGATCGCATGCGCGAAATCCTCGTCCGACTGGCGGCGCCCCTCGATCGCGTCCTTCCAGAACTTGCGGTCCTCGGCGCTGCCGCGCGCGTAGGCGAGGATCACCGGCAGCGTCATCTTGCCTTCGCGGAAGTCGTCGCCGGCATCCTTGCCCATCGTCCCCGCGTCCGACACGTAATCGATCGCGTCGTCGACGAGCTGGAAGGCGATGCCGAGATTGCGCCCGTAAGCGTCGAGCGCCAGTTCCTCGCCCTCGGGCCGTTCGGCGACCACCGCCGAAATGCGGCAGGCGGCGGCGAAGAGCGCGGCGGTCTTGGCGTTGATGATGTCGAGATAGCGGTCCTCGCCGAGATCGACGCGGCGTGCGGCGGTGAGCTGGTTGACCTCGCCCTCCGCGATGACCGCCGAAGCGTTCGACAGGATCTTGAGGACCTTGAGGCTGCCGTCCTCGACCATCAGCTCGAAACTGCGGCTGAACAGGAAGTCGCCGACCAGCACGCTCGCCGGATTGCCCCAGATGATGTTGGCGGTGCGCTTGCCGCGGCGCAGGTCCGATCCGTCGACGACGTCGTCGTGGAGCAACGTCGCGGTATGGATGAACTCGACCGAGGCGGCGAGGCGGTGGTGCCGCGTGCCGGTATAGCCGATCAGCCGCGCGCTGCTGAGCGTCAGCATCGGCCGCATCCGCTTGCCGCCGCCCGCGATCAGATGCCCGGCAAGTTCCGGGATCAGCGGGATTTGCGACTGCATGCGGTCGAGGATCACCGTGTTGACGGCGTTCATGTCCCCCGCGACGAGCTGAAGCAGCGGCTCCAGCGAAGGCTCACGGTTGTCGAGGCGATGGATGGTGGCGGTCATCTCGCCCTGCGCTGTGGCCTCTCGCCTTCGCGAACGCAAGCCTTGCTCGCGGGTGCAACACACCCCATGGGGGACGGACACCGACCGGAGAAAGGCGACGCATGAGTGACGACGTGCTGCAGGGATATCGCAAGAGCATCGACAATATCGATGCGGCGCTGGTCCATCTGCTCGCCGAGCGGTTCAAGGTGACGCAGGCGGTGGGGCGCCACAAGGCGACATCCGGCCTGCCCGCCGCCGATCCGGGGCGCGAGGAGCGCCAGATCGCCCGGCTGCGCCGGCTCGCCGAGGAGGCCGAGCTGGATCCCGAATTCAGCGAGAAATTCCTGCGCTTCATCATCGACGAGGTGATCCGCCACCATCAGCAGTTGCGCGGCTGAGCGCGGCCGACCATCTCCCTGCCCGTGATCACCGCGTTTCTTCTTGCCGCCGCGTCCGCGGCGTCGCCGTCGGCGGCGATCCTGGGCACCTGGCACAATCCCAAGAACAGCGTCGCGGTGCGGACCGGGCGCTGCGGCGATAAACTGTGCGGCTGGGTGATCCGCGCCAGCGACAAGGCGCAGCGCGACGTCGCCGACAAGGGCTATCCGCCGCTGATCGGCACCGCATTGCTGCGTGAATACAAGGCGGACGGCAAACAGCGCTGGGCCGGGCAGATCTACGTCCCCGACATGGGCCGGGCGTTCGGATCGACCGTCACGATGGTGGACGGCGACACGCTCAACGTGCGCGGCTGCCTGATCGGCGGCTTCATCTGCAAGTCGCAGATCTGGCGGCGCGACTGATGGCGGGCGCATTCATCGCGGTCGAAGGCGTCGACGGATCGGGCAAGAGCGGCGTCGTCCGCCGGCTCGTCGCGGGCCTGCAAGCGCGTGGCCACGACGTGGTCGGCACCCGCGAGCCGGGCGGCACGCCGCAGGGCGAGGCCCTGCGCGGGCTGCTGCTGGCGGGCGAGGATGCCGCGTGGGAGCCGCGCGCCGAGCTGCTGCTGATGACCGCGGCGCGCGTCCAGCATGTCGCGCGCGTCGTCCTGCCGGCGGTGGCGGCGGGGCGCGTCGTCGTGTCGGACCGCTATGCCGGGTCGACGCTCGCCTATCAGGGCGCCGGGCGCGGCATGTCGGAAGCGCTGATCCGCGAGCTGCACGCGGCGATGGTCGACGATCTCTGGCCGGACCTGACGCTGGTGCTCGACGTCGATCCGGCGGTGGGGCTGGCACGCAGCCGCAAGCGCCTGTCGGACGGCGGCATCGACGAGGGGCGGTTCGAAAGCCTCGACCTCGCCTTCCACCAGCGCATCCGCGAGGCGTTCCGTGCGCAGGCCACGGCCGCACCGGAACGGCATGCGGTGATCGACGCGAGCGACGCACCGGGCGCGGTGCAGGCGCAGGCGCTCGCCACGGTGGAACGGTTTTTGGCGCGGTAAGCCTATTCCTCCCCCGCCAGGGGGAGGTGGCAGTGCGAAGCACTGACGGAGGGGGAGGATACGGCACGCTCGTCGTATGCGGAGAGGCCCCCTCCACCACCGGCCTGCGGCCGGCGGTCCCCCTCCCCCGCTAAAGCGAGGGAGGACTTTGGTTCACCGTCCCGTCCACGCTCCCGGCCGCTTCTCGACGAACGCCGCCATCCCCTCTTTCTGGTCCGCGGTGCCGAACAGGCCGTGGAACAGCCGCCGCTCGAACTGCACGCCCTGTGCCAGCGTCGTCTCGAACGCGGCGTTGACCATCTCCTTGTTCGCCAGCACCGCGAGCGGCGCCATGCCGGCGATCGTCGCGGCGGTCTTGACCGCTTCCTCGACCAGCTCGGCGGCGGGGATCACGCGGCTGACGAGACCGGCGCGCTCAGCCTCGGCGGCGTCCATCATCCGGCCTGTGAGGCACATTTCCATCGCCTTGGCCTTGCCCACCGCGCGGGCGAGCCGCTGCGAGCCGCCCATGCCGGGGCTGACCGCCAGCTTGACCTCGGGCTGGCCGAATTTGGCGGTATCGGCGGCGAGGATGAAGTCGCACATCATCGCCAGCTCGCACCCGCCGCCGAGCGCATAGCCCGCCACCGCGGCGATGATCGGCTTGCGCGTCGCGGTCAGCGTCTCGTAACCGGCGAAATGGTTGCGGCCGTACATCGCGGCGAAGTCCATCGCCTGCATTTCCTTGATGTCCGCCCCCGCCGCGAACGCCTTGGCGCTGCCGGTCAGCACCGCGCAGCCCTGTTCGGGATCGGCGTCGAACGCCGCCAGCGCGGCGAGCAGGTCGGCGAGCACCTGCGCGTTGAGCGCGTTGAGCGCCTCGGGCCGGTTGAGCGTGATGAGCGTGACGCGGTCGCGCCGCTCGACGAGGATGGTCTGATAGTCGGACACGGCGGCTCTCCTTATGCGGGCCCTTATGCGGGCGTCCACGCCTCGCCCTCGGGCATCGGCGCGAAAATCTGGTCGATGACGTGGTCGGTGACGTCCTCGGCGGTGGCCGGCTGCCAGCGCGGCGCATGGTCCTTGTCGACGATCACCGCACGCACCCCTTCGAGGAAGTCGTGGCGCTGCACGACGCGGCAGGCGACGGCATATTCCTGCACCATCTCGTCGGCGAAGCTCTGCATCAGCCCGCCATCGTAGAGCAACCGCAGCGACACCTTCATCGCCTGCGGCGACTTGGTGCGCAGGATGGCGAGTTGTTCCGCGGCGAAGGTGCCGTCGTCGGTTTCGAGCGTCGCGAGCACCTCTTCGAGCATGTCCGAGGCGAACAGCCGGTCGATCTGGTCGCGATGCGCGAGCATTTTCGCGGGCGGCGGCTGCACCGACAGCGCATCGAGCGCGCCGTCGATGGCGAGCGGGTCGGCGAGGATCGCCGCCTTCGCCGCGTCGATCGCGGCGGCGGGCAGGTAATGCGTCGCGAGCCCGAGCGCATGCGCCTCGGCGCCGTCGAGCCGATGCCCGGTCAGCGCGAGGAACTGGCCGATCCGCCCCGGCAGCCGCGACAGATACCAGCCGCCGCCGACATCGGGGAACAGGCCGATGCCCGTCTCCGGCATCGCGAATCGCGTATTCTCGGTGGCGATACGATAGCGGCAGGGCAGCGCGATGCCGACACCGCCGCCCATCGTCACCCCGTCCATCACCGCCACGGTCGGCTTGGCATAAGTGAACAGCCGATGGTTTAGTCGGTATTCGCTGAGGAAGAAGCCCCGCGCCGCCGCCCCGTCGCCCGCGCCGCTTTCGCTCAACATGCGGATGTCGCCGCCCGCGCAAAAGCCGCGCCCCTCGGCATGGTCGAGCAGCACCGCGGCGACCCCGGCGTCGGTCCGCCAGGCCTCCAGCGCGGCGAGCATGCCATCGCACATGCCGCGGTTGAGCGCGTGCAGCGCCTTGGGCCGGTTGAGGCGCAGCCGGCCGACGGCGCCCTCTGTCTGGATCAGCAGGTCATCGCTCATCCCCTGCCTTTGACCCGCGCAGGTCGCGCCGTCCATACCGGACTCGATGAAACCGCGCAGGTGCGGGCGGGGCCGCGTTCAGTCGTACGCCGCATCCCACATCAAAGCACCGATCCGCTCCGCCGTCAGTTCGTCCGCCGCCACCGTCGCGACACCGTCGGCGAGCGCCGCCTGCGCCACCACCACGGCGATGTGCAGCGCCACCGCACGCAGGTCCTCGATCGGCGGCAGCAGCGTCTCGCCCGCGCCGCCCAATGCGCCGAGCGCCCGCGCGGCGGCCATGAACATCCCGTCGGTGACTCGCGTCGCACCGGCGGCGAGCGCGCCGAGGCCGACGCCGGGAAAGATGTAGACGTTGTTGACCTGCGTCACGCCGGCGACGCCGAACGGGCTGCCGGTACCGACCACCGCACGCCCGTCGGTCCACGCCAGCACGTCGGCGGGATGCGCCTCGGCACGCGACACCGGATTCGACAAGGGAAAGATCACCGGCCGCACGCAGCCCGCCGCCATCGCGCGCACCACCGCCTCGGTGAAGCTGCCCGCCTGGCCGGACGCGCCGATCAGCACGGTGGGCCGCACCGCCTGTACCGTTTCGAGCAGGCGGAGATCGCCATCGGCGTCGCGCGGCCAGCCCGCCACTTCGGCAGGGTCGCGCGCGAGCAGCATCTGCGGCGCGCTGAGCTTCGCCATGTCCGACACGATCAGCCCGTCGCGATCGACCGCCCAGATGCGCGCGCGCGCCGCCGCCTCGTCGAGGCCTTCGGCGCGCAACGCCTGGACCAGCAGTTCCGCGACACCGCTGCCCGCGGCACCGGCGCCGAACAGCACGATGCGCTGATCGGTCAGGCTGGCGCCGGTGCGCCGGATCGCCGACAGCAACGTGCCGACCGCGGTCGCCGCCGTCCCCTGGATATCGTCGTTGAAGCTGAGCAGCCGGTCGCGATAGCGCGCGAGCAGGTCATGGGCGTTGTGCCCGGCGAAATCCTCCCATTGCAGCAGGACGTCGGGCCAGCGTTCCGCCACCGCCGCTACGAACGCCTCGACGAAGGCGGCATAGTCCGCCCCGCGCACCCGCGGGTTGCGCCAGCCGACGTAGAGCGGATCGTCGCGCAGGCCGGCATTGTCGGTGCCGACGTCGAGCAGGATCGGCAGTACCTCGGCGGGATGGATGCCCGCGCAGGCGGTGTAGAGCGCGAGCTTGCCGATCGGGATGCCCATCCCCCCTGCCCCCTGATCGCCCAGCCCGAGGATGCGCTCGCCATCGCTGACGACGATCACCTTGACCCGGTCGAGCGCGGGATCGGCGAGGATGTCGGCGATCCGATCGCGGTTGGGATAGCTGAGGAACAGGCCGCGCGGCTTGCGCCAGATCTCGCTGAACCGTTCGCAGCCCGCCCCGACCGTCGGCGTATAGACCAGCGGCAGCAGGCGCGGCAGGTCGGCCTGCACCAGCGCGTGGAACAGCACCTCGTTCGAATCCTGCAACTCGCGCAGGAAGGCGTAGCGATGGAAATCGTCGGCCATGCCGTCGAGCACGCGGCGGCGGCGCACGATCTGGCTGGCCAGCGTCCCGACATGCGGCGGCAGCAGCCCGTGCAGGCCGAAGCGGTCGCGCTCCTCCTCGGTGAAGGCGGTGCCCTTGTTGGTCAGCGGGTCGGCGAGCAGCGCGCGGCGCGCGGCATGGAAAGCGGGGGACATAGACCCTCCCTAGAAGCGGAAGCTGAGCCAGCCGGCCATGAAGTCGGAGCTTTTGAACCCCGCCTTGGACAGCGACGGGCCGGCGGCGAGATGCTCGTAGCGGCCGGTGAACGATAGCCGCGGGCTGATCGACCATACGCCTTGCAGCCGCATGACGTCGCCGATCTTGGCATCGCCGACGCGCTGCGTACCGGCGAACGGCTGGCCATTGGCGCGATATACCGCGTCGGTGACGCTATCGCGCCATGCGAGCTGATATTCGGCGGTCAGGCGCACCTTCTTCACCGGCGAGAAGGTGAAATTGGGCGCCACCGCGATCAGGTTCGACGGGGTCAGGAACAGGCCGTAGCTGTAGTAGATGTTGTTGCCGAACGGCGAATAGGCATCCCGCAGCTTGCCGTCGCCGTACCCGCCGCCGCCGCTCGCATAGTCCATGTGGATGCCGACGCGCGGCGCGGTCTTGGATTTGCCCAGCCGGTAGGTCTGCGCGAACAACAGCTGCCAGGCGTCGATGTCCTGGTCGATGTAATGGCCGGATTGATGGTTGATCGTCCAGTCGACCGTCACCGGGCCGGCATCGCCGTAGATGTGCGTGCCCACGTAATAGCGCGTCGCCGGGCCGATGCGGCCGCCCCAGGCACCCACCGTGTTGCGCCGCCGCCAGAAGAAGGGATCGATGAAGAGCTTCGATCCGCCCAACCAGCGGTTCGGCACGGCATAGCCCAGCGTCACGCCGGAGAAGCGCCGCGCGGGATCGCTGACGTCGTCGTCGGTGCCGAGGTCGCCATATTGCGTCGGCTTGAAGTCGAACAAATCGGCGCGCACCCGGCTGCCGCGCGCCCAGGCGCGGATGCCGTTGAGCGTGTAGCGGATGGTGTTGTTGTCGCGCTGCGAGGTGAGCAGATTGGGACCGTCGGTGAATTCCTGCCGGCCGTAGCGCGCGCCGACCGCGACGCCGGAAATCTCGGCATCGCCCTCGACGAACGCCTGTTGCAGCACGAGGTCGTTGCGCAGCGTCGCCGCCGGCGCGCCGAGTTCGACGCCGGAGATGCCGCCATGCGCGATCTCGGCGAAGGCGCGGAAATGCGGGCCGACGTGCAGGTCGGCGCCCCCGACGATGCGGTTGATGTCCTGCCGCTGCGCACGGCTGTCGCGCAGATTGGGGTTGGTGGTGTGGTTGACGCGCAGCCGCACCTCGCCCGACAGCGTCAGATAGACGTCGCCGTCGCTATCGAGCGGCAGGAACTTGAGGCGGTCGAGGACGTCGTCGCGCTTGGCGGGATCGCGATAGCTGCTCCAGTCCTCCGCCCAGCGCGACAGGTTGAAGCCGTTCGCGGTGGCGCCGTCGCCCGCCGCGGCGGCCGGATAGCTGGTCACGGTCGGCGTCGCGGGGTCGCGCGTCTGGCCGGATTCGCTCGGCGCGACGCTGGTCTGCGCAGAGGCGGCGGCGGCCGTGGCAAGGGTGAGCAGAGCAGTGGCGCCGGCGAGGGCGCGAGCACGGTGCAACATGGGGATATCCTTATGGGCGGCCATCGCCCCCACCCGTCGCAACCTCCGGCGTCCGTCCCCCTGCCGTCGGGAGGGGGAGCAGGTCGCGCAGCGAGCGAGGGGTGCGGGCGCGGCGCGTTATTCGGCGGGCACCGCGTGGGCGGGCATCTGGTCGACGCGCACCGCCTCGCCGTGCAGCGCGGCGTGGAGCTGCGCGGCGTCGAGCCGCCCTTCCCAGCGCGATACGACCACGGTCGCCACCGCATTGCCGATGAAGTTGGTCAGGCTGCGGCATTCGCTCATGAAGCGGTCGACGCCGAGGATCAGCGCCATGCCGGCGACGGGCACGCTCGGCACGATCGACAGCGTCGCGGCGAGCGTGATGAAGCCCGCGCCGGTGACCCCCGCCGCACCCTTGGACGACAGCATCGCGACGCCGAGCAGCAGCAATTGCTGGCCGAGCGTCAGGTCGACGTTGCACGCCTGCGCGATGAACAGCGCCGCCAGCGTCATATAGATGTTGGTGCCGTCGAGGTTGAACGAATAGCCGGTCGGCACGACGAGGCCGACGATCGACTTGGGGCAGCCGGCGCGCTCCATCTTCTCGATCAGCGCAGGGAGTGCGCTTTCCGACGACGAGGTGCCGAGCACCAGCAGCAGTTCCGCCTTGAGATAGGAGATCAGCCGCAGGATCGAGAAGCCGCAAAGCCAGCTCACCGTGCCGAGCACGACCAGTACGAACAGCAGCGAGGTGAAATAGAAGGTGCCGACCAGCATCGCGAGGTTGGCGAGCGTACCGACGCCGTATTTGCCGATGGTGAACGCCATCGCGCCGAACGCGCCGATCGGTGCCGCCTTCATGACGATGCTGACGACCTTGAAGAAGGCGAGCGAGACGTCTTCGAGCACGCTCAGCACCTTGGTGCCGCGGTCGCCGATCAGCGCCAGCGCGATACCGAACAGGATCGAGACGAACAGCACCTGTAGGATGTTGCCCTGCGTCAGCGACGACAGGAACGTGTCGGGGATGATCCCGGTCAGGAAGCCGGTGATCGTCGATTCATGCGCCTTTTCGGCGAATTCGGCGACCTTGCTGGTGTCGAGGGTGGCGGGATCGATGTTGAGCCCTGCGCCCGGCCGCACCACGTTGGCGACGATCAGGCCGACGATCAGCGCCAGCGTCGAAAAGAACAGGAAATAGATGAACGCCTTGCCCGCGACGCGCCCGACCGCGCCGAGATCGCGCATACCCGCGATACCAGTGACGATGGTGAGGAAGATGACCGGGGCGATCACCATCTTGACCAGCTTGATGAAGGCGTCGCCGATCGGCTTCATCGCCTCGCCGGTCTGCGGTGCGAAATGGCCGAGCAGCACGCCCGCCACGATCGCGACGAGCACCTGCAGGTACAATTGCGCATACCAGGGCTTGGCGGCCGGGGGTATGACGGGTCCTCCGGACGGCGTCGCGGCGACGGTGATGCTCATGGGTGCCTCTCATCCTCTATGACGGCGCAGATCGGCTCTTCTGGCCGTGGTGCGTCGCCGGACAATGCCGCGATCCCTACCAGGCAGGCAATGCCACGGTCTGAAGTAAAGAATCGTTATTAATCAAATAGTTAGCTTGATAGGCCGTCACCGGCCCGCGGGGCGGGCCGCAGCGCGATCACCGATGTGTGCAGAAAGTTGCACAGGCTCGTCACAACGGCAGTTCGCCGGCACGGCGCTCCAGCGCGAGCAGCAGCGCCTTGGCCGGCAGACCGCCGGCGAAGCCGGTCAGATGGCCCGCGCTGCCGACCACGCGGTGGCACGGCGCGACGATCGACAGCGGATTGCGACCGTTCGCCGCGCCGACCGCGCGCGACGCCGCCGGCCGGCCGATCGCCCGCGCCAGGGCGCCATAACTGCGCGTCTCGCCATACGGGATGGTCAGCAGCGCCGCCCATACCTGTTTTTGGAACGCGGTCCCCCGCCAGTCCAGCGGCAGGTCGAAGACGGTGCGCTCGCCGGCGAAATAGGCACGGAGCTGGCGGGTGGCTTCGACAAGGATCGGGTGATCCGCCGCCGCGGAGAGCGGACCCAGGCGAACGCGCAGCGGATCGTCGTCCGGCCACAGCACCGCGACGAGTCCGATGTCGCTCGCCACCAAGGTCAACGTGCCGACCGGCGAGTCGCAGGGGGTCGAGAAGAGCATGGCGGCACCATAACAGCGCAGCGGCGGTCGGAGCAGGGCGCGCGGCCACAAAGTCGGCGAAGGCAAAGCGCGGTGGCGTCCCCATACGTCCGCCCACCCCGTCACCCCGGGAAGCGGCTCGAACCTCGCCGGCCGGCGGATGGGAAGAGCGAGAGCGCCCGCGAATACCCGCCCCTTATCAACCCCTTGCCCGCGCCCCGCGAGCGACCCCGCCGCATCGCGCTAACCATCTATTATGTCTTACTTATCGACATTCGGCTCGCCGCTTGGTAGCGCCACCATCAGCAAAGCGGCACCCGCGGGGGCCGATGCGATCTGGGAGGATGACGATGACGGGCAGGAACACGCGGTGGATCACCGCGCCTTTGGTGGCGGCGGCAATCGGGCTCGGCGCACTCCCCGTGCAGGCGCAGACCGCCGCGCCACTGCCCAGGATCGTCGCCCGCGACGGACGCCACGCGCTGATGGTCGACGGCGCGCCGTTCCTGATGCTGGGCATCCAGGCGAACAACAGCAGCAATTACGCCGGCATGCTGCCCAAGGTGTGGCCGATGGTCGAGCGCATCCACGCCAACACGCTGGAGATCCCGGTCGCCTGGGAGCAGGTCGAGCCGGTCGAGGGGCAGTTCGATTTCGGCTATGTCGACGCCTTGCTCGCCGGCGCGCGGACGCATGACACGCGGCTGGTGCTGTTGTGGTTCGGCACCTGGAAGAACACCGGGCCGAGCTACACGCCGGCCTGGGTGAAGAGCGATCCCAAGCGCTTCCCGCGGATGCGCAAGGCGGACGGCTCGACGCACCCCACCTTCAGCCCGCACGCCCGCACCACGCTGGAGGCGGACAAGCGCGCCTTCGTGGCGCTGATGCAGCATCTCAAGGCGAACGATCCCGACCATCGCGTCATCATGGTGCAGGTCGAGAACGAGACCGGCGTCTACGGCCAGAACCGCGATCTCTCGCCCGCCGCGCAGGCGTTGTTCCGCCAGCCAGTCCCGGCGGCGCTGGCGAAGCAGACCGGCAAGCGCGGCGACTGGACGAGCGTCTACGGCAAGGTCGCCGAGGCGGCGTTCAACGGCTGGTACGTCGCGCGCTACGTCGACGAGATCGCCGCGGCGGGCCGTGCGGTGCTCGACCTGCCGATGTACGCCAATGCCGCGGTCGGCAGCCCCTTCGCCACGCCCGGCGAGGACGGCGGCGCGAGCGGCGGCCCGAACTGGACGATCATCGACGTATGGAAGGCGGCGGCGCCGCATCTCGATGTCGTCGCCCCCGATCTCTACAATGCCGATCCCAAGACCTATGCCGCCTTCCTCAAACTGTACGGCCGGCCCGACAATCCGCTGATGATCCCGGAGACCGGGAATGCGATCGCTTATGCGCGCTATCTGTGGCCGGTGCTCGGCCATGGCGGCATCGGCTTCGCGCCGTTCGGTTTCGACGATACCGGCTACGTCAATTACCCGCTCGGCGCCAAGGTGATCGACGCCGAGACGATCGCCGCTTTTGGCGACAAATTCGCGCTGATGGCACCCAATGCCCGCGGCTGGGCGAAGGTCGCGCTGGAGCATCCGACCTGGGGCAGCGCCAAGCCCGCCGACGCCTCGGACGAAAGCGGCGTGCTGGGACGGTGGAAGATCACCGCGCAATATGGCCAGTGGCAGTTCGGCGATCGCGACTCGCAATGGCTGAAGTCCGATCCCAACCCGACGCGCGACCAGCCGGTCGGCGGTGTCGCGGTAGCGCAGCTCGGGCCGGACCGCTTCCTGCTCGCCGGCTCCGACGTGCGCATCAAGATCGACCGCGCCACCGCAGCGAAGGGCGAGAACACGCAATTGCTCAGCGTCGAGGAAGGCAGTTTCGACGCCGCCGGCACCTGGACGACGCTGCGCGTCTGGAACGGCGACCAGACCGATTATGGCCTCAATCTCACCAAGCCCACGCTGCTCCGCGTGACGCTCGGCACGTATCGTTAAGGACCGCCCGATGACCTTCCGTTTCCTCGCCCGCGCCGTCGCGGGCCTCGCCGTCTCCGTATCGGGCACGGCGCTCGCCTCCGAAGTGCAGAAGATCGACCAGGGCGTCGTCGTCACGCCCGACAGCGGCCCCGCCAAGCGCGTCCGCGTCGTCGCTTATGGCGACGACAGCTTCCGCGTCACCGCGGTCCCCGGCACCGACCTCACCCTGCCCGACAGCCTGATCGTGGTCGCCAAGCCGCACGGCGCGCCGGCGATCAGCGAGGGCGCGGGCGTCATCACGCTCAAGCTCGCCAAGGCGAGCGCCGAAATCCGCCTGTCCGACGGCCACCTCACCTTCCGCGACGCGGCGGGCAAGGTGCTGCTCGACGAGGCGGGCCGCGCCGCTTTCGCCCCCAGCGTCGAGGGCAAGGGCTATGTCGCCACGCAGCAGCAGTTCAACCGCGCCACCGACGAAGGCTTCTACGGCCTCGGCCAGCATCAGAACCGGCAGATGAACTATAACGGCGAGGACGTCGAACTCGCCCAGCACAATATGGACATCGCCATCCCGTTCGTCGTCTCGACGCGCAATTACGGGCTGCTGTGGGACAACAACTCGATCACCCGCTTCGGCAATCCCAAGCCCTATGCGCTGGTCGGCGACGGGATGAAGGTGTCGAACGGCGGCAAGCCGGGCTGGACCGCGCAATATTACCTCGGCGACAGACTGGCCGCGACGCGGCAGGAAGCGACGATCAACTATCAATATATCCGCGATCAGGCGCGCTGGCCGGCGGAAGCCAAGGCGCAGACCGTCGCCTCGGCGGACAGCGGCCAGAACACTGCGGGCAAGGTGGTCGGCAAGCAGCGCGTGATCTGGACCGGCACCGTCGATCCCACCGTCACCGGCCTGCACAAGTTCCGCCTCTACGGTTCGAGCTATTTCAAGGTCTATGCCGACGGCAAATTGGTGCTCGACCGCTGGCGGCAGAACTGGAACCCCTGGTACCATAATGTCGAGCTGTCGATGACCGCCGGCAAGCCCGTCGCGATCCGCATCGAATGGGAGCCGAACGCCGGCTATATGGCGTTCTTCCACAACGATCCCCTGCCCCAGCCCGATCGCCAATCGCTGTGGCTGTCGTCGGAGGCGGGCAAGGCGGTCGATTATTACGTCGTCGCCGGTGCCGATATGGACGCGGTCGTCGCGGGCTATCGCGGGCTCACCGGCAAGGCGCCGATGATGCCGCAATGGGCCTATGGCTTCTGGCAGAGCCGCCAGCGCTACGAGACGCAGGAGCAATTGGTCGGGGTCGTGCGCGAATACCGCAAGCGCCAGATCCCGCTCGACAACATCGTCGAGGATTGGTTCTACTGGCCGCAGGATCAATGGGGCAGCCACCAGTTCGACAAGACGCGCTTCCCCGATCCGCAGGGCATGGTGGACGAGGTCCACAAGCTCAACGCGCAGTTGATGATCTCGGTCTGGCCGAAATTCTATCCCAATACCGACAATGCCAAGGAACTGGCCGCCAAGGGATTCCTGTACCAGGGCAACCTCAAGCTGAAGAACAAGGACTGGGTCGGGCCGGGCTATCTCAACACCGATTACGATCCTTATTATCCCGAAGCGCGCAAGATCTATTACCGGCAGGTGCGCGACAACCTCGTCAAGCTCGGCATCGATGCATGGTGGATGGACGCGACCGAGCCCGACATCCATTCCAACCTGTCGATCGAAGAGCGCAAATACGTGATGGGGCCGAACGCCTTCGGGCCGGGCGGCGCCTATTTCAACAGCTTTCCGCTGGTCCATGCGGCGGGCTTCGCCGAGGGGCTGCGCGAGACCAATACCGACAAGCGGCCGTTCATCCTGACCCGGTCGGGCTTCGCCGGCCTGCAACGCGCGAGCGCGGCGCTGTGGTCGGGCGACGTCGCCGCGCGCTGGGACGATCTGCGCGATCAGATTTCGGCGGGCGTCAATCTGTCGATGTCGGGCGTGCCCAATTGGACGCACGACATCGGCGGCTTCGCGGTCGAGGATCGCTACACCAATGCCGAGCCCGCCGCGCTGCCCGAATGGCGCGAGCTGAACCTGCGCTGGTTCCAGTTCGGCGCGCTCAGCCCGCTGTTCCGCAGCCACGGCGAGACGCCCAAGCGCGAGATCTACGAACTGAGCGCCAGCGATCCGGCGATGGCATCGTCGATGCTGTGGTACGATCAGCTCCGCTATCGCCTGATGCCGTATATCTACACCACCGCCGCCGACACCTATCACAAGGACGGCAGCATCATGCGCGGGCTGGTGATGGACTATGCCGCCGATCGCAAGACGTGGAACGTCGACGACGAATATCTCTTCGGCCGCGACCTGCTCGTCGCACCGGTGACCGCGTTCAAGGCGCGTTCGCGCGCGGTGTATCTGCCCGCGGGAGCGGACTGGTACGATTTCGCCAGCGGCCGGCATTACACGGGCGGCCAGTCGATCACCGCCGTCGCGCCCTATGAGCGGATGCCATTGTTCGTGCGTGCGGGTGCGATCCTGCCGACCGGGCCGGCGGTGCAATATGCGCGCGAACAGCCCGGCGGGCCGATCGTGCTGCACGTCTTCACCGGCAAGGACGGCGCGTTCTCGCTGTACGAGGACGACGGCGTGACCCCCGGTTACGAGTCCGGCAAGTTCGCGCGCGTGCCGCTGACGTGGAACGAGCAGGCGAAGACGCTGACGATCGGCGCGCGCGAAGGCAGCTATCCCGGCATGGTCGCGACGCGCGCGGTATCGGTACGCTTCCACACCCCGGGCAAGGCCGAGGCGGTGGACTTCGCCGAGAATGGCGCGACGCGGGTGAGCTACACCGGCAAGGCGATGACCGTCCGGATGAAGTGACCGCATCTTCCTCCCCAGCAAGGGCAGGGCGATCGCATATGGCCATTGGGGTGTTGCAACGGCTTTCCCATCCCCGTCATGCCGGACTTGATCCGGCATCCCGCTTCTTCGCGCCGTCCAAAGAAGCGGGACCCCGGCGCAAGGCCGGGGTGACGAAGTGGATTTGGAGGGCGTACGACTTACCGTGAGGGCCATATGCGATAGCCCTGCCCGCAAGGGGGAGGGGGACCGGCGAAGCTGGTGGTGGGGGAGGACACGGGACGCCAATGATGCTCCCGCCCTGTCCTCCCCTCCGTCACGCCCCGTGGGCGCGCGCCCCCTTGCGGGGGAGGATTTTGGTTCAGACGGGGAACACGCCCTTGCGTGCGGCATAGGTCGCGAACAGCGTCGGCCATGCCGCCGTCGGCACCGTCTTGGCCAGCCGCACGCCGAAGCCGTGGCCGCCTTCATCGAACAGATGCATCTCCGCCGGGCGTTTCGCCGCCAGCAGCGCCGCATACATGGTGATACTGTTGGCGATCGGCACCGCGCCGTCGTCGCCGGCGTGGACGAGGAACACCGGCGGCGTCTCCGCCGTGACGCGCGTCTCGACCGAGGCTGCCGCGACCTCCGCCGCCGAAGGCGTCGCCCCCAGCAGATTGTCGCGCGAACCCTTGTGCGTGATCGCGGCATCCATGCTGATCACCGGATAGATCAGCCCAGCGAGATCGGGCCGCGCCGACAGCGTGTCGGCGGCATCGACCGGCGCATAGACGCGCTCGCCATGCCGCGTCGCCAGCGAACCGGCGAGATGCCCGCCCGCGGAGAAGCCGATCACCGCGATCCGCTTGGCATCGACGCCGAAGCTGCCCGCACGGCTGCGGATCACGCGCATCGCACGCTGCGCGTCCTGCAGCGGCACCAGCCGCCGCTCGCCCCAACCCTCGCCGGGCAGGCGATAGAGCAGGATGAAGCAGGTGACGCCCAGCGCATTGAGCCAGCGTGCCTGCTCGATCCCCTCATTGTCATAGGCGAGGAAGCCATAGCCGCCGCCCGGTACCAGCAATACCGCAGCACCGTTGGGACGCGCCGGCCGCTTGACGACCAGCGCCGGCACGTCGACGCCGGTCACCCAGCGGTCGGTGAAGCTCGCGGTCTTCGACCGCTCCTCGACCTTGCGCGGGATCGTCTTGCCCGGTGCGCCGGGAATGCGGCCCGGCCACAGCGGCACGACCTCCTCCCCGGCGACGGTCTGCGCACCCGCCGCGCCGGCGAGCGTCAGCAGCGCCGCACCGCCGATCAGGCCGCGCCGCGAGAGACTAGCGTCGCTCACTTGGCACCACAGGCGATCGGGGTGGTGGCGCTGCCGATGCGAATGCTCGACACGTCGATGCCGAGCGCACCGCTGCTCGCCAGTTCGAACGGCTTGGTCACCTTGTTCATCGCGATCCCCTGATTGGCGAAGCACCGCAGCGGCACCGCCACGGTCGCCCAATCACCCACCGCCAGCCGGTTCGTCAATGGGACCATCGCGGACTTACCCGTATCCGCGATGCCGACGCTGACCGTCCCGGTCGGCTTGGCGGTGACGCGGTAATCGACGATCAGGCTGAGATCGCCGTTGGATTCGCGCGTCAGGTCGATCGGCATCGCCTGTTCGATTCCGACGCTGCCGGCCCCCTTGTAGGCGAGGCGCAGGCTGTCCTCCTGCCCGCTGCGGTCGGTGCGGGTCTGCACCGCCGCGCCGGTCGTGCCGATTCGCGCGCCCCCGGCGACGCGGCCGCGGACGAACAACGCATTCTGGTCGCCCGCCGCGATCTTCGGCTTGGTCTCGTCGAGCCGGGCGAGTGTCGCCTTGTCGGCATAGGTCAGGCCGAAGCCGATCGGGAACAGCGGATCATAGCCCGGATCGGTGCGGTTGAGCACATTCTGGTCGATCCGCTTGGGCCAGCTGAAGCTCAACTTGCCGTGGAAGTCGGCGACCGGACGGCCGCTCTTGCCCGCGACCAGCACGTCGGCGACGCCGCCGCCCTCGGTCCCCGGCAGGAACGCCGCGACGAAGGCGTCGGCGGCGTTCAGCTCGGGATTGACCCACATCGGCCGGCCCGAGAGGAAGACCGCGACGGTCGGCACCCCCGCCGCCTTCAATTTCTTGAGCAAAGCGAGGTCGCTCTTGTCGTCGGGGCTGTATTCGAGGCTCGGCCGGTCGCCCGTGAATTCGGCATAAGGCGTCTCGCCGAACACGACGATCGCGACGTCGGGCTTGGCGGTGAAGGCACCGTCGACCGCCAGCGTCGCCTTGCCGCCGGCGGCACGTGCCGCCGCATCGATCCCCGACCAGATCGACTGGCCGTTGGGGAAATCCTTGTTGGCGACGTCGGTGCCCTGCCAGGTGATCGACCAGCCGCCGGCCTGCTGGCCGATATTGTCGGCACCGCGCCCGGCGACCAGGATGTTGGCGCCCGGCTTCACCGGCAGCACGCCGCCGTTGTTCTTGAGCAGCACGAGCGATTCACGCACCGCCTGCCGCGCGATCGCGCGATGCTCGGGCGCGCCGAGTAGCGCGAACTTGCCCGACATCGGCCGCGCCGAGGGCCGGCCGTTGTCGAACGTGCCGGCGATCACCTTGACGCGCAGGATGCGGCGCACCGCATCGTCGAGCCGCGCGGCGGGGATCGTGCCGGCCTTCGCCTCGCGCAGCGTATTGGCGTAGAGTTCCTTCCACTTCGGGCCGGAATACATGAACATGTCGAGCCCGGCGTTGATCGCGGGCGCGCAATCCTCGTTGGTACAGCCGGTCACCTGGCCGTGCGCGTTCCAGTCGCCGATGGTGAACCCCTGAAAGCCCCAGCGGTCCTTGAGCACGCCGGTGAGCAGGCTCTTGTTGCCCGTCATCTTCTCGCCGTTCCAGCTCGAGAAGCTGGGCATCACGGTCAGCGCGCCGGCGGGCAGCGCGGTCATATAGCCCGCGCCATGTACCTCGCGCAGCACCGTCTCCGACACGCGCGTATCGCCCTGGTCGTGGCCGCCGGTGCCGCCGTCGCCGAGGAAATGCTTGACCGAGGCGATGACGTGGCCAGGCTTCATGAAGTCCTGCCCGATCGTGCCCTGGATGCCCTCGACCATCTGGCCGGCATAGGAAGCGACGATCGCCGGGTCTTCGGAATAGCTTTCGTAGGTGCGGCCCCAGCGGTCGTCCTGCACAACCGCGACGGTCGGCGCGAAGCTCCAGTCGATGCCGGTCGCGGCGGTCTCGGCGGCGGTGACCGCGCCGATCTTCTTGATGAGCGCGGGATCGCGCATCGCGCCGAGGCCGATGTTATGCGGGAACAGCGTCGCGCCGACGATATTGTTGGCGCCGTGTACCGCATCGGTGCCCCAGATCACCGGCACCACCGGACGGCCGTCCGAGCGCTTGACCGAGGCGTCGTAGAAGGCGTCGAACAGCTTGAGCCATTCCGGCGCGGGCGCGAATTCGTCGCCGTTGGGCGCGGAGTTGCCGCCGTTGAGGATCGAGCCGAGCTTGTACGTCTCGAGATCCCCGGGCGTGATGCTGGCGATGTCGACCTGGATGAGCTGGCCGACCTTGTCCTCGATGCTCATCTTGGCGAGGATCGCGGCGACGCGCGCCTCGACCTTGGCGTCGCGCTTCAATTGCATCGGCAGCAGCGGCCATTGCTCGGGATGCGCGGTGGCGGCGGCGGGAACGGCGGCGCTTGCCGCCTGCTGCTGCGCAACCGCGGGCGACGCGCCCACCATCAGCGCGAGTGCTGCGCAAGCCGTACCGAACCTCAAAACCATCATCCTCTCCCCGGGAGCCGTCTCTATCGTGATAGCGGCACCAAAGCCGTGCCACGAAGCCGCTGTCAACGATGGACATTCCCTGTAGAGGTCGTGGGAACCACGGGGCGAGAGGAAGAGGGTCGGTGCAGGCGGAGCAGCGGATCAGGGTGGTGATCGTCGGTGGCGGCACCGCCGGCTGGATGACCGCCGCGGCCCTGGCGACGCTCGCACCGGGCGCCGCGGAGGTCGCGCTGGTCGAATCGCAGGAGATCGGCATCGTCGGCGTCGGCGAGGCGACGCTGCCGCATCTGCGCGCCTTCGTCACCCGGCTCGGCATCGATGAGGCGGCGTTCATGGCCGCCACCCATGCGACCTTCAAGCTCGGCATCGAGTTCCGCGACTTCGGCGCGATCGGTGATTCCTACATCCACCCGTTCGGCAGCTATGGCCGGCCGCTGGATGGCGTCGGCTTCCACCATTATTGGCTACGCCGCCATCACGCCGGCGCGACCGCGGCGATCGGCGACTATTCGACCGCGGTGGTCGCCGCCGCGGCGCAGCGCTTCACCCGCCCGGGCAGCGACCCGCACGATCTGGCGAGCGCCTTCGGCTATGCCTATCAGTTCGACGCGACCCGCTTCGCGCCCTTCCTGCGCGCGCATGCCGAGGCGCGCGGGGCGGTGCGCACCGAGGGACGAGTGACGCACGTCGACCGCGATGCGGAGAGCGGCGACGTCGTCGCGATCACGCTCGCCGACGGCCGGCGGATCGAAGGCGATTTGTTCATCGACTGCTCGGGCTTTCGCGCGCTGCTGATCGGCGGCGCGATGGACGAGGCGTGGGAGGATTGGTCGCACTGGCTGCCCTGCGACCGCGCCGTCGCCGCGCCCTGCGCCTCGCCCGACGGCGGTATCGAGCCGTACACCCGCGCCACCGCGATGGCCGCGGGCTGGCGCTGGCGCATCCCCCTCACCCACCGCATCGGCAACGGCTATGTCTATTCGAGCGCGCATCTGTCCGAAGGGGCGGCGACCGACGCGCTCGTCGACGCACTGGAAAGCCCGCCGCTCGCCGAGCCGCGCCACCTGCGATTCCGCGCCGGGCGGCGGCGGCGCAGCTGGGTCGGCAACGTGCTGTCGATCGGCCTTGCCTCGGGATTCCTCGAACCCCTGGAATCGACCAGCATCTATCTGGTGCAGATGGCGATCACGCAATTGGTCGAGCATTTCCCCGCCGCCCGCGTCACCGACGCCGATCGCGACGGCTTCAATGCCTTGGTCGACGCCGAATACGACCGGCTGCGCGACTTCCTGATCCTCCATTATCACGCGACGACGCGCGACGATTCGCCCTTCTGGAACCACGTCCGCACGATGACGATCCCCGACAGCCTCGCCGAGAAGATGGCGCTGTGGCGGCAGACCGCGCAGGTGTCGCGCTACAGCCACGGCCTGTTCCTCGAACCGAGCTGGGTCGCGGTGTATCTCGGCCAGAACGTCGTGCCCGACGGGTGGGACCCGCGCGCCGATCTGCCCGACGGCGCCGCGCTCGACCGCGCCCTGGCCGCGCTGCGCGGCGGTATCGCCGCCGCGGTCGCGACGATGCCCGATCACGCGGCCTATCTGCGGGCGGCGGCGTGAACCGGCGCGAAGGTTTGCAGAGCGTCGTGGTGGTCGGCGGCGGCCTCGTCGCCTTGACCGCCGCGCTCGGCTTCGCGCGCGCGCTGCCGCACGCGACGGTGACCTTCGTCGCCACCGCGCCCGACCCGGCGGCACTCGCCGACCGCCTGCCCGCGGTGACGCCGCAGGTCGCCGAGGCGTTCGACGCGCTGGGGCTGGACGAGGCGGCGATGGTCGCCGCCGGCGCGGCGACGCACCGCGTCGGCGAGCGTTTCGCCTGGGGCGATGCGGCCTTCACGATCGGCGAGGGCGACGGCGTGCCGAGCGTCGCCGGCGCGGCGGTGCACCAATTGTGGCTGGCGCACGGCGACGGCCCCTATGACGCGCTGGTTCCCGCCGCGACACTGGCGGCGGCGGAGCGGTTCTCCCCGCCGGCAAGCGATCCGCGATCGCTCCTGTCGCGCGTCAATTACACGCTACGGCTCGATGCCGATGCGGCGACGCCGTTCTTCGCCGCCGCGCTGCGTGCGGCGCGGGTGCGCGTCGTCGCGCCGCAGCAGCTCCGCGTCGTTCGCGACGGCGATACCGTGCGCGCGCTGACGATGGACGACGGTGGCGCGCTGACCGGCGACCTGTTCATCGACGCGACCGGACCCGCCGCCCTCCTCGCCGCGGAGCATGCCGCGTGGCTCGACTGGCGCGACACCTTGCCCGTCGACCGGCTGCTGCTCGGCGTCGCGCCGCCGCGCCCGTCGCCGCTCGACCGGTACGAGGCGACCACCGACGGCTGGGCCGCGCGTTGGCCGCTGGCGGGTCGCACGCTCGCCGGTCTCGCTTATGCCAGCGCGACGACCAGCGACGCACGCGCCGCCAAGCAGATGCCGCACAATCGCGAACGCATCGCGATCCGGCCGCGGCGGCAGGTCGCGCCCTTTGCCGGCAACGTGCTGGCGCTCGGCGACGCCGCCGCGACGCTGGGGCCGCTGGGCTGGCCGGGCTATACGCTGGCGCTGGCGCATCTCGAACTGGCGTTGGCGCTGATGCCGGCACGGACGCCCGAACCATTGCTCGTCGCCGAATACAACCGCCGCGCGACGCTGCGCGCCGACCGCTTCCACGCTTATGCCGCCGCCTTCTATCTGGTCGGCCGGCGGCGCGGCGACGTCTGGCATGCGCTGCGCACGCAGGTGCCGCCCGCCGAACTGGCGACGGCGCTCGCCCAATTCGGCCAGCGCGGCACGCTGCCGCCGCTGGAGGAGGAGATGGTGCCGCAGGCGGCATGGCAACAGGCGCTGATCGGGCTCGGCGTCCGCCCGGTGCGCGCCGATCCGCTGGCGCTGTCGGTGCCGCGGGCAAGCGCGGTCGCCGCGCTGACGCAATTGCGCAATGCCGTCGCGGCGCTGCCCGCCGGCCTGCCCGCCTATCCGGAGTATCTCATGGCAGCACAACGGGGCAGGCGATGACCGCAACACCGATCGGCCGGGTGGTGATCGTCGGCGGCGGCACCGCCGGCTGGATGGCGGCGGCCGCCGCCTCGCGCTTCCTCAACGACGGGCAACGCACGATCACTTTGGTCGAATCCGACGCGATCGGCACCGTCGGCGTCGGCGAGGCGACGATCCCGCCGATCCGCGGCTTCAACGCCCGGCTGGGGATCGACGAGGCGGAGTTCCTGCGCGCGACCGGCGGCACGCCCAAGCTCGGCATCGAATTCGTCAACTGGGGCGCGTCGGGCGATCGCTACATGCACCCGTTCGGTACGCCGGGTCACGACATCGAGGGGCTGAACTTCCACCAGCTCTGGCTCAAGCTGCGCGGCGAACCGGAGATCGGCGACTTCGAAGGCTATGCGATGGCCGCCGTCGCCGCGCGCGCCGGCCGCTTCGCGCCGCCCTCCCCCGACCCGCGCTCGCCGCTGTCGGGGGTCGATTATGCCTATCATTTCGACGCCGGCCTCTACGCCGCCTTCCTGCGCCGCCGCGCCGAGGAACAGGGCACGATCCGCGTCGAGGGGCGGATCACCGGCGTCGAGCAGGACGCGCGCGGCCATGTGACCGCGGTGCGGCTGGAGGGGGACCGGCGGATCGCGGGCGACCTGTTCCTCGATTGCTCGGGTTTCCGCAGCCTGCTGCTCGGCGAGACGATGGGCGTCGGGTTCGAGGATTGGTCGCACTGGCTGCCCTGCGACCGCGCGATCGCGGTGCCGACCGAACGCACGCAGCCGCTGCTGCCCTATACCCGCGCCACCGCGCACGATTCCGGCTGGCAATGGCGCATTCCGCTGCAACACCGCACCGGCAACGGCCATGTCTACGCCAGCGCCTTCACCGACGACGACACCGCGGAGCGCGTGCTGCTGGCGAACCTCGACGCGGCGCCGACCGCGGCGCCGCGCCGCCTGTCCTTCACCGCGGGCCGGCGGCGGCAGAGCTGGGCGGGCAACGTCGTCGCCCTGGGCCTCGCCGGCGGCTTCCTCGAACCGCTCGAATCGACCAGCATCCACCTGATCCAGGAAGGGATATCGAAGCTGTTCGCGCTGTTCCCGGACGCCCGCTTCAGCCCGGTCGAGCGCGACGAATACAACCGGCTGATGGGCAATCATTACACCGCGGTTCGTGACTTCATCATCCTCCATTACGCCGCGACGCGTCGCGACGACACGCCGTTCTGGCGCCACGTGCGGACGATGGACCTGCCCGAGACGCTGGCCCGCAAGATCGCGCTGTTCCGCGAGAAGGGGCGCATCTTCCGCTACGACGACGAGCTGTTCACCGTGCCGAGCTGGGTGGCGGTGCTGCTCGGCCAGGGGATCATGCCGACCGGCTACGACCCGATCGTCGACGCGCTCGACGCCGATCGGGTCGCCGGCGCGCTGCGCCAGATGCGTCGCCAGAATGCCGCGCTGGCGCAGCAACTGCCGCTCGCCGGCTGACGCCACCCGCGAACCAGTCAAAACGGTTCCGTTACCGTTCGTTAAGTGCAGGCCACCCAAGCCGGTCGGGCGACCGATCGCGCAGAGGAACCAAAAGTGGATCGTTGGGGGGAGAGCGGGTTTGATCGCAAGGAGTTGGTCGATTTCGAATCGCCCGGCGGCGAGGGCGAAGACGCGGCGGACACCGTCGCGATCCGCGCCGCAGTCGCCCGCGCGGTCGCCGGCCTCGACACCGGGCTGCCGCTGAGCACGGTATTGAGCCGCGCCGACATCGGGCTGCTCCACCGCGACCGCCACCGCCGGGTGCTCATCGTCAACGACCGGTTCTGCGATCTCGTCGGCCGCGACCGGGACAGCCTGTCCGGTCTGTCGGTCGAGGCGTTCATCCACCCGGACGACCTGCCCGGCGTGATCGCCGCCTACGCCCACCACCAGCCCCGATCGACGCCGTTCAAGGTCGAGGCGCGGTTCGTCCGGCCCGATGGCAGCACCTTGTGGTGCGACATCAACGTGTCGTTCGTCTGCGATGCGACCGGCACCGCGATCTCGACGATCACCATCGCGCAGGACATCTCCGCCCGTCGCGCGGCCGAGGCGCGGCTGCGCGAGAGCGAGGAACATTACCGCCACACCGTCGAACTCAATCCGCAGATCACCTGGACCGCGGGCCCGGACGGCGAGGTCGAATCGGTCAGCTCGCGCTGGCAGGATATCACCGGCGGTGCGCCCTGCGATGCGCTGGGGCGGCGCTGGCTCGCCGCGCTTCATGCCGACGACCGCACCGCGACCGCCTCGGCGTGGCGGGCGGCGGTGGCGAGCGGCAGACCGATCGATATCGAATATCGATTATGCTCGCCCGACGGCGACTATCGCTGGTTCCGCTCGCGCGCCGCGGCCCGCTGCGACGAGCAGGGCGCGACGATCCGCTGGTACGGCACGCTGGAGGACATCCACGACCGCAAGCTCGCCGAACGCGCGCTCCGCAACAGCGAGCGGCGCTTCCGCCTCGCCGCGCATGCCGCGGGCCTCGGCATCTGGGATTATGATGCGACCAGCGGCCAGCGCCAATGGTCCGACGAGCTGAAGGCGATGCTTGGCCTGCCGCTCGACGCCGCCGCCTCGGTGGCGACCGCGCTCGACCTCGTCATCCCCGACGATCGCCACCGGCTCCAGGCGCTGATCGCCGCGGTCGACGCCGGCGACGGCAGCCACCGGTTCGACACGATCCTGCGCATCCGCCGCGCCGACACCGGCGAGGAACGCTGGATCAAGACCGGCGGCTGGCGGATCGAGGCGCCTTCGGGCAAGCTCAGCCGCGTCCTCGTCACCACCCGCGACGTTACCGAGGAACGCACCGCGGAGGAGCGCATCCGCTTCGCCGCGCATCACGACGCGCTCACCGGCCTGCCCAATCGCGCCAAGTTCGGCGAACAGCTCGAAACCGCGATCGCCCGGGCGCGGCAGGCGGGCAGCGATCTCGCGCTGGTGCTGCTCGACGTCGACGATCTCAAGGAAACCAACGACACGATCGGCCACGACGCCGGCGACATCGTGCTGCGCACGCTCGGCACGCGCCTGCGCGACGCGCTCGGCGAGGAGGCGACGCTGGCGCGGCTCGGCGGCGACGAATTCGCCGCGGTGATCGAGAGCCGCGACGATACGCAACAGGTGATCGCGCGGGTGCGCGCCGCGTTGCAGGCGGTGCGCGAGCCGCTGTCGCACGACGGACGCATCCTCGACTGCCATGCCACCGCCGGCGGCTCGATCTTCCCCGCGCATGGCGCGACCGCGACCGAATTGCTCAAGGCCGCCGATATCGCGCTCTATGCCGCGAAGGCGCAATATCGGGGCGGGCTTTTGATGTTCGAACCGCCGATGCGCGCGGATCTGCAGCGCCGCTCCTCGATGCTCAGCATCGCCCGCGACGTCATCCGCGACGACCAGATCATGCCCTTCTACCAGCCCAAGGTGGCGCTCGGCACGGGCCGGGTGTGCGGGTTCGAGGCGTTGCTGCGCTGGCAGCACCCCACTTTCGGCCCGCAGGCGCCGGCGACGATCGCCGCGGCGTTCGAGGATTTCGAGCTGGCGCAGGGGTTGAGCGAGCGGATGCTCGGCGCGATCGTCGGCGATATGCAACGCTGGCTCGATGCCGGGCTCGACTTCGGGCGGATCGCGTTCAACCTGTCGCCGGCGGAATTCCGTCGCGACGACCTGACCGACCGCATCCTCGGCCGCCTGGAGCGGGCCGGCGTGCCGTTCGACCGGCTCGAGCTGGAGGTCACCGAGACGGTGTTCGTCGGCCGCGGCGCGGAATGCGTCGCCTCGATGCTGGAGACGTTCAGCCGGGCCGGCGTGCACATCGCGCTGGACGATTTCGGCACCGGCTATGCCTCGCTGACCCATCTCAAGGCGTTTCCGGTTCACACCATCAAGATCGACCGCAGCTTCATCAGCCACATCGACCGCGACGCCGGCGATGCGGCGATCGTCGACGCGGTGGTCGCGCTCGGCCATCGCCTCGGCATGACCGTGGTCGCCGAGGGGATCGAGACCGAGGATCAGGCGCGCTACCTGCTCGGCCAGGGCTGCGATGTCGGCCAGGGCTTCTGGTTCGGGCACAGCGTGCCGCGCGACGAGGTGCCGGCCATCCTGCACCGCCGCCACCCGATCCCGCGCGTGGCGCTGGGGTAGAAAAGGCGGGCGGCGTCGGTCGCGAGACGCGGGGGCCGGCGCGGACCGCCTGCCCCCGCCCCGTCGATCAGCCGCGCAGGCTGTCGGGAACGATGCCGCCGTTCTCGGCGAGCTTCGCCATCACCGCGCGGTGCAGCGCGATGTTCTGCTCGGCGCTGCCGTCGTCACCGGCATGCACGCCGAGTTCCTGACCCAGTTCCTTGCGCGCCGAAAGGCTGGAATCGAGGTCGAGCAGCTTGAGCAGGTCGACGATCGACGACTGATAGTTGCCGCCGCCGTTCTTCATCGTCGCCATTTCCGACAGCACCGCGCCGACATCGACCGGCTGGGCGGGCGCTTCCGGCGCGGCGGCGGGCGCTGCGGCCGGTGCAGGCGTCGGCGTCGGTGCCGCCTGCGTGGTCTGCGGCGCGGCGGGGGCCGCGGCGGCATCCTGCTTGTGGTGGAATATCTTGCCCATGATGTTGCCGAAAATGCTCAACGCGTGTCTCCTGTCGGTTGGGATGAACGTGCAACGTCGGGACGCCCGGAACGCTCCCCCGGGAAACGGAACGCGTCGCAACGCCCGGACGTTCAGCGCGCGCAACGAGGGAGTTTCACATGCTCAAGAAATCCATAGTCATCCTGTCGGCATCGGCGCTGGCGCTCGCCGCCTGCGGCCAGAAGACCGACACGACCGCCGCGAACGACACCGCGCTCGCGACCAACGACACGACCGCGTTCGACGCGAACACGGCCGGCACCGCCAATACGGTAGCGCCTGCGACCGGCGGCCAGGCCTTCGTCAACTCGGCAGCGGCGAGCGACGCGTTCGAGATCGCGACGTCCAAGCTCGCGCTCGACAACAGCAGCTCGGCCGCGGTGAAGAAATATGCCAACCAGATGATCACCGCGCACACCGCCTCGACCGACAAGCTCAAGGCGACCATCGCCGGCCTGGCCCCGGCGCTGATCCCCGATCCCAAGCTCAGCGCCGAGCAGCAGACGATCGTCGATTCGCTGAAGACCAAGAAGGGCGCGGACTTCGACGCCGCCTACATCACCGCCCAGCAGTCGGGCCATCAGCAGACGCTCGACCTGCTCCGCGGCTATGCGGCGACGGGCGACGTGCCCGCGCTCAAGACCTTCGCGACCGGCCTCGCGCCGACCGTCGCGGCGCACCTCAACATGGCGAAGGCCCTCAAGTCCTGATCGGACGCAAGGCGTGGCCCGGATCGCCCGGCGACGCCGTCACGGGACCAACGAAAAGGGGCGCCGGCTGTTGCCGACGCCCTTTTTGCTATCCGCTGGGTACCGGCGATTACGCCGAGGTCTTGCCGCGCAGCGTGTTCAGGATCGCGAGACCGACCACACCGGCGAGCGCGGCTGCCGCGAACGGACGCTCGTTGGCGAACTTGCGGGCCTTGTCGGCGAGCGGTGCGGCGTTCTTGGCAACGGTTTCCTTGGTGTCGCCAAAGGTTTTCTGGACCTTGCCGCTGATCTGATCGACCACGCCGGCGTTCTGCGTCTCGGTGTCGCCGGTCGCCTTGCCCAGGCCTTCCTTGAGCTTGCCGGTGAGATCGCCTGCCGTACCTTCGATCTGATCCTGATTCATGTCGGTCGCTCCTGTTAGATGATGACGGCGACCAACGCTTCATCACCCCAGTGTTTCCGCCGATCGTTCCGCATGTGCGAAATGAACGCAATTCAGCGCGGATGGCGGCGGGAGAGCGCGATGCCGGCGAGGTTCTTCGACCGGCCGACATGGCGGACGTGGACGCGCGCCAGCCCCGCGGTCGCGGCGCGATAGGCGGCGAGATGCGGCTGCAAATGCAGACTGCGGCAGCGCCAGCGGCCGAGCGCCTGTTCGACGATCGTGCGCGCATCGCCGATGAACACCGCATCCTCGGCACCCGCCGCCACCGCGATCTCGACCGCATAGAGCAACGCCAGCCATTCCGCGGTGCAATTGTCGCCGGGACCGAGATCGTCGCGGATATAGGTGCGCCCGCCGGTCACCACCGCAATCTCCATCCGGTCGGGATTGGGCCGCGATCCCCCGTCGAAGTGCAGCGTCATGCGATCCATCCGTCCCCCCTCGCCCGCAGCGCAATGGCATATGAGCTTTCATAAGTCGCCCGTGTTCCAAACCCACCCCGTCACCCCGGCCTCGCGCCGGGCTCCCGCTTCTTCGAACGGCGCGAAGAATCGATAGCCCCGCCCGTCGCCTGCGCGAAGGCGGGCGTCAGGCCGCCGCCCTCAGCGCGGATCGCAGCGCCGCGGTGACCGCGGGCGCGACCTGATCGACGACGAGGCCGATCGCGCGGGCATTGGGGTGGATGCGGTCCGCCAGCGTCATCGCGGGATGGCCGAGCACGCCGGCGGGAAAGAAGGCGCAGGTCGCCGCACCATGCTGCTCCGCCACCGCGGCGTGGATGCCGGCATAGCCCCGCGTCCGCTCGGCGAACACAGCGGGCGGCTCGATCGTGGTCATCAGCACGGAGATGCCGCACCGCGCGAACTCGGTCAGCATCGCATCGAGATTGGCGCGCATCCGCGCGGGCGCGATGCCCCGCAACACGTCGTTGGCGCCGATCTGCACCACGGCGAGATCGGGCCGGTGCGACAGGCCGGCGAGCGTCCGCGGCAGCCGCGCGAGCGCATCCTGCGACGTGTCGCCCGACCGACCCGCGGCGATCACCGCCGCATCGGGCCAGTCGCTCCGCAGCGCCTGTTCGAGCCGGGCCGGAAAGGCATCGGCGGACGCAAGGCCGTAACCGGCGATCAGGCTATCGCCATAAGCCAGCAGCAGGGGATCGGCGGAAACCGGCGATGGAATCATCTCATGTCCTTGGAAGATCGTCCGTGATGTAGGCGGCGCCGGCGATCTTTCCACTATCCGCCAATGGCTTGCGACGCGCGGCGGGTTGGTGCGTTGGACCCTGATGCGCGATACCGACCCGCCGACGACCCCCGATGGCCGCTATATCGTGGTACGCGGACGCCTGTGGCGCCGCAGCAACCCCGCGCTCGGCGAAGATCGCCGCGCGGCGCTGGTCGCCGATCTGATGCAGGCCCGCCGCGACGTCGGCGCCGCGTTGCGCGCCGAGGATGCCGCTGCCGAGCGCGACGCCCGCAGCCGCGTCGACGCCGCCAAACAGGCGCTGGGCGAGCGCGGCCCGGTGTGGTGGGACGACGGCACGCCCGATCTCAACCGCCACATGGCGGCGAACACGCCGTATGCCGCCTGGTTCGAGGCCCTGCCGTGAGCGACATCCGGGCGACGCGCCCGTGGCTGCCGCGGCGCGTGCTGATCACCCGCTCGGCGCTGTCGTGGGAGCACGGCCATGCCATTGCGGCGCGCGCGGAGGCGCTGGGCATTCCCGTCGAGCGGCTCGCCTCCGACCGGCTGGCGCTCGGCCTGCCCGACGAGGCCGCCGCCGCTTATGCCGCCGCCAAGAAGACGCTGGCGGTGGTCGTCGCGCCGCCGGGCAAGCTGCGCCTGCAACCGATCGCGCCCTCCGCCGACTGGCGCGTCGACCTTGCCGAGGGCTGCCCGGCGCATTGCAGCTACTGCTATCTCGCAGGCTCGCTGAAGGGGCCGCCGATCACCCGCGCCTATGCCAATCTGCCCGCGATCGTCGCCGCGCTGCCGCAGTATCTCGGCGAGGGAACGGTTACCTCGCGGTCCGCGGCGCGTGCCGACGAAGGGACGACCTATGAAGCGAGCTGCTACACCGATCCGCTCGCGCTCGAACATCTCACCGGATCGCTGTCGGCGCTGATCGCGGCGTTCGGGGCATGGCGGGCGCCGGTACAATTGCGCTTCACCACCAAGTTCGACGCGGTCGAGCCGTTGCTCGCGCTCGATCATCAGGGGCGGACGCGGATGCGCGCCTCGATCAACCCGGCGCGCTTCGCCCGGTTCGAGGGCGGAACGAGTCCGGTTGCGGCACGGCTCGCCGCGCTCGCGCGGATGGGCCGCGCCGGCTATCCGATCGGCCTGACGATCGCGCCGATCATCGCCGCGCCGGGTTGGGAAGACGCTTATGGCGAGCTGCTCGCGCAGGCCGGTGCCGCGCTCGCCGGGGTGGCGACGGACTGCACGATCGAGCTGATCACCCACCGCTACACGCCGGGGTCGAAGGCGGTGCTCGACAGCTGGTATCCGTCCTCGAAGCTCGACATGGGCGCCGAAAACCGGGTGGAGAAACGGACGAAGTTCGGCTCGCTCAAATACGTCTACGACGCAGCGACGATGGGAACGCTGAAACGCTTCTTCGCGGCGGAGGTGGCGCGGCACCTGCCGCAAGCGCGCATCCTCTACTGGACCTAAGTCCTCCCCCGCCAGGGGGAGGTGGCACCGCGCAGCGGTGACGGAGGGGGAGGACAGGGCGGGAGCGTCGTTCAAAGCTCCCGCCCTGTCCTCCCCCTCCACCATCCGGCTTGCGCCGGACGGTCCCCCTCCCCCTTGCGGGGGAGGGATTGGGGTCACACCTCCCGCAGCGCCCGTGCCGGCCGCATACTCAGGATCGGCCACGCGCCCGCCAGTCCGATGCCCAGCGTCACGCCCAGCCCCGCCAGCAGCGTCACGCCCACCGCGACGGGATCGGGCGCCCAGGCGAAGTCGAACATCCGCACCACGACATACCACGCCCCGCCCAGCCCGAGCACCAGCGCCACCACCGTCACCACCGCGCCGAGCAGCAGATATTCGAGCGCCTGCGCCGCCAGCAACTGCCCGCGCGTCGCGCCCAACGTGCGCAGGATCACCGCGTCATAGGTGCGCGCCTCGCGCGCCGCGGCGATCGCGCCGATCAGCACCGCGATCCCCGCCGCCACCGCGACTCCCGCCGCCGCGGCGATCGCCGCCGCGACCTGCCCGACGAGATCGCGCACCTGCGCCAGCACGCCGCGCACCTCGATCACCGACACCGACGGGAAAGGTGCCAGCAGCGCGCGCGTCACCCGCCCCTCGCGCCCCCGCGGCAGGTCGATCGTCGCCGCCAGATTGTGCGGCGCGTCCGCCAGCGTGTTGGGCGAGAACACCAGCACGAAGTTGAACCCCAAAGTATCCCATTGGATCTGCCGGAACGACGCGACGCGCGCGGTGCGCTCGACGCCGAGCAGGCTGACCGTCAGCGGATCGCCGATCCGGAGGTCGAGCGCCTTGGCGAGCCGCTCGTCGACCGAGACCAACGGCGGCCCGGTATAGTCCTTCGGCCACCAGCGACCGGCGGCGAGCGTGCTCCCCTCGGGCAGCGTCGCGGCATAGGTCAGGCCGCGTTCGCCACGCAGCGCCCAGGCGCCCTCGGGCAGCGTCTTGAGGTCGGCGACGCGGGTGTCGCGATAGCCGGTGATCGTGCCGCGCAGGATCGGCACCGTCTTGACCACCGCCGCCGGCACCGCCGCGCCGACGATACGGCGGAACTCCGCCTCGCGCGGCCGCGGCACGTCGAGCGCGAACAGCGCCGGTGCGCGTGCCGGCACGGTGGTGGCGATATTGGCGTCGATGCTGGTGCGGATCGCGGCGAGCAGCACGAACAGCGTCAGCCCGAGCCCCAACGCCACCACCAAAGCCTCGGTGCGCGCACCCGGCCGGTGCAGCGCGGCGATGGCGAGGCGCAGCAGCGGCCGGCGCGACCGCGGCAGCCGCCCCGCCGTCGCGCGCACCAGCCGGCCGAGCCCGGCGAGCAGCAGCAGCGCGCCCGCCACCGCGGCGAGGAAGCTCGCCGCCATCGGCGGTTGCGCCGAGGTGGCGATCGCCAGCGCGACCGCGGCGCCGCCGGCGACGAGCGCGATTCCCCGCCCCCGCCACGACGCCGCGCGCATCGGTGCGAGCGCGCCGCGGAGCAGCCCCGCCGCCGGCGTCGCCCCCGCCGCGGCGAGCGGCGGCGCGGCGAAGGCGATCGCGATCAGCAGGCCATAGGCCGCCGCGCGCAGCAACGGCCACGGCGCGATCGTCAGGTCCGGCACCACCGGCAGCGCGCCGGCGAGCGCCTTGCCGAGCAGCGGCACCGCCGCGATACCGATCACCAGCCCGCCGGCGATCCCCACCAGCGCCGCCGCGCCGATCTCGATCGCATAGAGGCGGGCGACATCGGCGCTGGTCGCGCCGAGCACCTTGAGCGTCGCGATGCCGCCGCGCCGCCCGGCGAGGAACGAGGCGACGCCATTGCCGACGCCGATCCCGGCGATCGCCAGCGCGGCGAGCCCGACCAGCGTCAGGAACTCGCCCATCCGGTCGACGAAGCGCGACGCCCCCGGCGAGGCGCGCTCGCGCGTCTTGCTCTCCCATCCGGCGGTGGCGAAGCGCGCCTCGAACGCCTTGGCGATCCGCGCCGGGTCGCTGCCGGCCGGCAGGCGCAGGCGATAGCGCGTCTCGTAGAGGCTGCCCGGCTGGACCAATTGCGTCGCCGGCAGCGTCGTCATCGCGATGATCGCGACCGGGCCGAGCGTGAACCCCTCGCCGAGCCGGTCGGGCTCGTCGGCGATGATCCCGCCGACGGTCAGCCGAGCCGCGCCCACCATGATGCGCCCGCCCGGACGCAGCCGCAACCGCTCGGCGAGCGCCGGCGCGATCCACGCCTGCCCCGGCGGCGGCGCGCCGACATGCCGCCCGCCCGCCAGTTTCACCCGCCCGTAGAGCGGATAGGTGGTATCGACCGCCTTCAACTGGATCGGCGCGGCGCTGCCGCCGGCGACCGCATTGGCCTGCATCCGCACCGTCTGCGACACCGCGCCGGCACGCGCCAGCGCCGCATGCTCGGCCTCGCTCGCCGATCGCTGCGACACCGCGAATTCGACGTCGCCGCCCAGGATCGCCGCACCCCGCGCCGCCAGTTCGCGTCCCACCGCATCGGCGAGCCCGCCGATCGCCGCCAGCGCCGCGACGCCGAGCAACAGGCAGACGACGAGCAGCCGCAACCCCCGGAAGCGCCAGTCGAGTTCGCGCCGCGCCAGCCGCCACGCCGAGGCCCAGCCGCTCAAACGATCCGTCCGTCGGCGAGCGTCACCACCCGGTCGCAGCGTTCGGCGAGGCTGCGGTCGTGGGTGATGACCACCAAAGTCGCACCGATCGCCGCGCGGCGCACGAACAGCAGGTCCATGATCGCGCTGCCGGTCGCGGTGTCGAGATTGCCGGTCGGCTCGTCGGCGAAGACCAGCGGCGGCCGCGGCCCGAGCGCCCGCGCGATCGCGACGCGCTGCTGCTCGCCGCCCGACAATTGCGATGGGTAATGATCGAGCCGGTGGCCCAGGCCGACCGCCGCCAGCTCCGCCGCCGCCCGCTCCCACGCATCCGCCGCCCCGGCCAGCTCCATCGGCACCGCGACATTCTCCTGCGCGGTCATCGTCGGCAGCAGGTGGAAGGCCTGGAGCACGATCCCGATCCGGCCACGCCGCGCGCGCGCCAGCGCATCCTCGTCGAGGCGGCCGAAGTCGAGCCCGTCGACGGTCACGCGCCCGCCGCTCGCCCGCTCCAGCCCGGCGAGCACCGCCATCAGCGACGATTTGCCCGACCCCGAGGTACCGAGCAGCGCGACGCTCTCGCCGCGCCCGACGGAGAGGTCGATACCGCGCAGGATCGCGGTTTCGCCGAGCGTCAGCGTGACATCGCGCGCGTCGATCACCATAGCGGGTTCGGTCATATCGGGAGGACAAGGCCTTGAAGGGGCTGATGATACGCTATGCGGCAGCGGCCGCGCTCGGCCAAGCCCTGATGCTCGCCGGCTGCGACCGGCCGGCGCAGACGCCGACGCCGGCACCCAGCGCGACGGCGACCGCGACGGCCCGGCGCCCGGCCGGCCCCGAACGGCTGGTACTCGCCTTCGGCGACAGCCTCTATGCCGGCTACGGCCTCGATCGCGGCCAGAGCCTGCCCGATGCGGTGCAGGCACGGCTGCGCCGCGACGGGATCAACGCGACGATCGTCAACGCCGGCGTCTCGGGCGATACCACCGCCGCGGGGCGGCAGCGGCTCGGCTTCGTGCTCGACAATCTGCCGCGCAAGCCCGACCTCGTTCTGCTCGGCCTCGGCGGCAACGACGTGCTGCGCCAGCTCCCCGCCGCCGAGACGCGCGCCAACATGACCGCGATGCTCGACGAACTGCGCAAGCGCGGCCTGCCGGTGGTGCTCACCGGGATGAAGGCACCGCCCAATCTCGGCGCGGATTACGTCGCCGCCTTCGACCGCATCTGGCCCGATCTGGCGAAGCGCGACCAGGCCGGCCTCTACCCCTTCGTCCTCGACGGCGTGATCGGCGATCCGAAGCTGATGCAGGCGGACCGCGTCCACCCCAATGCGACCGGCGTCGCGCGCATCGCCGACCGGCTCACCCCGCTGGTCGCCGCCGGACTCAAACCCGGCGGCTGACGGAACGCACGCGACGCTGCCGCGCTATAGCCGCGAGTGTTCCCGAAAGGACCCGACATGGCCGACAGCCGCACCGCCACTTTGTACCGCATGGTCCTGCCCGACCACATCTGCCCGTTCGGCGTCCGCGCCAAGCAGATCCTGCAATCCGAAGGCTTCGAGGTCGACGACCAGATCCTCCGCTCGCGCGAAGAGGTCGAGGCGTTCAAGGCCGAGCATGACGTCGCCACGACGCCGCTGGTGTTCATCGACGGCGAACAGATCGGCGGCAGCGACGATCTCGAACGCTATCTGGCCCAGGTCGACTGACCCGAGCGGCCAGGCCGGATCGACGTTGATCGGCGCCGCGCCTGCGACACCCTTCAGTTCGTCACCCCGGACTTGATCCGGGGTGACGGAAGAGTGCAGCTTTGACTTCCATCATCGTCCGTAAAAAGGCGAGGATATGCTGGCCCACCCCGCCAAGTCCCTGAGCCGCGGCCGCAAATATCATCCACAGTTTTCGCACTGGCGGAGAAGGAACGTCGCCGCCGACCGGCCGTTCGGCAGCATTCCCTATCGAAAGGCAACATAGGTCTATGCCGGCCAAAGCCAGCCCTTCCCGCGACGCCCCCCTGCTGGCTCCCGAACCGCCGCTCGCCGACCCGCTCGGCATTGCCGAAACCGCCGCCGCGCTCGCCGAACGGCTCGCCGCCGGTGATCTCCTCTTCGCCGTTGCCGACGAACCGCGTGGTGTCGCGCTCAGCCATGCACTCGCGCTCGCGATGCCCGATGCCGAAGTGCTGTTCTGCCCCGGTAGCGACGCATTGCCCGGCGACGCCGCCCCCGCCTCGCCCGGCAACGTCGGCCAGCGCGTCTCGGCGCTACGCCGCATCCGCCTGCTGCTCGACGCGGCCGAGCGGCCGCGCATCGCGTGCATCACCACCGGCGAGGCGCTGGCCCGCGCCTATCCCGCGCCGCAATCCTTCGCCGCCGCGCCGCCGCGCGTCGACGCCGGCGCGCCGATCGATCTCGAGGCGCTGTTCGCCAGCCTGACCGCGATCGGCTACACCCCGGACGAGACCGTCGACGAGCCCGGCGAGATCGCGCTGCGCGGCCAAGTGCTCGACGTCTTCCCCGCCGATGCCGGCCTGCCGCTGCGCGTCGAGGCCGGCGACGGCCGCGTCGTCAGCCTGCGCTGCTTCGATCCCGGCGACCAGCGCACCACGGGGGACATCGACACGCGCGAACTCGGCCGCGTCGCCGAACCGCCACTCGCCGACGAGGGCGTGCCGCTCTGCGACCATCTGCCCGACGCACGCATCGGCTTCGAACCCGCCGCTGACGCCCGCCGCGCGCGCTTCCTCGCGCTTGCCGCCGACGCCGCCAAGCGCCGCCCGACCCGCGCGATCGCCGACACGCTCGGCGACGCCCGCTGGCGCAAGGCGGTCGCCGACCGCGCGATGCCGCCGCTGGCGCGTGCCGGCGACCCGCCGCCGCGCTTCGTCGAGAGCAAGGCGCCGATGCGCGCCTTCGCCAAGGCGGCACGCGCCGCGATCGACGCCGGCGACCGGCTCGCGATCCTCGGCGGCCCGCGCGATCTGCGCTTCCTGCAACGGCGCATCGCCAAGACGCTCAAACTGCCCGTCGCCGAAGCCGGCTCGTGGCCGGCGATCGTCGCCGCCGCGCCGGGCAGCGTCCACACCCTCCCGCTCGCCGCCGATCGCGGCTTCCACCGCGACGGCGTGCTCGCCATCGCCGCCGCCGACCTGCTCGGCAGCCGTGCCGAGCGCGACGATCCCACCACCCCCGTCGCCGACACCGGCCTGTTCGATTATGGCGAGATCCGCCTCGGCGACGTCGTCGTGCACGAGGATCACGGCCTCGCCGTGGTCAGCGGCCTGCAACCCCTGCCCGACGATGCCGGCGACGCCATCGCGCTGACCTATGCCGACGACGGCGTCCGCCTCGTCCCCGTCGCCGAGGCCGACCGCATCTGGCGCTACGGCGCCGATGCCGAGGCGGTGACGCTCGACAAGCTCGATGGCGCGAGCTGGCTCAAGCGGCGCGGCGCGATCGACGCCGCCATCGCCGAAAGCGCGCGCGGCCTCACCGCGCTCGCCGCCGAACGCGACCGCTGCGCCGCGCCCAGGCTCGTTCCCGACATCGCCGCCTACGAACGCTTCGCGGCGGGCTTCGCCTTTACCGAAACCCCCGATCAGGCACGCGCGATCACCGCGGTGCGCGACGATCTCGCCTCGGGCAAGCCGATGGACCGGCTCGTCATCGGCGACGTCGGCTATGGCAAGACCGAGGTCGCGCTCCGCGCCGCCGCGATCGCAGCGCTCGCCGGCCATCAGGTCGCGATCGCCGCGCCGACCACGGTGCTCGCGCGCCAGCATCTCGAAAGCTTCGCCGCGCGGTTCGAAGGGACCGGCGTGGTCGTCGCAGGCCTGTCGCGCCTCACCGCCGCCGCCGACCGCAAGCGGATCAAGGCGGGTCTGGCCGACGGATCGGTGCACGTCGTCGTCGGCACCGGCGCGGTCGCCGCCAAGGGCATCGCCTACCAGGATCTCGCGCTCGTCATCATCGACGAGGAACAACGGTTCGGTGCCGCCGACAAGACGCGGCTGCGCGACCTCGGCGCCGGCCACGTGCTGACGCTCAGCGCGACGCCGATCCCGCGCACGCTCCAGACCGCGCTGATCGGGCTCCAGCAGCTCTCGGTGATCGCCACGCCGCCGGCGCGGCGCCAGCCGATCCGCACCGTCGTCGGCGCGTTCGACGCGACCGTGGTACGCACCGCATTACTGCGCGAGCGCACCCGCGGCGGCCAGAGCTTCGTCGTCGTGCCGCGGATCGAGGACATGGCACCGCTCGCCGAGAAGCTCGCCAAATCGGTGCCCGAGCTCGATATCGTCCAGGCGCACGGCAAGATGCCCGCCGCCGAGATCGACGAGGCTATGGTGCGTTTCGCCGGCGGCGACGGCGACGTGCTGCTCGCCACCAACATCATCGAGGCGGGGCTCGACGTGCCGCGCGCCAATACGATGGTGATCTGGCGCGCCGACCGTTTCGGCCTGTCGCAGCTCCACCAGTTGCGCGGCCGCGTCGGTCGCGGCATCCGCCGTGGTCAGGTCCTGTTGCTCACCGACCCCGAGGCGACGATCGCGCCGCGCACGCTCAAACGGCTCAAGACGCTGGAGGCGTTCGACCGGCTCGGCGCCGGGTTCGCGATCAGCGCGCGCGATCTCGACATGCGCGGCGCTGGCGATCTGCTCGGCGAGACGCAGGCCGGGCATATGAAGCTGATCGGCATCGATTTGTACCAGCATCTGCTCGAAAGCGCGCTGCGCACCGCGCGCGGCGAAACGGTGGAGCGCTGGAGCCCCGAGCTGCACCTCGGCATCGACGGCCGCCTGCCCGACGACTGGATGCCCGAACAGGAGCTGCGCGTCACCACCTACGCGCGGCTCGCCCGCATCGAGGACGTCGACGGCCTTGACGCGCTCACCGACGAGTTGGAGGACCGGTTCGGCGACCTGCCCGACGCGGTGCGATTGCTCCTCGCCATCGCCCGCATCCGCGTCGCCGCGCGCGCGGCGGACATCCAGCGCATCGACGCCGGACCGGCCGCGATCGCGCTCACCCCGCGCAAACCGATCACCCCGCCCGAGGGGTTCAAGGAGAAGAACGGCCGCCTGATCCTCGCCGAGCGGATCGAAGACGCGCAGACGCGGCTAGAGCGGATTGAAGCGGTGCTGGAGGACTGGGGCTGACCGGCGGCCCATAACCGGCATCCGGGCCGGCTTCGAGCTTTTGGCAAGGAGCATTTAGGTTGCCCCGCCCTTTCCAACCCACTCCGTCACCCCGGACTCGTTCCGGGGTGACGGGTGAATGAAGGCAGCCGCCTGAACCGCTCGTCGTATCCGCCCACAGGGGTACACGCTTGCCCCGCAACGCCTCCCCCGCCTAACCCCACCGCGATGCCGCTACCCCCAGCCTTCTTCGACCGCGACGTCGCGAGCGTCGCCCGCGACCTCATCGGCGCGACGATGCGGATCGACGGCGTCGGCGGCACGATCGTCGAGACCGAGGCTTACGACGCCGACGACCCCGCCTCGCACAGCGCGAACGGGCCAACGGCGCGCAACGCGGCGATGTTCGGTCCCGCCGGCCACGCTTATGTCTATCGCAGCTACGGCATCCACTGGTGCCTAAATTTCGTCTGCCGCCCGGGCAGCGCGGTGCTGATCCGCGCGCTCGAACCGACCGACGGCATCGCGACGATGATCGCCCGCCGCGGCCTCGCCGATCCGCGCCTGCTCTGCGCCGGACCGGGGCGGCTCTGCCAGGCGCTCGGCGTCGATAAGGCGCTCGACGGCGCCGCGCTCGACCTGCCGCCGTTCGCGCTGGCCGCCGCCGGCGCCGCCATCCCGACCCACGCCGGCACGCGCATCGGCATCACCCGCGCCGTCGAGACGCCGTGGCGCTTTTGCGCGGCGGGCTCGCGCTTCCTCAGCAAGCCGGCGCGCTGATCCCGAGCTTCGGCGCCAGAAACCAGATGTTGGCGCGCCACGCGGCGCAAATCGCTCCGAAAACGCCCGCCGCCCTCCTATGAGGTGTTTGGCATGCATAATGCACTGCTACGGGTACAGCCACATCGGGCTGTGTCCTTGGGAGGAACATCATGCTCATCACCACCATCGCCGCCGCGCTCCTGTCCGCCACCGCCGCGCCGCAGCCCGCCTCGACACCCACCGCATCCGCCACCCCCGTCGCGACCGCAGCGGCCGCCGCCGCCGCGACGCTGGCGCGCCCGGACTATAACCCGCGCGTCTGCCTGGTCGACGACGTCACCGGTTCGCACATCCGCCGGCGCGAGTGCAAATCGCTCAGCCAGTGGCGCGCCGCCGGCTTCGACCCCCTCGCCAAGCGCTGACCCGAGCAGGCGCGCCGGCCCGACCGCCGGCGCGCCGCGCGCGCGTGAATTTTCGGTCGGGAGCTTCCATGCTGCACCTGCGTTTGGCGCAGCGAGATCAATATGGGGGTTCCTAAGACGTGCATTCCTTGCCCGACCGGCTCGAGCCGGGCTCGCCGTATCCGCTTGGTGCGACCTTCGACGGTCTCGGCGTCAATTTCGCGGTCTTCAGCGCCAATGCCGACCGTATCGAACTCTGCGTCTTCGATCCCTCCGGCAAGCGCGAGTTGCAGCGGATCACGCTTCCCGAATGTACCGACGAGGTGTTCCACGGCTATCTGCCCGATGCCGCGCCCGGCCTGATCTACGGCTATCGCGCGCACGGCCGCTACGAGCCCGAGAACGGCCATCGCTTCAATCCCAACAAATTGCTGCTCGATCCCTATGCGCGGCGGCTGCACGGCCAGATCAAATGGACCGACGCGCTGCACGGCTACAAGGTCGGCCACGCGCGCGAGGACCTGAGCTTCGACAAGCGCGACAGCGCGCCGGCGATGCCCAAGGCGGTCGTCGTCGACGATCATTGGGACTGGTCGCGCGACACCAGGCCCAACACGCCCTGGTCCGAAACCGTGATCTACGAGGCGCACGTCAAGGGCCTGACCAAGCTGATGGAGCTGGTGCCGCCGCGCGAACGCGGGACCTATGCCGCGCTCGGCCATCCCGCGGTGATCGCGCATCTCAAGCGGATCGGCGTCACCGCGCTGGAACTGCTCCCCATCCAGACCTTCACGCAGGACCGCTTCCTGCAAGAGAAGGGCCTCAAGAACTATTGGGGCTATAACACGCTCGGCTTCTTCGCGCCCGAACAGGCCTATATGTCGACCGACAGCCAGGACGAGCTGCGCCGCGCCGTTCACCGGCTGCACAAGGCGGGGATCGAGGTGATCCTCGACGTCGTCTACAATCACACCTGCGAAGGCTCGGAGAAGGGGCCGACGCTGTCGTGGCGCGGGCTCGACAATGCGAGCTATTACCGGCTAGTCAAGGATCAGCCGCGCTATACGATCAACGACACCGGCACCGGCAACACGCTCAACCTCAGCAACGCCCGCGTCGTCCAGATGGTCGCCGATTCGCTGCGCTATTGGGCGACGAGCTTCGGCATCGACGGCTTCCGCTTCGATCTCGGGCTGACGCTGGGGCGCGAGGACGACGGCTTCGACCCCGGCGCCGCCTTCTTCGACGTGGTGCGGCAGGACCCGGTGCTCGGCCGCCTCAAGCTGATGGCGGAGCCGTGGGACGTCGGCCCCGGCGGCTATCAGCTCGGCAATTTCCCGCCCGGTTTCGCCGAGTGGAACGACAAATATCGCGACACCGTCCGCCAGTTCTGGCGCGGCGACGCCGGCCAGCGCGCCGATCTCGCCGCGCGGCTCGCGGGGTCGGGCGACCTGTTCGACCGCCGTGCGCGGCGGCCGTGGGCGAGCATCAACCTGCTCTCGGCACACGACGGCTTCACGCTCGCCGACACGGTGATGTACGAGGAGCGCCACAACGAGGCCAATGGCGAGGACAATCGCGACGGCCACGACAACAACCATTCGCGCAACTGGGGCCACGAAGGCCCGACCGACGATCCCGCGATCAACGACGCACGGGGCCGCGTCCAGCGGTCGATGCTGACGACGCTGCTCGCCTCGCTCGGCACGCCGATGCTCGTCGCCGGTGACGAATTCGGCCGGACGCAACAGGGCAACAACAACGCCTATTGCCAGGATAACGAGATCAGCTGGCTCGACTGGCAGGCCGCGGCGAGCGAGGCGGGCCAGACGCAGATCGACTATGTCGCGCGCCTCACCGATCTGCGCCGCCGCTACCCCGTGCTGCGCGCCGCGACCTTCCTCTACGGGCAGGATTCGCCCGGCCACGGCATCAACGACGTCGAATGGTGGGACGAGCGCGGCGAGCGGCTGAGCCCCGAGGACTGGCAAAATCCGGAAGGTCGCGCGCTGATGATGCGCCGCGCCAGCCGCAACGATGCCGGCGAGGTCGAGGCGATCTCGCTGCTGCTCAACGGTTCGCCCGATCCGGTGACCTTCCACCTGCCGCCGCCCCACGCCGGCCGTATCGTGCTGATCGACAGCGCCAAGCCCGACCAGGGCGAAATCGCGATCGAGGACAGCTACGAGGTGTCGCCGCAGGGCGCGGTGCTCGTCACCTGGACGCTGCGCTTCGAGGACGACGCGGCATGAGCCGCCGCTGGGGCGCCGAGCTGCGCGACGACGGCCGCACCCGCTTCGCGCTCTGGGCGCCGGCGCGCGACGCGGTGACGCTGGAAATCGACGGCGGCGCGACGATTCCGATGATCGCGGACGGTGACGGCTGGTTCGCCGCCACCGCCGACGCCCCCGCCGGCACGCGCTACCGCTTCCGCATCGGCGACCTCGCCGTCCCCGATCCGGCGAGCCGCGCGCAATCGGGCGGCGTCCACGGCTGGAGCCTCGTCATCGATCCCGCCTACGCCTGGAGCGTACCCGACTGGCGCGGCCGGTCGTGGGAAGAGACGGTGCTGATCGAGCTTCACGCCGGCGTCCTCGGCGGCTTCCGCGGCGTCATGGACCAGATCCCGACGCTCGCCGCGCTCGGCATCACCGCGATCGAGCTGATGCCGGTCAACGCCTTCGGCGGCACGCGCAACTGGGGCTATGACGGCGTCCTGCCTTATGCCCCCGCCGAGGCCTATGGCGCCCCCGCCGACCTCAAGGCGCTGGTCAACGAGGCGCATGCCTTCGGCCTCTCGGTCTTCCTCGACGTGGTGTACAATCACTTCGGCCCCGACGGGAATTACCTGTCGGCCTATGCGCCCGATTTCCTCGACGCCGACGTCCACACCCCCTGGGGCGGCGCGGTCGCGGTGAAGCAGGCGGCGGTGCACCGCTTCTTCGTCGACAATGCGCTGATGTGGCTCGGCGAATATCGCATCGACGGTCTGCGCTTCGACGCGGTCCACGCGATCGACGATCCCGACTTCCTCGATGCGATGGCGGCGGAGATCCGCGCCGCCTTCCCCGACCGCCACATCCACCTCGTCCTCGAAAACGAGCGCAACGACGCCGAACGCCTCCGAAAGGGCGGCTATGACGCGCAGTGGAACGACGATTTCCACAACGTCCTCCACGTCCTGCTCACCGGCGAGACCAGCGCTTATTACAGCGACTTCGCCGACCTTCCCGCCGAGCGGCTCGCGCGCTGCCTCGCCGAGGGGTTCGTCTATCAGGGCGAGCCATCGGCCAATCACGACGGCACGCCGCGCGGCACGCCGAGCGCGCATCTGTCGCCTACGCGCTTCGTCGCCTTCCTCCAGAACCACGATCAGGTCGGCAATCGTGCGCTCGGCGAGCGGCTCACCGTCCTCACCGACACCGCCCGGCTGCGCGCCGCGACCGCGCTGCTGCTGCTCGGGCCGCAGGTGCCTTTATTGTTCATGGGGGATACGGAGGGCAGCGAGACGCCGTTCCTGTTCTTCACCGACTTCCACGACGAACTGGCCGACGCGGTACGTGAAGGCCGGCGCAAGGAATTCGCCAAGTTCGACGCCTTCGCCGATCCCGCGGCACGCGAACGCATCCCCGACCCCAACGCCCCCGACACCTTCGAACGCTCGCGACCCGAGCCCGGGCCGGACGCCCACGGCTGGCGGACGCTGATCCGCGACCTCATCGCGCTGCGCCAGCGCGCGATCGTGCCGCATCTCGCGGGCGCGCAGGCCATCGGCGCCGAAGCGAACGGCGAGGCGGCGGTCACCGCCCGCTGGCGGCTCGGCGACGGCAGCATCCTGACGATCGCGCTCGATCTCGCCTACGATCCGGCACCGCTGCCGGAAGGCGAAGGCGAGGTGTTGCACGCCGAAGGCGAACGCTTCCGCGCCTGGATCGCGAAATGATCGGCGCGCAGAGGCGCGGAGGACGCAGAGGGGTCGCGGCCGGGACCGGCGGCGGGACTCCCGATAAGCCGGAATTGATTCACGCGGAGGCGCGGAGGAGCGGAGCAGGCCAGCGTCCGCGGCAGCCTTCTTCTCACCTCCGCGCCTCCGCGCCTCCGCGTGCAGCGAACATCATCGAGACGGATCATAGGGCCACGACATCGGCCAAGCCGCACGACCCCCTCCGCGTTCTCCGCGCCTCCGCGCGAATCCACCTCTTCTGTACACCGGCGAAGGCCGGGGCCCAGTTGGGGGACGCAAAGAACGAAGCGCATCACGTCATAACCACGACCTTCCCGACCGGGCCCAGGCCCTCGCCGGAATACCAAGGGGCGATGCGATGACCGACCTCGCCACCGAAGCCGCCGCCGCCGGGCTGCAGGTCGAATGGGAGGATGCCGACGGCCGCCAGCATCGCGTCGACGACGCGGTGCTGCGCGCGATCCTCGATACGCTCGACACGCGCGTCGACGGCGTGCCGTTCGTCACCGGCGACACCGGCCGCCCCATCGCCACATCCGTCGAACCCGGCGCGGCACGCCTGATCCTCGAAGACGGCACCACCCGCGCCGTCACCATCGCCGCGGACGGCACGATCCCCGCGATCGCCGAATCCGGCTACCACCGCCTCAACACCGCCACCGGCGCGATCACGCTCGCCATCGCCCCGCCGCGCTGCGTCGCGCCCCCGCCCGGCCATGGCTGGGGGCCGGCGGTGCAGATTCCCGCGCTGCGCGGGTCGCGCCGCGCGCCCTACGGCGACCTCGGCACGCTCGCCGAAGCCGCACGCGCGATCGCGAACGCCGGCGCCGATACGGTCGCGATCAGCCCGACGCATGCGCTCTTCCCCGCCGACGCCACCCGCTTCAGCCCCTATGCGCCGTCGAGCCGCCAGTTCCACCACGCGCTGCTCGCCGACCCCACGCTCGCCGGCCTGTCCGACACCGGTCCCGCCGGCGGCGCGCTGATCGACTGGCAGACCGCCTGGCCCGATCGCCTCGCGCAGCTCCGCACCGCCTTTGATCACGCCCCCGCCGGGCTTCGCGCCCGCTTCGATGCCGATCGCACGACCCGCCCCGACTGGGACGAACACGCCCGCTTCGATGCGCTCCACGCGCATGTCTTCGCCACGACCGGGGCCAGCGGCTGGCAGGACTGGCCTGCCGAATATCACGACCCCGCCGGCCCCGCGGTCGCCCGCTTCGTCGCCGACCACGCGCAGGACGTCGCCTTCCACGCCTTCCTGCAATGGCTCACCGACGCGAGCCTCGCCCAGGCACAGCAAGCCGCCCGCGACGCCGGCATGCGCATCGGCCTGATCGCCGATCTCGCCGTCGGGATGGACGCGGGCGGCAGCCACGCGTGGAACCGCCGGGACGACCTCCTCACCGGCCTGTCGATCGGCGCGCCGCCCGATCCGCTCGGGCCGCAGGGGCAGAATTGGGGGATCACCGCGCTGTCCCCCTTCGCGCTGCGCCGGACCGGTTTCGACGGCTTCATCCGCACCGTCCGCGCCGCGCTCCGCCACGCCGGCGGGCTGCGCATCGACCATGCGCTCGGCCTTAAACGCCTGTGGGTGATCCCGGACGGCGGCAAGGCCAGCGACGGCGCCTATCTGGCCATGCCGTTCGCCGATCTCCTCCGCATCCTCGCGCTCGAATCCCACCGGGCGAAGGCGATCGTCATCGGCGAGGATCTCGGCACCGTTCCCCCCGGCTTCCGCGACACGATGGCGGACAAGGGCATGCTCGGCATGCGCGTCCTCCCCTTCGAACGCGACGACACGGGCTTCACGCCCTCCACCGAGTGGGACGCGCAGGCGGTGGCGATGACGGGCACGCACGACACCGCGACGCTGGCGGGCTGGTGGACCGGCCGCGACATCACCTGGAACCACAAATTGAAGCGCAGCAGCGGCGACGAACCCGCCGACCGTCTGCGCCGCATCGGCGAGAAGAAGGCGCTGTGGACCGCCTATCGGGGGGCGGGCGTCGCCGCCGGCCCGGTTCCCAACGATCCCGCCGCCGCGATCGACGCCGCAATCGCCTTCACGCGTCAGGCGCCGTGCCCGCTGACCATCGTCCCGCTCGAAGACCTGGTCGGGATCGAGGAACAGCCCAATTTGCCCGGCACCACCGACGAACATCCCAATTGGCGCCGTCGCATGCCCGACACGACCGAAGCGCTGTTCGCCCGGCCCGAGGTCGCGCGCCGCACCGCCCTCCTTTCAGCAAAGAGCCAAGCATGACGCCCCGCGCCACCTATCGCATGCAGTTCCACGCCGGCTTCACCTTCGCCGATGCCGAGGCGCTGGTCCCCTATCTCGACCGGCTCGGCATCAGCCATCTCTACACCTCGCCGATCACCGTCGCCGCCGCGGGGTCGACGCACGGCTATGACGTCATCGATCCGACCCGCATCAACCCCGAACTCGGCGGCGAGGACGGCTTTCGCAGCCTCGTCGCCGCGCTGAAGGCACGGGACATGGGGGTGATCATCGACATCGTGCCCAACCATATGGGCGTCGCCGGCGGCGGCAACGCCTGGTGGAACGACGTGCTCGCCAACGGTCAGGCGAGTGCCTACGCGCGCGTCTTCGATATCGACTGGTCGCAACCCCTGCTGCTGCCGGTGCTCGGCGACACGCTCGCCGCGACGATCGCCAACGGCGACCTCGCGGTCGAGGGCGACGCGATCGTCGCTTACGGCGAACACCGCTTCCCGCTCCGCCCCGACGTGCAGGAAAGCGACCTCGCCACCCTGCTCGGCCGCCAGCATTACCGGCTGGCAAGCTGGCGCGTCGCCAACGACCGGCTCAACTGGCGCCGCTTCTTCACCGTCAACGATCTCGCCGGCGTCCGCATCGAGGACCCCGCGGTGTTCGAGGCGACGCACGCCCTCTATTTCCGCCTCTACGACGAAGGGCTGATCGACGGCGTCCGCGTCGACCACGTCGACGGGCTCACCGATCCGATCGGCTATTGCCGCACGCTGCGCGAACGACTCGGCCCCGACGCCTGGATCGTCATCGAGAAGATCCTCGGCGCGGGCGAAGGCCAGCCGGTGGGCTGGGGCGTGGACGGCACCAGCGGCTACGACTTCATGGAACAGGTCGCGACGCTGATCCACGAACCGCTCGGCGCGCTGCCGCTCGAGGAATTGTGGCAGGAGGTCAGCGGCCGCTACCAGGGCTTCGAGGCGGAGGAGTTCGAGGCGCGGCAGGATTTGCTCGCGTGGCAATTCTCCGCGCAGCTCGATGCCTGCGTCGCCGCCTTCGTCGCGCTAAGCGACGACGAGGCGGTCACCCCGGCGATGCTGCGTCGCGCGATCGAGCGGCTGCTCTGGGTGTTCCCGGTCTACCGCACCTATGGCACCGGCGACGCCGCCGCGCCGCAGGATGCCGCGATCCGCGGTCTCGTCCGCGAGCGCGTGTCGTGGCTGATTCCGCCCGGCGAAGCGCATGTCGTCGACCGCATCCTCGCCTGGCTCGCCGGCGAAGGGCCGCAGGGGACTTCGGACGAAGCCGCCGACGCGGTGCGCCGCTTCCAGCAGCTTTCCGCGCCGATCGCCGCCAAATCGGTTGAAGACACCGCTTTCTACCGGTCGGGGCGGTTGCTGTCGCGCAACGACGTCGGCTTCGACGCCACGATCCTCGGCATCCCCGTCGACGCCTTCCACCAGATCGTCGCCGATCGCGCCCGCGACGTGCCACACGCGATGCTGACCACCGCGACGCACGACCACAAGCGCGGCGAGGACGTCCGCGCCCGGCTCGCGGTGTTGAGCACGATCCCCGATGCGTGGCGCGCGCGCGTCGAGGCGTGGGAGGCGCTGTCCTGGGGCTGGGACCATGACGTCGACGGCGGCGACCGCTACATGCTGCTCCAGACGATCGTCGGCGCCTGGCCCGCCGAGGGCGCGGCCGGCGACTTCGCCGACCGGCTGAAAGCATGGCAGCAGAAGGCGTTGCGCGAGGCCAAGCTACGCTCGTCCTGGGAAGCCCCCGACGAGGACTATGAAGCCGCCGCCGCGGCGCTGATCGACGCCTATCTCGCCGATCCCCGCTTCGCCGCCGACGTCACCGCCTTCGTCGCCGAGATCGAACCTGCGGCGCGCGCCAATACGCTCGTCCAGACGCTGCTGCGCTATACGTTGCCCGGCGTGCCCGATCTTTATCAGGGCACCGAACTCGCCGACCTCAGCCTCGTCGACCCCGACAACCGCCGCCCCGTGGATTATGCCGAACGCGCCGCGTTGCTCGGCAGCGACTCGGCGCCGGCCAAGCTGCGGCTGATCGCCGACCTGCTCGCGCGCCGCCGCGCCGATCCGGCGCTGTTCGCCGACGGCGACTATCGTCCCGCCACGGTCGAGGGCAGCGATCGCATCCTCGCCTTCACCCGCAGCGCCGGCGGCCGCAGCCTGCACGTCGCCGCGCTCGTCCGCGGCACCGCGGTGCCCGACGCGACGATCCGCTTCGCCGACGGCAGCACCCGCAGCGCCGCGGACGCCTTCGCGCAGGACGCGATCTGGTATGAACTCGCCTGATTTCGACAGCGTTAACTAAGTATTTGATCCACAACAGTTGTTATAGGTTGTTTCACCGCCCCGGCTCCGGCACGTAGGCGTCAGTTAGACAAGAGAGGACGGAAGGCCATGCGGCAATCGCGCCTTGTAGACTTCTGGGCAAGAGCGATCGCCGCCCGCTCCCCGGTGATGCTGGAGCAGTTGCGCGGCGCGGCGCGGGATCTGCTTGCCTCGCGCAGCGCGCTGCGCTCGGTGATGCCGGCCGAGTTCGTCAACAACCCGCCGATCGACCTGCTGTACGCGCTGTTCGTCGCCGACGACCATGCGATGACCATGCCGCCGCTGATCACCGCGACGGGGGTCTCGGCGCCGGTCGCGCGCCGCTGGATCGACGTGCTGGTCGATCGCGATCTGGTCGCCGAGTACGGCGGTGCGATCACCCTGACCGAGGCGGGCTTCATGATGGCCGCCGACGCCTGTCAGGCGATCATTGAGTCGCAGACGGGCGCCGCGGGGGCGACCCTGAACTGAAGCGCAGCGCATCGGCCCGGCGCGTCACCGTGTCGAGCGCCTGCTCCAGCTCGGCCGCGGCCAACGTCTCATCCGCCGCGACGGCCAGCTCCAATGCCTGCGAGATCAGCTGCCGCGCCTCGTCGAGACGGTCGGCATTGTCGATAGCCATGCGCGAACCTCCGCTCCGATCGACACCCGTGCCGCGCGGTGGTGGATGCAACCAAGCCCGCTAAAAATCAAATGCCAATCGCTACCATCGGAGGGGTTGAGTCCCCCGATGGCGCGACATCTCTGAAGATCGTGTCCGGGCTTACTGCCCGACGGCATCCTTCACCGCGTCGACAGCCTTGGCGAGCAGCCCCTTCTCGGCCTCTTCCGCCTCGGCCTTGGTCTTGAAGGCGGCACCCTCCGGCTCCGCCGGGGGCGCGTAGACCGAGAACAGCTTGAGCGCGCCCGCGCCCTTGTTGACGATATTGTGCTGCGCACCTTTCGGTACCACGACGAGGTGGTTGGGCGTCGCCGTGGTCGAATGGCCGTCGATCACCACCTGCGCCTCGCCGTCGACGATGAAGGTCGTCTGGTCGGCGGGATGCGTCTCCATGCCGATCTCCTCGCCCGCGGGGATCGCCATCAGCACGATCTGCACCTTGGCATCGCGATAGACCTCTTTCTGCCAAAGGTCGTTGCGACCGGCGAGTTCGACCATATCCTTGTTGAAGATCGCCATTACCAAATTCGCTCCCATCCGTGCGTTCGCAGCACTGGACGAACGAGCGCCCGGCACGTTCCGCTCAATCCCACACCAGCCGCCAAAAGCTGCGCCACGCCCGCCACGGTCCGGGCACCGGCATCGCCACCGGCATCGGAGCCGGGCCAAGATCGGCCCGCCGCGTCGCATAGATGGCGGCAAGATGATGATGCACCCGCCGCGCCCGCTTGCACTGCGCCCGCCGCGCCATGTGCAATTCGTGCAATTCCCGGCGGCGCAAGTATTCGGCTTCGGGATTCATGGTCCTCGCCCCTCTCCTCTCTGTTCATCAGGCTAGAGTGTGGCGCGGAACCGACAACAGGATTTCAAACCGATATCGGTATCGAAGCAGCTTCGGGGTTTGACCCGACTTTACTAGCATAGAGCAATCGCACCTCGGTCCAATACGGACAAACTCGTGCAGCGAAGTGCCAGTAGAGGAATAGGCCATGAACGTCGAAGTGATCTCGAAGGCGAACGGCACCGTGAACCAGGTCGCCGGCAACAGCGTCGACCTCGACGCGCCGAGCATCGTCCGCCTCGATCTCACGCGTGCCCAGATCGCCGGCATGGATCGCCAGGGCCAGGATCTCGTCATCCGCCTCGTCGACGGTCAGACCGTGCGCATCGCCGATTTCTACCCCGCCAATGCCACCACGCCCAACGACCTCGTGCTGCGTGAACCCGACGGCCATCTCTGGGTCGCGCACGGCAGCGGCGGCGCAGCGCGATTCGCATCGCTCCGCGATCTCGCCGATCTCACCGCCACCGCCAGCGAGGGCGGTTCGTCGCTCGCGCTTCCCGCGATGCTGCTCGGCGGGGCCGCGGCGGCGGGCGGCATCGTCGCGATCGCCAGCGGCGGCGGCAGCGACGCCACCGCCGCCGGCAGCGGCGCCCCGACGCCCGATACCGGCACCGGTACTGGCACCGGCACCGGCACGCCCGACACCACGCCGCCCGCCGTGCCCGTCGCCTCCGTCCGTGGCGACGGCAGCGCGATCACCGGCCGCGGCGAGGCCGGCGCCACCATCACCGTCCGCGATGCCGCCGGTACGGTGATCGCCACCACCACCGTCTCGGCCGACGGCAGCTATACCGCGGTGATCACCCCGGCGCGTATCGACAACGAGCGGCTCACGATCACCCAGACCGATACCGCCGGCAACGTCTCGCCCGCCGTCGTCATCCAGGCACCCGACCTCACCGCGCCGACCGTCCCCACCGCCGCGGTCGATGCGACCGGCGCGACCGTCTCCGGCCGCGGCGAGGCCGGCGCCACCGTCACCGTCCGCGACGCCGCGGGCACCGTGCTCGGCACCGCTTTGGTCGCGACCGACGGCAGCTACACCGTCACGCTATCGACGCCCCAGGCCAATGGCGGCGCGCTGAGCGTCAGCCAGAGCGACGCCGCCGGCAACGTCTCGCCGACCGTCGCGGTCGCCGCCCCCGACATCACCGCCCCCGCCGCACCGACCGTCGCGGTCGACGGCACCGGCACCGTCGTCACCGGCACCGGCGAGCCCGGCGCCCGCGTCACGATCACCGATCCCGCCGGCACCACGCTCGCCACCGTCACCGTCGCCGCCGACGGCAGCTACAGCGCGACGCTCGCCACCGCGCAGGTCAACGGCGAGCGGCTCGACGCGCGCCAGACCGACGCGGCCGGCAACGCCTCGGGCACCGCCAGCACCGTCGCCCCCGATCTCACCGCACCGGGCCAGCCGACCGCGGCGATCACCGCCGACGGCGCCTCGGTCAGCGGCGCCGGCGAGGCGGGTGCGCGCATCACGATCGTCAACGCCGCCGGCACCGTGCTCGGCACCGCGCTGGTTGGTGCCGACGGCACCTATACCGTCGCGCTGACCCCGGCGCAGGCGAATGGCGAGACGCTGACGGTGCGCGAGAGCGACGCCGCCGGCAACCAGGCGACGCCGCTGGCGCTGACCGCGCCCGACATCACGCCGCCAGCCGCGCCGGTCGCCACGCTCGACGCTACCGGCACCACCGTGACCGGTACCGGCGAGCCCGGCGCCACGATCGTCGTCCGCGATGCCGCCGGCACCGCGCTCGGCTCGGCGACGGTCGGCGCACAGGGCAGCTATGCGGTCGTCCTCGCCACGCCGCAGGTCGACAGCCAGAGCCTCGCGGTCACCCAGACCGACGCCGCCGGCAATGCCTCGCCGGCGACGCCGCTCACCGCGCCCGATCTCACCGCCCCCGCCGCGCCGACCATCGCCGTCGCCGCGGACGGCGCCAGCGTCAGCGGCGTCGGCGAGCCCGGCGCCGCGGTCACCATCCGCGATCCGCTCGGCACCGTGATCGCCACCGCCACCGTCGCCGCCAACGGCACCTATGCCGCCACGCTGTCCACGCCGCAGATCGACGGCGAGGTGCTGAGCGTCCGTCAGGCCGACGCCGCCGGCAACGTCTCGCCCGTCGCCACCGCCACCGCGCCCGACCTGATCGTCGACGTCCTTCCCGCTGCGCCGACCGCGGCGGTGACCGGCGACGGCACCGCAGTCACCGGCGTCGCCGCCGGCGGCGCGGCGATCACGCTGTATGACGCCAACGGCGTCGCGATCGGCACCGGCACCGCCGCCGCCGACGGCAGCTACAGCGTTGCGCTGACCCCCGCGCGGCTCGACGGCGAGACGATCCGCGTCACCCAGGCGGATGCCGCAGGTGCGGTGTCGCCGCCCGCCACCGCGATCGCACCCGATCTCACCGCCCCCGCCGCACCGACCGCGGCGATCGACGCCACCGGCCAGATCGTCACCGGCACCGCGGAGGCGGGCGCGACCGTCACCGTCCGCGACGCCAGCGGTGCCGCGGTCGGCACCGCCACCGCCAATGCCGCCGGCGAATATGCCGTGCAGCTCGGCACGCCGCAGGCCAATGGCGGCACGCTCGCCGTCACCCAGGCGGACGGCGCCGGCAACGTCTCGGCCGCGACCGGCCTCGCCGCGCCCGACATCACCGCGCCCGCCGCGCCGTCCGCCACCGTCGCGACCGACGGCAACAGCGTCACCGGCATCGGTGAGGCCGGCGCGACCGTCACCGTCCGCGACGCCGCCGGCAATCCGCTCGGCACCGCGGTCGTCGCGACCGACGGCAGCTACAGCGTCGTGCTGACCGTGCAGCAGGGCAACGGCCAGACCGTCACCGTCACCCAGGCCGATCCCACCGGCAACGCCTCGCCCGCGACGACCATCGCCGCGCCCGACTTCACCGCCCCCGGCGCACCCACCGCGTCCGTCGCCGCCGGCGGCAGCACCGTGATCGGCACCGGCGAACCCGGCGCGACCGTCACCGTCACCGCCGCCGACGGCACCGTGCTCGGCACCGACACCGTCGCCGCCAACGGCAGCTATGCGGTCACGCTCGCCACGCCGCAGGCGAACGGCGAGGCGCTCACCGTCGTCCAGGCCGATCCGACGGGCAACACCTCGCCGCCGCTCGCCTTCGCCGCGCCCGATCTCACCCCGCCGCCGGCGCCCGCCGCGACGCTCGACGCCAGCGGCCGCATCGTCACCGGCACCGGCGAGATCGGCGCGACCGTCACCGTCCGCGACAGCGCCGGCGCGCTGCTCGGCAGTGCCATCGTCACCGCGCAGGGCAATTATTCGGTGACGCTCGCCACCCCGCAGGTCGATCGCCAGACGCTCGTCGTCGGCCAGGCCGACGGTGCCGGCAACGCCTCGCCCACCGTCGCGCTGACCGCGCCCGACATCACCGCGCCGCTCGCCCCCACCGCGACGGTCGGCGGCGACGGCCTGTCGGTCACCGGCACCGGCGAGGCGGGCGCGACGATCTCGATCCGCAATCCCGTCGGGCTGGAGATCGGCACCGCCATTGTCGCCGGCAACGGCAGCTATACCGCGACGCTCTCGACCGCGCAGGTCGACGGCGAGGTGCTCACCGTCCGCCAGACCGACGCGGCGAACAACGTGTCGCCGGTGGTCAACGCCACCGCGCCCGACATCGCCCCCGGCGTCATCCCGATGCCGCCGTCGGCCACCGTGACCGGCGACGGCAGCGCGGTGACCGGCCGCGCGATGGGTTCCGCCGCGATCACCGTCTACAGCGCCACCGGCATCGTCATCGCCACCGGCACCGCGGCGGCCGACGGCAGCTACAGCGTCGCGCTCGCCACGCCGCGCGTCAACGGCGAGACGGTGTTCGTCACCCAGACCGATGCGATCGGCGCGTCGCCGCCGACCACCGCGATCGCACCCGACCTGACCGCGCCGACGGCACCGACCGCGACGCTCGATCCGACCGGCGCGGTCGTCACCGGCACCGGCGAGGCCGGCGCGACCGTCGTCGTGCGCGACCTCAACGGCACGTCGCTCGGCACCGCCATCGTCACCACCGCCGGCAGCTATGCGGTGACGCTGTCCGCGGCGCAGGTCGACGGCCAGGTGCTCGCCGTCACCCAGGCGGACCGCACCGGCAACGTCTCGCCCGCGATCCCGCTGGTCGCGCCGGACTTCACCGCACCGCCCGCCCCGGTCGCCAGCGTCGGCGTCGACGGCACCTTCGTCAGCGGCACCGGCGAGCCCGGCACGATCGCCATGGTGCGCGATGCCGCCGGCAACCTGCTCGGCACCGGCACCGTCGACGTCACCGGCGGCTTCAACGTGCAGCTCACCACCGCACAGGTCGACGGCGAAAGCGTCCGGGTGACGCTCACCGACGCGACCGGCAACGTCTCGCCGACCGTCACCGTCGTCGCGCCCGATTTCACCGCCCCCGCCGCGCCGACCCTCGCGATCAACGGCGACGGTACCGTCGTGACCGGCAGCGGCGAGGCCGGCGCCCTCGTTACCATCACCAACGCCGCCGGCGCCGCGCTCGGCACCGCGACGGTCGCGGCGGACGGCAGCTTCACCGTCACGCTCGCCACGCAGCAGAACAACGGCGGCACGCTGACCGCGACGCAGGAAGATGCCGCCCGCAACGTCTCGCTCCCCGGCACCGTCACCGCCCCCGATCTGATCGCGCCGCTGGCGCCGACCGCGATCGTCTCCGCCGACGGCACCACCGTCACCGGCGCGGGCGAGGCCGGCGCGCGGATCGTCGTCACCGATCCCGCCGGCACGCCGATCGGCGTCACCATCGTCGCCGCCGACGGCAGCTATGCCGTCACCTTGTCCACGCCGCAGGCCAACGGCGAGCGGCTGCTCGCCACGCAGACCGACGGCGGCGGCAACGTCTCGCCGCCGGTCGCGGCGCTCGCCCCCGACATCACGCCGCCCGCGGCGCCGACACTCGCCATCGCCGGCGACGGCACGCTCGCCAGCGGCGTCGGCGAGGCCAATGCGACCGTCACGGTCACCGGCCCCGGCGGCTTCACCGCCACCGTGACGGCCGACGCCAACGGCAATTTCAGCGTCCCGCTCACCCCGGCGCGCCTGAACGGCGAAGGCTTCACCGCGATCCAGGTCGACGGCGGCGGCAACCCCTCGCCCGTCGCGACCGCGACTGCCCCCGACACCACCGCGCCGCTCGCCCCCAGCGGCACGGTCGCCGGCGACGGCGCCAGCATCTCCGGCCTCGGCGAGGCGGGCGCGACCGTCACCGCCACGAACGCCGCCGGCACGGTGCTGGGCAGCGCCGTGGTCGCGGCGAACGGCAGCTTCACGATCCCGCTTTCCGCCGCGCAGATCGACGGCGAGCCGCTGACGATCCGGCAGGCGGACCCCGCCGGCAACGCGTCGCCCGGCACCGGGCTCACCGCGCCCGACCTCGTCGCTCCCGCCGCCCCCACCGCGACCGTCGCAATCGGCGGCGCCAGCGTCAGCGGCCTCGGCGAAGCCGGCGCGACCATCGTCGTCACCGCTCCGGGTGGCGGCGAGCTGGGCCGCACCGTCGCCGCCGCGGACGGCAGCTATACCGTGGCGCTCTCCACCCCGCAGACCAACGGCGAGCTGCTCGGCGTCAGCCAGAGCGATGGCGGCGGCATTTCGCCGGTCACGCCGGCCGTCGCGCCCGACAGCACCCCCCCGCTCGCGCCGGTCGCGACGGTGACGGGCGACGGCGGCTTCGTCACCGGCACCGGCGAGATCGGCGCGACGGTGACCGTCACCAACGCCGCGGGCACGACGATCGGCACCGGCGTCGTCGGCGGCGGTGGCACCTATGCCGTGCAGCTCACGACCGCGCAGACCGATGGCGAGACGCTCACCGTCACCCAGCGGGATCCCGCCGGCAACGTCTCGGCGCCCGTCGTCGCCACCGCACCCGATTTGACCGCACCGGCAGGTCTCACCGCCACCGTCTCGACCGATGGCGCGCTGGTCACCGGTGTCGGCGCGGCCAACGCGGCGATCACCGTCACACTCAACGGCGTCTCGCTCGGCACCGCCACCGCCGACGCCACCGGTGCCTATTCGGTCACGCTCAGCACCGCGCAACGCAACGGCGAATTGCTCAACGTCGTCCAGGCGGACGGGGCCGGCAACGCCTCGCCGCCGGTGCTCGCGCTCGCCCCCGATCTGACCGCCCCCGCCGCGCCGACCGCGACGGTGGTCGTCGGCGGCACCCAGGTGATCGGCAGCGGCGAACCCGGCGCGACGGTGACGATCCGCTCCGCCGGCGGCGTGGACCTCGGCACCGCGCTCGTCGCCGGTTCGGGCGCGTATCAGGTCACGCTGACGACGCCGCAGCGCAACGGCGAGTCGCTGACCGCGATCCAGACCGACGCCGCCCGCAACGTGTCGGCTGGGATCACCGTCGTCGCGCCCGACATCACCGCGCCGGCGGCGCCCGCGGCGCTGGCGGTCAACGCGACCGGCACGACGCTCAGCGGCACCGGCGAGATCGGCGCCCGCGTCGAGGTGCGCAGCGGCACGAGCGTCCTCGGCAACGGCGTCGTCGGCGCCGACGGCACGTTCACCGTCAACCTGCTCACGCCGCAGGTCGCCGGTGCGACGCTGGCGGTGACGCTGGCCGATGCCGCCGGCAACGTCTCGGGCGCCGCGACGGTGGTCGCGCCGTTCGACATCCAGGCGTTCGGCAACGCCGCCAATGCGACGATCGACCTGCTGCCGGTGGTCGCCGCCGCGCCCACCGCGGTCGGCAGCGCCAATTACCTCGCCCTGGTCTCCGCCGGCGCGCTCAACCTGCAGGCGCAGGTGTTGGGCACGCCCAGCGTCCGCTTCACGGTGCAGGACGGCCACAATCTCGCCGCCAGCTTCACCTATGACGCGACGCTCAACATCGGCGTCACCAGCGGCTATAGCGTCGTCGTCCAGCGCTTCGACGGCACGCAATGGGTCGCGGTCAACGGCGCACCGGGCGGCTCGCTGCTCGACCTCAGCCTGCTCAACGGCAATCTCACCGCCAGCCAGACGCTCGCATCGGGCGAATATCGCGCCTTCCTCACCTATCAGAGCGGCCTCGGCGTCGGCGCCGGCCTGCTCGGCAGCCTCGCGGTCAGCGGCACCGACATCGATTATACCGATGTCGGCGGCGTCCGGCCCGTCGCCGCCACCGGCAACGTCATCACCGACCCCGGCGTCGGCGGCGCGGTCGACGTGGTTTCGCCGGGCACGCACGTGACCAGCGTCACCAACACCGTCACCGGCGCGACGATCGCCGTCACCGCAGACGGCACCGTCGTCGACGGCGAATGGGGCACGCTGGTGATCAACCTCAACGGCAGCTACACCTACACGCCCGACGTAAACGCCGCGGCGATCGGCCATACCGACGTCTTCAGCTATGCGATCATCGACCCGAGCGACAATGAGGTGGAGAGCGCCAATCTGTCGATCACCGTCGGCAGCGGCGCGATCACCGGCGCCCCGGTCGCCGTCGCCGACGTCGCGTTCGCGCCGGTCACCTATGCCAACGTCGTCGAGACGGCAGCACCGATCACCTACAGCTTCACCACGACGCCCGCGGTACAGCTGCCGCTGCTGCCGGTCGCGGTCGGGTCGCACGGTGAGCGGACCGATACGTTCGTCGTCGCGCCCAACACCGATGCCGACATCACCATCCGCGCGTCGACGGCGGCACTGCTCAGCGTTGCTCCCAATTATACGCTGACGCTGACCAATCTCACCGCCGGCACTACTCAGACGATCACCAACCTCGCGCTGGCCGGCGTCGGCGGCGCCAGCACCAGCTTCACGCTGAACGACCTGCCGGCGGGCAATTACCGCTATACGCTTGCCGCAGACGCGGTGGTCGGATCGGGCTTCTCCACCACCGTCACGCTGGCACGGACGACGACGCTGCTCGACAGCCATGTCGTCGTCAGCCCGGCGCCGGTCGAGGGCAGCCTGCTCGCCAACGACGACGCCCATTCCAGCTTCGTCGCGGTCCGCGTCGGCACCGGCAACACCTTCACCGAGGTCGGCAACACCCCGCTCGTCATCAACGGCGCGCACGGCACGCTCACCGTCGATGAGGTCGGCCATTACGTCTACCAGCCGAGTGCGACGCTGGCTTACTCGACCACCGACCTGACCGACTCGTTCACCTACCAGTTGGTGCAGCCCAACGGAGTCGCGGCGACCACGACTCTGAACGTCACGATCGACGTGCCCGGCGACAATGCCTCGGCGATGGTCCATTATGCCGTCGCACCGGTGTACAGTATCGAACCCGATGTGGTTTCACTGGATACGCACGCAGTGACCGCCGACGCCCATCTCGCCACCGCGCCCGCGGTCGCCGCGACGGGCGACGGCACGGCGATCGGGCTCGCCACCTACCAGCTGTTCGAAGGCCGCGGCGAACTCGAAGATGTGCTCTCGCACTATCTCGCCACGCAGCAGAATGGCATCCACGCCGATGCGTTGAGCGCCGATCACAGCGCCGCGGTGGCGCCGGTCGCCGCGGCGGTCGTCGCCGACCCGCTCGACTATCTCGCGACGCTTGATGATCAAACGCATCATGGAACTACCGTCAATCATGTTGTTTAAGCACCTCAAACTGCGTCTAAAGTATTGATGGCGAAAGAGTGAAATCTACTCTTTGTTAAGCAACCGGGCCTCTTTTGCACGGCAAGAGAGGACCCGGTTGCAATGCTTTCCCCACGACGGTTACCCGGATTATTGGTCGCGACGGGCGCGGTGATGGCCGTCGCCCTCGCCGGCAGCGGCATGGCCGCGGATGCCCCCGCCCCCGTGCCGGTCACGCTGGAAAGCGCCGCGCGCGACGCCGTCGCCTGGCATCCGTCGGTGATCGAGGCGGCGGGCACGCTCGCCGCCAGCGGCGAGGACGTCGCCGCCGCGCGCGCCGGCTATCTGCCGACGATCAGCGGCGGGCTCGGCAGCGGCTATGACAGTCGCGTGTCGGGCACCTGGTCGCCCCGCCCGCAATTCAGCGCGTCGCAGATGCTCTTCGATTTCGGCAAGGTGTCGAGCGACGTCGCCGCCGCCCGCGCCGGCACCCGCGCCAGCCGCGCCGAGATGCTGCTCGCGGTCGATACGCTGGTCCGCGACACCGCTTATGCGATCATCGAATTGCAGCGCGCCACCGCGCAGCGGATCATCGCCCGCGACCAGGCCGATCGCATCCGCCAGATCAGCGAACTCGTCGGCCAGCGCTCGACGATGGGCGCCGCCACCCGGTCGGATGCCTTGCAGGCGCAGGCCCGCGTCGAGGCGGCCGAAGCCAGCCTCACCCAGGTCGAGGCGGAGGAGCGGCGCTGGACCAGCAACCTCGCCTTCCTGCTCGGCCATCCCGCGCCCGCCGGCGTCTCCGCCGACGTGCCCGGCTGGCTGATGCAGGGGTGCGCCGGCCCCGCGCCGTCGTGGCAGAGCGTGCCCGCGGTCGCCGCCGCCGACGCCGAGACCGAGCGTGCCGCCGCCAACCTGCGCCGCAGCCGTGCCGATCGCTATCCGACCGTGTCGTTCGGCGGCGACGCCTCGACCGACGTCAACTCGCCGTTCGGCGACCGCAGCATCTATAATTTCGGCCTGCGCGTTTCGAGCAACATCTTCGCCGGCGGGCTCACCAAGGCGCGGGTGCGCAGCGCCGCCTATCGCCTCGACGCGGCCGAGGCGAGCGCGCGACGCATCCGCAACGAGAGCAGCCAGCAGCTCGCCGAGGCGCAGCAGCAGATCGACAGCCTCTCGCGCCTCGTCACCACGCTGGCCTCGCGCGAGGACAATATGCGCGAGACCGGCCGCCTCTACCGCATCCAGTATCTCGAAATGGGAACCCGCACCTTGGTCGATCTGCTCAACGCCGAACAGGAGCTGCAACAGGTGCGCTTCGACGCGGTCAACACCACCCAGAATTTGCGCCGCCTGCAAATCGACTGCCTGTACGTCTCGGGCCGGATGCGCGACGCCTTCGGCCTCTCGGGCACCTCGGTGCGCGGGGTGACGCTGTGACCGCCGCGATCGCCCCGGCGGCGCCCGCCGCCGTCGACGGCTGGCTCGAACTGCTCGCCCGCGTCGCCCGCCACTATCGCCTGCCCGTCTCCGAACAACGCGCGCGCCTCGCCGCGCAATGGGATCTCGGCGGCGACGAGAACGCGCGCATCCTCGCGCTCGCCCGCGCCACCGGCCTCACCGTCCGCTTCTCGACGCCGCAGGAGGTCAAGCTCAGCGGCTGGCGGCTGCCGATGATCGTCCGCCTCGCCGATGGCGAGATCGCCCTGATCGACGGCATCGACGGCGACGAGCAGGCGCGGTTGGTGCTGCCCGGCGACCGTGGCGGCCAGACCCGCCTTTCCCTCGCCGAGCTGCGCGCCGCCGCCACCGGCTTCGTCGTGCCGCGGCCGTCGCGCTCCTCGCCCGACGCGCGCGTCGACACCTATATCCGCCCGTTCGAGGATCATTGGCTGCGCCAGATCCTGATGCGCGACGCCCCCGCTTATGGTCATGTCATGGTCGCCTCGGTGGTCACCAATCTGCTCGGCCTTGCCGGCGTGCTGTTCTCGATGCAGGTCTACGACCGCGTCGTGCCCGCGGCGTCGATCCCGACGCTGACCATCCTGTTCGTCGGCGTGCTCGTCTCGATCGCGTTCGACTTCGCCTTGCGCCGGCTGCGCACCAACATCGTCGACGTGCTCGGCAAGCGCGCCGATCTGCGCATCTCCGACCGCGTCTTCGGCCACGCGCTGCGCGTCCGCAACCAGTCACGCCCGGCCTCGACCGGGACCTTCATCGCGCAGCTCCGCGACCTCGATCAGGTCCGCGACATGCTGACCTCGACCACGATCGCCACCGTCGCAGACCTCCCCTTCTTCCTGATGTTCCTCGGCCTGCTCTGGTATATCGGCGGCATGCTGGCGCTGGTGCCGGTCGTCGCGCTCGTCCTGCTGCTGCTCCCCGGCCTGCTCGCCCAGCGCCGGCTGCGCATGCTGGCGACGGAATCGATGCGCGAATCCTCGCTGCGCAACGCGATGCTGGTCGAGGCGGTGCAGGGTATCGAGGACATCAAGTCGCTCCAGGCGGAGGAACGCTTCCACCAGCAGTGGAACCACTACAATGCCGTCGCCGGCGAGGCGCAATTGCGCCTGCGTGGCCTCACCAACGGCCTGTCGGTGTGGACGCAGAGCGTGCAGAACGGCGTCTATGCGGCGATCATCTTCGTCGGCGCGCCGCTCGTGATTTCGGGCAGCATCACCACCGGCGTACTCGTCGCCACCTCGATCCTCGGTTCGCGGATGATGGCGCCGATGGCGCAGGTGACGCAGTTGCTCGGCCGCTGGCAGCACGCCAAGGTCGCGATGGGCAGCCTCAATCAGATCATGGCCTTGCCGGTGGACAGCGCCGACGCCGACCATCGCATCCCGCTGCCTGCGGTCACCGGCGCCTTCACGCTGCGCTCGGCGGTCTTCACCTACGCCGATCCCAACGCGCCGCCCGCGCTCACCGTCGCGGGGCTGGAGATCGCCGCGGGCGAACGGATCGCGCTGCTCGGCCGCAACGGCGCCGGCAAGTCGACGTTGCTCCAGGGCCTGTCGGGCATGCTGCAACCCGTCTCGGGCGAGGTACTGCTCGACGGCCTCGCGCTGCACCAGATCGACCCCGCCGACGTCCGCCGCGACGTCGGGCTGCTCACCCAGTCGAGCCGGCTGTTCCACGGTACGCTGCGCGAGAATCTGACGCTCGGCGCGCCGTCGGCGTCGGACGCCGAGATCATGGCGGTGCTCGCCATGGTCGGCGCCGACGCGATGCTGCGCCGGATGCGCGACGGCCTCGGCCATGTCGTCCAGGAGGGCGGCCGCGGCCTGTCGGGCGGGCAGGTCCAGGCGCTGCTGCTCGCGCGGCTGCTGCTCCGCCAGCCGATGGTCGCGCTGCTCGACGAGCCCACCGCGGCGATGGACGAGGCGACCGAACGCCACTTCATCCAGCGCCTCGGCGAATGGGGCCGCGACCGCACGCTCGTGGTGGCTACGCACCGCATGCGGATGCTCGATATCGTCGAGCGCATCGTCATCATCGACCAGGGCGGCGTCGTTCTCGACGGTCCGCGCGACCAGATCCTCGCCACGATGCGTGGCACACGGAGTGCGGCGGCATGACCAGCATCACCGCTGACGACGACCATCTGTTCGGGGGCGACGGCGAGGCCACCCGCGTCACCGCCACCCGCCTGATCTGGCTGCTCGCCGCCCTGTTCGTCGCCGCGCTCGGCTGGGCGTGGTTCGCCGACCTCGACGAGGTCGCGACCGGCGAGGCGCGCGTCGTGCCGACCAGCCGCGAACAGGTGCTGCAATCGCTCGAAGGCGGCATCCTCGCCAAATTGCTCGTCCATCAGGACGATATCGTCAAACCCGGCCAGTTGCTCGCGCAGCTCGACCCGACCCAGGCCGGTTCGACCGTCGAGGAGAGCGCCGCGAAATATCGCGCCGCGCTCGCCAGCGCCGGCCGCCTGCAGGCCGAGGCCAATGGGACGCCGCTGCGTTTCTCGCCCGAACTCGACCGCTTCCCCGAGCTCAAGGCGGCGGAGACCAGCCTCTACGAGACCCGCCGCCGCAGCCTGCAATCCTCGATCGGGCTGATCGACCAGAGCCTCGCGCTGATCGGCCGCGAAGTGTCGATCGGCCAGTCGCTGATCACCGTCGGCGCGGCGAGCAACGTCGAGGTGCTGCGCCTGCAACGCCAGCGCGCCGAACTGGAGCTCAAGAAGGCCGACCTGCGCTCGCAATATATGGTCGAGGCGCGGCAGGATCTCGCCAAGGTCATGGAACAGGTCGATTCGCTCGGCCCGGTGATCCGCGGCCGCTCCGATACGCTGAGCCGCCTCACCCTGCGCTCGCCGGTGCGCGGCGTGGTCAAGAACATCGAGGTGTCGACGATCGGCGGCGTCATCCCGCCCAACGGCAAGGTGATGGAGATCGTCCCGCTCGACGAACGCCTGCTGATCGAGGCGCGCATCCAGCCGCGCGACATCGCCTTCATCCGTCCCGGCCAGGCCGCCAAGGTCAAGGTCACCGCCTACGATTATTCGATCTACGGCGGCCTGGAGGGCGTCGTCACGACGATCTCCCCCGACACGATCCGCGACGAGGTGAAGCCCGACGTGCTCTATTACCGCGTCTTCGTCCGCACCAAATCGGATTCGCTGACCAACAAGGCCGGCCGCCGCTTCCCGATCACCCCGGGCATGGTCGCCACCGTCGACATCCACACCGGCAGCAAGACCGTGCTGCAATATCTGCTCAAACCCCTCAACCGTGCGCAGGAGGCACTGCGCGAACGATGAGCCCGCCCCTCGACCACGCCGCCTTCGCCGGCGCCACCCCGCTCGACGGCGATCCCGCCGCGACCTTCTCGCCGACGTTGCTCGCCCGGGCGCGACAGGCCCGCCAGCTTCGCGCGCGGATGAGCCACTTCCTGCCGCGCGACCTGCTCGTCGATCCCGCCTGGGACATGATGATCGATTTGTTCGTCGCCGCCGGCACCGGCGAGCGCCTGTACGTCAAGGACCTGACCTTGATGTCGGGCGAGAGCACGACCAGCGCGATGCGCCGCATCGACCGGTTGCAGGAGGCCGCATTGCTCTCGCGCCATCCCGACCCGACCGATCACCGCCGCGTCCGCGTCCGGCTCACCGGCAAGGGCTATACCGCGATGGCGGCGATGCTCGAACATCTGTTCGACACGCCCGACGGGACCGAGGCCCCCGCCGATCCACGCACGTTCCGCCCCGGCCCGGTGCGGCGCTAGACGGAGCCGACGGCATGACCCAGCCCCCCGCCCCCGACCATCTCACCGATCTGCAGACCGCGTTCGAGGACGGCCGCCTGTCCGGCGTCGACGGCAGCACGCGCGATTGCCCGTTCGATCATCGCTCGGTGCTGATCCTCGCCGCCTGGCACGCCGGCTTCTCGCATGGCCGTACCCAGGCACGCGGTCTGCCACCGCTGCCGCAATGGCCGCCAGATCGGGGTTAACCGTTCGTCTTATTTAACCTATTTAAGTGGTTAACGGGTGGAACGGCGATAATCGGTTGGAGTTGGACGCGGATGATCGATCCCGCCGACTCTGTCTTCGCCTTCGAGGAAGGGGATCACCTCACCCGCATCCACCTCAAGCTCGCGCTCGAGGACATCGGCTTCGTCGTGTGCGAGGAGGACGAGACGATCCACCTGCTCCACAAAGCGGACTGCGACACACGCGACGGCGCCGACCGCCGCTGACGGCGCTCCGACGGCCCCGGAACGGGTCGAGACTTATTTGGAAGGCCTGATGTACCCCGGCGAAGGCCGGGGCCCAGTTGGGTGAAGGGTTGCAATGACTTACATCGGCCTTCCCAACTGGGCCCCGGCCTTCGCCGGGGTACAATCTCGACGTGTCATGCGACGACCCCTGCAAAAGGCTCGAACGAGTCCGGGGTGACGGAACGAGCTAAGGCGGGATCGACCTTCAGCAATTCCTTCCCCGCCAGGGGGAGGGCTTACGTTACGACGATGAATGTCGATCAACCCTACGCAAGGTCAGGGCCACCACAGACTCCATAAGCCCCCACCCAATCAGGCGTCGATCGCCTCCTCGTCCAGCCGCGCCGCATTCTCCTGGATGAACGCGAAGCGGTGCGCCGGATTGTTGCCCATCAGCCGGTCGACGAGGTCCTTCACCCCGGCGCGTTCCTCATATTCCTGCGGCAGCGTGATGCGGATCATGCCGCGCGTCTTGGGGTCCATCGTCGTCTCGCGGAGCTGGCCGGGGTTCATCTCGCCGAGCCCCTTGAACCGCGACACCTCGACCTTCTTGCCCTTGAACGCGGTCTTCTCCAGCTCGGCGCGATGCGCATCGTCGCGCGCGTACAGCGACTTCGCCCCGACCGTCAGCCGATAGAGCGGCGGCTGCGCCAGATACAGATGCCCGCGCCGCACCAGATCGGGCATCTCCTGGAAGAAGAAGGTCATCAGCAGCGTCGCGATATGCGCGCCGTCGACGTCGGCGTCGGTCATGATGACGACGCGCTCGTAGCGGAGCTGGCTCGCATCGCAATCCTTGCGCGTCCCGCAGCCCAGCGCCTGGATCAGATCGGCGATCTCCTGATTGGCGACGATCTTGGCGCTGGTCGCGCTGGCGACGTTGAGGATCTTGCCGCGGATCGGCAGGATCGCCTGCGTCTTGCGGTCGCGCGCCTGTTTCGCCGAGCCGCCCGCCGAATCGCCCTCGACGATGAACAGCTCGGTGCCCTCGTTGCCGTCGTTGGCGCAATCGGTCAGCTTGCCGGGCAGGCGCAGCTTGCGCGCGCTGGTCGCGGTCTTGCGCTTGACCTCGCGCTCCTGCTTGCGGCGCAGCCGCTCGTCCATCCGTTCGAGCACATAGCCGAGCAGCGCCTTGCCGCGGTCCATATTGTGGCCGAGCCAATGGTCGAAATGGTCGCGCACCGCTTTCTCGACCAGCCCGGCCGCCTCCGGGCTGGTCAGGCGATCCTTGGTCTGGCTCTGGAATTGCGGTTCGCGGATGAACACGCTGAGCATCAGCTCGCTGCCGACCATCACGTCGTCGGCGGTGATCTCCTTGGCCTTCTTCTGGTGGATCAGGTCGCCGAACGCGCGCAGGCCGCGCACTAGCGCCTGGCGCAATCCCTGTTCGTGCGTCCCGCCATCGGGGGTCGGGATCGTGTTGCAATACCAGCTATAGCTGCCGTCGCTCCACAGCGGCCATGCGACCGCCCATTCGACGCGCCCCTGTTCGCTCGGAAAATCCTGACTGCCCGCGAAGAAGTCCGACGTCGCGCATTCGCGGGTTCCCACCTGTTCCTTGAGGTGATCGGCCAGCCCGCCGGGAAACTGGAACACCGCCTCGGGCGGCGTGTCCGTCCCCTCGACCAGCTCGGGCGCGCAATGCCAGCGGATCTCGACCCCGGCGAACAGATACGCCTTGGACCGCGCGAGCTGGTAGAGCCGCTTGGGCTTGAACGCGAGTTCCGGCCCGAAGATCTCGGTATCCGGCGTGAAGGCGACCGAGGTGCCGCGCCGGTTGGGCGCCGCGCCGACATGCTCCAGCGGCCCCTGCGTCAGCCCGCGGCTGAACCGCTGGCGATAGAGCTGCCGCTCGCGCGCCACCTCGACCACGGTATCCGACGACAGTGCGTTGACCACCGAGACGCCGACACCGTGCAGGCCGCCGCTGGTCGCATAGGCCTTGCCGGCGAACTTGCCGCCCGAATGGAGCGTCGACAGGATCACCTCCAGCGCGCTCTTGTCGGGGAATTTGGGATGCGGATCGACCGGAATGCCGCGGCCGTTGTCGGTGATCGTCAGCCGGTTGCCCGGTTCCAGCGTCACCTCGATCCGCGTCGCGTGGCCGGCGACCGCCTCGTCCATCGCATTGTCGAGCACTTCGGCGGCGAGATGGTGCAGCGCGCGCTCGTCGGTGCCGCCGACGTACATGCCGGGGCGGCGGCGGACGGGTTCCAGCCCCTCCAGCACCTCGATCGAAGACGCGTCGTAATTGCTGTCGGGCGCCGCGGCGGGCGCGAAAAGGTCTTGGGCCATCAGCGGGAACCATAAGGGAACATCGCCGCCGATACCAGCGCCGGACCGCACCTGCCCGGCCGCGCGATGTTGCTCGGATGTGTCTGCGCTGATGCATGAAAACCACACTTTATGTGAATGCAGATGCTGATGCATATCAACGACATCCCGTACGTTCCTAGGGTGCTGCACACACTCCGGGAGAGACTATGCGTACCACCCTGCTGCTCGGCGCCCTCGCCGCCGCCACCTTCGCCACCGCCGCCCAGGCGCAGGACGCCGGCGATCCGGCCCCGTTCTCGGGCATCTACGTCGGCGCCGCCGGCGGCTATGACGTCCAGCCCAACGACACCGGTTCGACGATCCTGTTCGACCGCGGCTCGAACGGCAGCTTCGGTGACACGGTGGTCGCGAACGGCGGCAACGCCTTCGCTCCCGGTTTCTGCAACGGCCGCGCCCGCGCCGCGACGCCGCTGCCGGCAGGCTGCGCCAACGACAAGGACGGCTGGTCCTATTACGGTCGCATCGGCATGGATTCGCAGGCGGGCAACATCGTGATCGGTGCGCTCGGCGAATTCGGCAAGACCGAGATCACCGACAGCGTCAGCGGCTTCTCGACCACGCCGGCCAATTACGTGATGACCCGCGAAGTGAAGTGGGAGGCCAGCATCCGCGGCCGCGTCGGCTATGCGCCCGGCACGACGCTGTTCTACGGCACCTTCGGTCCCGGCTATGCCAATATCGACCGCAGCTTCACCTCGACCAACACCGCGAACGCCTTCGCCCAGTCGGGCAAGCGCAAGCAGTTCGGCATCGTCGGCGGCGGCGGCGTCGAGCAGAAGCTCGGCGAGCATTTCTCGATCGGCATGGAATATACCTATCACCAGTATAACGACGACGACGCCCGCGTCCGCGTGACCCAGGGCACCGCGCCCGCGACCAACCCGTTCGTCGCGGTCGCCGGCGGCACCTCGACCGACTTCCGTCGCTCGGACGAGAAGTTCCGCTGGCATTCGCTGCGCGCGACGGCGGCGTTCCGCTTCTAGGCGCGGCGCCCACGCCCGATAGCCGAAGGGGGCTGGCTTCGCAGGAAGCCGGCCCCTTTTGCTATGCGCAGCGCAGCGGGGGAATGATCGCCTGTCCTACACGGCAGGCGCGTGATATCTCCCGTGGCGACGCTCTTTCTCATCGCCGCACCACGATCACGACAGATTTGAAAACGATGGGAGTGGATCGTTTCCGTTAAGGTGTCCATGTTGTCCATGTCGCCTAACACCCAAGCACGTACCCCGGCGCAGGCCGGGGCCCAGTTGGGTGAAGCTTTGCAATAACTTACAACGGCCTTCCCAACTGGGCCCCGGCCTGCGCCGGGGTACATACGGTACTTTGCAGTGGCCTCGAACCAGTCCGACGCGACGGCCTTTGTGGATAACCCGTCCAACCGCAGCCACGGCGAGGCAGCGACGTACCGCGCCCGCGCCATGCCCCCCCGGCCACGAAAAAGGCCGCCCCCTCGCGGGAAGCGGCCTCCTTCACACCCGAGTCGCGATGCGTCAGCGCACGCGCGGGCCGCCGAACGGCAGCGGCGGCGGCGGACGGCGGTCGCGGCGCGGCAGCTGCGCCTGATAGGCATGGCCGCAATGCGCGACGCAATACGGGAAACCGGGGTTCACCTTGTCGCCGCAGAAGTGGAAGTCCGGCTCGCCGGGATGGCCGAGCGGCCATTTGCAGATCCGGTCGTTGAGATCGAGCAGCGTCGTCTTGCCGGCGATCTCGGGCGACGGCTTGGCGGGCACCAGCCGGCGCGGCGGCGCCGGGGTCGACGGCGGCTGCTGCTCGCCGGGCGACTGGCGGACGAACCCGCCCGGCCCGACCGAACGCAGGATCGGCTGCGGCTCGCGCTTGGGCGCGGCGACGACCTCGTCTTCCTCCTCGTCCGCATCGTCCTCGACCGCGTCATCCTCGTCCTCGTCGGGATCGGCCGCGGCGGCGACCGGCTCCGGCGCGGGCGCCGGGCGAGGCGGGGCCGGCGGCGCGGCGACCACCGGTGCCGGCGCGGGTTCGGGCTCGGCCTCGGGCAGCGGCACGACCGGCGCCGGGGCGGCGGCGGCCGGCTCGTTCGGCTTCACCGGCGACGGGCGCGACTGGAGGCCCAGGCGATGAGCCTTGCCGATCACCGCGTTGCGGCTGACGCCGCCCAGCGCCTCGGCGATCTGGCTGGCGGTCTGCCCCGCCTCCCACATCGTCTTGAGCGTGTCGATCCGCTCGTCGGTCCAGGACATTATCACGTTCCTTACACTTGCGCCGGGTTGCGGGCGGCTGCGGCTGCGGTTACCCGCTTCACCCATGAGCAGCCAGCCCCCAATCGGCGAGATCCAATCGGCAATCCGGTCCGCACCCGGCGTCCCGGTGATCCGGAACGTGAACTGGGGCGGCCTGAAGACCCTCTATGTGAAGGAGGTGCGCCGGTTCTTCAAGGTCCACCTCCAGACGGTGTGGGCCCCGGCGATCACCACGTTGCTGTTCCTCATCGTCTTCACCATCGCGACCGGCGCGAAAAGCCCGGTCGTGGTCGGCGGCGTCACCGTCCCCTTCGCCGATTTCATCGCCCCCGGCCTGATCATCAGCCAGGGGATGATGGGCCCCGCCTTCGCCAACGCCAGCTTCTCGCTGCTCGTCGGCAAGATCCAGGGGACGATCGTCGACTACCTGCAACCGCCTCTGTCGACGGCGGAATTGCTCGCCGCGCTGGTCGGCGGCGCGATGACGCGGGCGTTCATCGTCGGCTTCATCTGCTGGTGCGCGATGGCGCTCTATCCCGGCGTCCACGTCACCCCGACGCACCCGCTGGCGATCCTGTGGTTCGGCCTGCTCGGCGCCGCCTTCCTGTCGTTCCTCGGCGTGCTCACCTCGATCTGGGCGGAAAAGTTCGACCATGCCGCCGCAGTGACCAATTTCGTCATCGCGCCGCTGTCGCTGCTGTCGGGCACCTTCTACTCGGTCGACCGGCTCGCCCCCGCCTTCCGCGCGTTCAGCCACGCCAATCCCTTCTTCTACATCATCTCCGGCTTCCGATACGGCTTCCTCGGCACCGCCGATTCGCCCATCATGGTCGGCAGCATCGCGATCCTCGCGGTGGACATCGCACTGGGGGTATTATGCTATCAGCTGCTCAAGCGAGGCTGGAAGCTCAAGAACTGATCGCGCTGGCGGCGACGGCGCTGATCGCCCTGACGCCGCTCGCCGCATCGGCGCAGACGCCCCCCGCCGTGGCCGCGACACCGGCCGCCGACCCCGCCGTCCGCACCCGCGCCACCGCGCTGATCCCGGTGCTCGCCGGCCGACCCGGCTACGACGCGCTGTTCACCGCCGCCTTCCGCCATGCGGTGCCGTCCGCGCAATGGACCGCCCTCACCGCGCAACTGCGCGCGACGCTCGGCGAACCGCGGAAGGTCGCCCGCCTCGATCCCGTCGGCCGCTGGGCGGCGACGGCGGTGATCGACTATGACCGCGGCACCGCGACGCTGCGCCTGTCGATCGACCCCGCCGCACCGCATGCGATCGCCGGCCTGCTGATCACCGGCACCGAGTTGCACGGCGACACGCCCGCCAAGGTGCAAGCCGACCTCGCCGCTTTGCCCGGCATCGCGCAATTCGGCGTCTACGCGCTCGACGGACCGCAACCCACGCCACAAGCCGAAACCCGCGCCGACACCCCCGCCCCGCTCGGCTCCGCGTTCAAGCTCTGGGTCCTCGCCGAGGCGGCGCGGCAGGTCGCGGCGGGCACGCGCCATTGGGACGATGTCGTGGCGGTCGGGCCGCCGTCGCTCCCCTCCGGCATCCTCCAGGCCTGGCCGCGCGCCACGCCGGTGACGCTCCAGACGCTGGCGACGCTGATGATCTCGATCAGCGACAATACCGCCACCGACACGCTGGTCCGCCTGCTCGGCCGCCGCGAGGTGGATGCGATGGCGGCACGCTTCGGCGCGACCGCCCCGGTCCTGACGACGCGCGAGGCGTTCGCGATCAAGGCCGACCCGACGCTCACCGCCGCCTGGATCGGGCGCGACGCCACCGGCCGCCGCGCCCTGCTGCAAACCGAAGCCGCGCGCCTCGACGCCGCCCGCCTCGACCCGCTGATGTTCTCCTCGGGTCCGCTCGCCAGCGAGACCGTCGAATGGTTCGCCGCCCCGCGCGACATGGCGCGCCTGCTCGCCCATCTGCGCGACGCCGGCCCGGTGGTGCGCGATATCCTGTCGATCAACCACGGCGTCGATCCCGCAACCGCCGCGCGCTTCGCCTATGTCGGCTTCAAGGGCGGCTCCGAACCCGGCATCATCGCGCTCAACGTGCTGGCGCAGACGAAAACCGGCCGCTGGTACGCGATCTGCGCGAGCTGGCACAGCGCCGACGGCGCGGTCGACGAACCCCGCCTGATGGCGCTCGTCACGCGGACGCTGGGGCTATTGGCGTCCTGACGGGGCTGCATCGCGCTCGATCCACTCGCTGCGCAACATCCCGTAGATCAGCGTATCGCGGACCCCGATATGCGTCTCCCATTCGCCGCGCAGCCGCCCCTCGCAGGTGAAGCCGACCCGCTCCAGCAAGCGCGCGGAGGCGACCGCCTCGGGATCGATGTCGGCAAAGATGCGCCGCATGCCCTCGCCGAACACCTGCGCCACCACCGCCTCCACCGCCTCGCGTGCCACGCCGCTGCCCCAGGTCGCCGGCGCGAAGAGATAGCCGATCTCGCCCACCCCGGGCCGCTTCTCGCCGATATACACGAAGCCGATCGCCGCACTCCCGCCCGTCCGCACCGCCGCCCAGACGCGCTGCCGGGCTCGCATGTCGGCGAAATATCCGCGCAGCTCCTCGACCGCGGCGAACGGCCCGCGCGACCACCAGCGCATCACCGCGGGGTCGCTCATCGCCGGAAACAGCACCTCGGCATCGTCCAGCGTCAACCGCCGCAGCGTCAGCCGCGCCGTCGTCAGCGTCGGCGTATCGCTCACCCGGTCAGCGCGTCGACCAGCGCCCGCACCTTCGCCTGCCGCCATTGCGGCAGCGGTGCGACCAGCCAATAGCCGAAGCGCGACGGCTGCGGATCGCCGACCACCGCGACCTTGCCGTTGGCGATATCGCGCGCGGCGAGCAGCTCAGATACCGTCGCGCGGCCGAGCCCCGCCACCGCCGCATCGATCGCGAGGCCGGCGTCGGCGACGCGGACCAGCGCATGCCCCTCGCCACCGGGGCAGCCCGGCCAGGCGATCAGCGTCTCCGCCGCACCGGGCGCGGCGATCGTCACCATGCCCTCCGACTCCAGCGCCTCGCCCTCATGCTCGCCCGGCCCCTCGCCCCAGCGGATCGCCAGGTCGAGGTTCGCTTCGGTGAAATCGACCGCATCGTCCGCCGCGATCAGCACGAAGCGCAGCTCGCCGTCGCGCTGCGCGACCTCGGCGAGCCGCGGCATCAGCCATTTCTCGGTCAGGTCGCGCGGCGCGGCGATGGTCAGCGACTTGGACGACTGGCCCGCCTGCATCGCGCGAACCGCCTCCTCGAACTGGAGGAAACCGTCGCGCAGCGCGCCGAGTCCCGCCTCCGCCTCGGGGGTCAGCTCCAGGCCGCGCGTGGTACGGCGGAACAGCACGACGCCCAGCGTATCCTCCAGCGCGCGGATCTGCTGGCCGACCGCCGCGGGGGTCACCGCCAGCTCGTCGGCGGCGCGGGTGAAGCTCAGGTGGCGCGCCGCGGCATCGAGCACGCGCAACCCGTTGAGCGGCAGGTGCGTGCGCTTCACGATTCGACCGCCGAGGCGAGCAGCGTGAATTTGGGGATGGCGGCGTCGAAGCAGGTGCCGTCCTCGTCGATCATCCGATAGCTGCCCTGCATGGCCCCGCTCGGCGTCTGCAACGGGCAGCCCGAGACATAATCGAAGCTCGCACCCGGCGCGATCAGCGGCTGTTCGCCGACGACCCCCTCGCCCTCGACCGAATGGCGCGCGCCGCGCCCGTCGATGATCACCCAATGGCGGGTCAGCAATTGCACCGACCGCGCCGATTCGTTCTCGATGCGGATATGATAGGCCCAGAACCAGCGGCCGCGGCGCGGCTCCGACTGTTCGGGGAGATAGCTCACCGAGACGCGTACCGTCACCCCGTCGGTGGTCGCGGCATGCGGGAAGAATTCCTTCACAGACCGACCTGCCGCAGCGCCTGGTCGAGATCGTCGATCAGGTCCTGCGGGTCCTCCAGTCCGACGTTGAGGCGCAGCATGCCCTCGCCGATCCCCATTTCGATGCGCTTGTCCTCGGCGACGCCGGCGTGCGTGGTCGAGGCGGGATGCGTCATCAGCGAGCGTGAATCGCCGATGTTGTTCGAAATGTCGATCAGCGCCAGCGCATCGAGCAGACCGTGCGCCTGTGCGCGATCGGCGACCTCGAACGCGAAGATCGGGCCGGTCGCCGACATCTGGCTCATCGCCAGTTCGTGTTGCGGATGGCTGGGCAGGCCGGGATGGAGGATGCGCGGCACGCGCCCTTCGAGGAAGCGGCCGACGGTGACCGCGCTCTGCGACTGGCGCTGGATGCGCAGGTCGAGCGTCTCGAGCCCCTTGAGCACCACCCAGGCGTTGAACGGCGACAGCGTCGGGCCGGTGTTGCGGGTGAAGGGCAGCAGGGTGTTGTCGATGAAATCCTTGCTGCCGCACACCGCGCCGGCGAGCACGCGGCCCTGCCCGTCCATCATCTTGGTCGCCGAATAAGCGGTGACGTCGGCGCCGAAGTCCATCGGCCGCTGGAGCGCCGGGGTGGCGAAGGCATTGTCGACGACGCTGACGATGCCGCGTTCGCGCGCGATGCCGCACACCGCGCGCAGATCGACGATATCCATCGTCGGATTGGCGGGCGTTTCGAAGAAGAAGACCTTGGTCTCGGGCCGCACCGCGTCGAGGAACGCCTGCGGATCGCGCGCATCGACCACCGTCGTCGCGATGCCGAACTTGGGCAGCAACGTATCCGTCAGCCAGCGGCACGAACCGAAGGCGGCGCGGCCGCCGACGAGATGGTCGCCGGCCTGCAACTGGCACAGCAGCGCCGCGGTCATCGCGGCCATGCCGGTCGCCATCGTCCGGCACGCCTCGGCACCTTCGAGCAACGCGATCCGCTGTTCGAGCATCTCGACGGTCGGGTTCTGGAGGCGGGAATAGGTCATCCCCTCCTGCTCGCCGGCGAAACGCGCCGCGGCATCGGCGGCCTTGTCGTAGGTATAGCCCGAGGTCAGGAACAGCGCCTCGCTTGTCTCGCCATATTCACTGCGCGCGGTGCCGCCGCGGATGGCGAGCGTCGCCGGACGCCAATTGGCGGTGATCGAGCGGTCCTGTCCTGCCTTGCGCTTCATGCGATGCGCTTAGCCGGACGGGTGCGGGCGGTGCAAGCGTTGGCGACGCGGGACGCGGCGGCGTCGCCGCGCGCAACATGGACAAGATGGACACCTTAATGGAAACGATCACCCCCTGATCGTTTCCATTTCTGCACCGATCGCGGATCACTCGTCGGCAGGTCATGCAGCAATGAGAAAGAGCGATGCGATGCCCCAGCCCTATCCCTATGCCGCCAGGTAGGACAGACCGGGGCAGTTCGCCGTTCCCGATCAGCGGGATAGAGACGGCATCGTCCAACAGGCCGCGACCATGCCGGCATGCGGGCGCGTCGAGGCGCTTGCCAAGGCCCGCCGCCGCGAAGACAAGGCGGGGTGCGCCTGCTCTCCCGCCCCCTCCCCGCCGCGCTCGCCATCGGCCTCGTCGCGCAAATATTGTTCTGCTGGCAGCTGACCACGCCGCACGTGCTCGTCTTCGACGAGGTGCATTACGTTCCCGCCGCGCGGATGCTGCGCGGGCTTGTCGGGCCGGTGAACATCGAACATCCCTTGCTCGGCAAGACGCTGATCGCGCTCGGCATGACGATCTTCGGCGACGGCCCGCTCGGCTGGCGCGCGCTGTCGACCGTCGCGGCGAGCGCGGTGGTGATGGGGGTGTTCGCGATCCTCTGGCTTATCTTCGGCCGGGTGCGCACCGCGAGCATCGGCGCGGTGCTGACGTTGCTCAACTTCACCGTCTTCGTGCAGGCGCGGATCGCGATGCTCGACGGGTTCATGGCGGCGTTCGTCGTCACCGGGTTCGCCGCGCTGCTTTGGGCGATGCGCGCGCGCGGCGCGGCGGTCTGGTGGCGGTGGCTGCTCGGCGCCTTGCTGCTCGGCCTGGCGGTCGGCACGAAATGGACCGCGCTGCCGTATCTGGGTTTCGCCGGCGCGACCTATCTCGTCGCGCGCCGGCGCCGGCCGGACCTCTGGCCCGGCCTTCACCCGCTGGTCGCGCTCGTCCTGCTCGGCGGCGTGGCGATGCTCGCCTATTTCGCCACCTTCTGGCCTGCCTTCCTCTATGCCGACCAGCCGCTGACGCTCGCGCGACTGCTCCCCTTCCAGCTCGACATGTACCGCCAGCAGACGCAGGTGCTGCCGCCGCACACCTATCAGTCGAGCTGGTGGACGTGGCCGTTCGACTGGCGGCCGGTCTGGTATTTCTACGAGCCCGCCGATGGCGCGCAGCGCGGCATCCTGATGCTCGGCAATCCGGTGGTGATGTGGGGCGGGCTGGTCGCGGTGGTCGCGGGGCTTGCCGCGTGGGTGCGCGACGGCAACGCGCGGACCGGTGGTGTCGCCCTGCTGTGGATCGCCAGCGTCGCGATGTGGGCGCTCATCCCCAAGTCGCTGGGTTTCTATTATTATTACTATCTGTCGAGCATCTGGCTGGCGCTGGTCATCGCCGCGACGTTCGACCATTGGCGGCAACGCCTGCGCAATTGGGACGAGGCGTTCCTCGCCGCGAGCGCGGTGCTGTTCATCCACTTTCACCCGATCCTGTCCGCCGCGGCACTGCGCGGGCCGGGGTCGTTCCATGGCTGGATGTGGCTGAAAAGCTGGGTTTAGGCGCGCGGTATTCCTCCCCCGCCAGGAAGTTTCCGAAGGCATGACGGAGGGGGAGGATACGGCAGAACTCGTCATTCGTGGAGACGCCCCCTCCACCACCCGGCTGCGCCGGGCGGTCCCCCTCCCCCGCTTCGCGAGGAAGAAATTAGTCGCTTAATACCGGCCCCACACGAATTTCGACGACAGCGCGTAATTCCACACCGCGCCCACCAAGATGCCGAGCAAGGCCGACGCCGCCGCGCCCTCGTTGTGGACGTCGTGGACGAACGCCGCGATCCCGACGTTCGCGACCAGCCCGACCGAGCAGACGACGCAGAACGACACCCAGCCGTCGAGCCATTGCCGCATGCCCTTCAGCCGCCGGTCGCGATAGGTCAGCGCATTGTTGAGCGCGAAGTTGAACGTCATCGCCGCCAGCGCACCGAGGATCTGCGCGCCGAGGAACGCCGCGCCGAACAGCATCGCGACGCCGAGCACCCCCATATGCACGCCGACGCCGAGCACCCCGATGCACGAGAACATCGCGAAGCGCACCGGCACGAACCGCCCGAACATCCGGTCGTAGAGCGCAATCAGATATTCCATCGCGACGACGTGATCGAGCTTCGACTCGCCCTCGGTCCGCACCCGGAAGGTATAGGGCAGTTCGGCGAAGCGCAGCGGCTCGGCGCTGGCGGTCATCAGGTCGAGCAGGATCTTGAAGCCGATCGCCGACAATTCGGGGGCGAGCCGCCGCGCATGCGTGGTGCGGATCGCGAAGAAGCCGCTCATCGGATCGCTGAGGTCGCCCTTGAGCACCCGGCGCGACAGCCGCGTCGCGAACGCGGATTTGGCGACGCGGTCGCGGTCCCAGTCGCCGGTCCCGCCGCCGTCGACGAAGCGCGAGCCGACCACCACGTCGAGGCCGGCATCCGCCTGCAGCAGGTCGAGCATTTTGGGCAGCAACGTCTCGTCATGCTGCAGATCGCCGTCGATCACCGCGACCACCGGCGCGGCGGTCGCGCACATCCCCTCGATACACGCCGAGGACAGGCCGCGCCGGCCGATGCGGTGGATCACCCGCACCCGCGTATCGACCCGCCCGAGTTCGCGTGCCGCTTCGGCGGTGCCGTCGGGGCTGTCGTCGTCGACGAAGATCGCCTCCCAGCGCCGCCCGGCCAGCGCCTGATCGAGCCTGGCGATCAGCGTCGGCACGTTGGCGCGCTCGTTGAACGTCGGGATGACGACCGCGATCTCGAGCAGCGCGCTCACAGGACGGCGAGGACGGCGTCCCCCATCGCGGAGGTGCTCATCGTGCCGCCGAGATCGGCGGTGCGCGCGCCGTCGCGGATCGCCTGCGCCACCGCCGCCTCGATCCGGTCCGCCGCCGCGCCGTTCCCGAGCGAATGGCGCAGCATCATCGCCGCCGACAGGATCGCGGCGCACGGGTTGGCCTTGCCCTGTCCGGCGATATCGGGCGCCGAACCGTGGATCGGCTCGTACAGCCCCTTGCCCGCGTCATCGAGGCTCGCCGAGGGCAGCATGCCGATCGAGCCGGCGCACATCGAGGCCTGATCCGACAGGATGTCGCCGAACAGATTGCCGGTGACGATCACGTCGAACTGGCCGGGATTGCGCACGAGCTGCATCGCGGCATTGTCGACGTACATATGGGTCAGCGTCACGTCGGGATAGTCCGCCGACTCTTCGATCACCACGTCGCGCCACAATTGCGAGGTTTCGAGCACGTTCGCCTTGTCGACCGAGCAGAGCTGGCCGCGCCGCTTGCGCGCCGTCTCGAACCCGACGCGGGCGATGCGCCGCACCTCGGTTTCGTCGTAGCTCATGATGTCATAGCCTTCGCGATGACCGGCGGCCGTCGTGCGACGGCCCTTCTCGCCGAAATAGACGTCGCCGTTGAGTTCGCGGACGATGACGAGGTCGATCTGCCGCGCCACCTCGGGCTTGAGCGCGGAGGCGTCCTCCAGCCCCTCGAACAGGGTCGCGGGGCGGAGGTTGGAGAAGAGCGACAGATGTTTGCGCAGGCCGAGGATCGCCTGTTCGGGGCGCAGCGCGCGTTCGAGCGAGTCGCAGCGCGGATCGCCGACCGCGCCGAACAGCAAGGCATCCGCTCGCCGGGCAAGGTCCAGCGTCGCCTCGGGCAGCGGATGGCCGACGCTATGATAGGCGACGCCGCCGACCGGCGCCTCCTCATAGGTCAGGTCGAGATCGAGCGCGTCGAGCACGCGGCGCGCCTGGGTGATGACCTCGGGGCCGATGCCGTCGCCCGGCAGGAGTGCGATCAATGCCATGGCCGCTGCCTAGCCGCGCCGCCGTGCTTTACGCAACGGCCCTTTTCAGCATCGCGACCAGCCGTTCGCGCGCGACGAGCGGATCGGCGCGGCGATCGGTGAGCAGATCGCGCGCGAGGAAATGGCCGGTGATGGCAAGGCCGGCGAGGATATCTGGCCAGTCCGCCGCGCCGCCTTCGGTGAGGAAGGCGGGCAGCGCGAACAGCCGTTGCTCGTAACCGTAAGCCGCACCACGGCTGACCGCACCGCCGCTGCGGGGGGAGACGAAGCCGAGATCATGCTCGCCGCCGGTGACGACGCAGGCGGTGAGATCGAGCCCGAACCCGAGTTCGGCGAGCAGCAGCAATTCGTAGCGGACGAGCGCGGTCGCCCAGCCGCGCGCCGCCGGCGCTGCCTCGACCGCGTCAAGCACCGCGCCGAGCGCGTCGTAGAGCCGCGGATAGGGTTGCGCCTCGGGCAGCGCCGTGGCGGTCAAGGCGGTGACCCAGGCGAGCGCCGCGGCGGGCAAGGGTTCGCCGTGCAGCGCGGCGCGGCTGTGCAGCGGCTCGACGGTGAGCGCGGCGAGCTGTTCGCCGGTGCGCGCGCGCCATTCGCCGGCGATCGCATTGGCGGGCTGCAACACGGGGCGCAGATGCCGCGACCGGCCGCCGCGGACATAGCCCGGCTGGACGCCGTCGCCGCGGGTCAGCGCGCGCACCACCGCGCCATGCTCGCCATGCGCACGGATCGCGAGAACGATGGCTTCGGCGCGCAGATGCATCATGGGGATATAGCCCCCCGGCCCTTTCCCGCCAGAGGCAGGACCGGCGGCACGCTACCGCCGCACCCTCTTCGCCAGCGCCGCCACCCGCGGATGCCCAGCCGCGCGTTTCGCCCGCGCCATCATCCCGTCGAACCCCGCCAGCGCCGCCAGCGTCGCCCGGTTCGCGAGCGTCGGGCGCAGCAACAGCAGATCGACGCACGCCACCCCGTCCGTCGCGAACTGCCGCTTGTGCTGCCCTTCCCCCTCGGTGAAGTCGAAGCGTGCGAACCGGTCCTCGAACAGATCGCGCATCGCCGCCGCATGCAGCACCGTGCCGGGCGACAGCTCGCTCCACGCCGGATCATGGCCGACATGATCGTAGCGCAACGCGGTCCCCTGCGCGGTGCAGCAGAGATAGGCGACCGGTGCCCCGCCGATCAGCAGCAGCCAGGCACGTAATTCGTCCGCCGCCGCCAGCGCCGACAGATGCGCCACCGACGCCGCATCTTCGGGCAGGCCGGCGTCGAGCAACCGTTCCTGATAGGTCGTCGCCGACACCGTCCGTGCCAGCGGGTAGAAAGCGGCGAACTCCGCCGCGGTCCGATAGGCGTGGATCGCCAGCCCCGCCGCCTCGATCTTCCGGGTCTTGCGCTTCAGCGTCGAGCGCGCCGAGCCCGACAGGCCCGCGAGCCACGCATCGTGGCCGATGCTGAGATCGGTGTAGAAGCGCGTGTAGCGCTGGCGCTCCATCGCGACCCGGCCGCCGCGCTCCACCGCTCCGGCGAGCGATGCGGGCAGCGAAGTGATCAGATAGCCGTCGCCATCGGTTTCCGGCAGCACCGGCACCTGCCCCGCCAGCACCGCGTCGAGCGACAGCGCCACCCGCACCAGCCGTCGCCGCACCACCGCCAATGTCCGCGCCCCGACCTGGAACTTGAGCGCCACCGCCGTCATACGCCGCGTTCCGCGACCCAGTTCGACCAGAGCTGCTCGGCCTGCCGCAAGCGCCGGCGCAGCGCATTGGCGCCGAGCGGCCGATCGTCCTGCCCCAGCGTGAGCGGGGGACGATCGGCGAAATGCACCGTCGGCAGCGCGTCGGTGCGCAAGGCCAGCAGCCGGCACAAGGTATCGAAACGCCGGACGTGCACGCCGTTGGCGCGGGTGCCGAGACGGTTGGCGAGCTCGAAGCCATGGCTGACGATCGTCACCGCGGCATGGCCCTCCGCCGCGGCATGATCCAGCGCCGCCGCGGTCTCCGCCCCCGACAGCGCGCACAATTGGAAGGTGCGCCACATGCCCGGCGCATCCTCGATCACCGTCACCGGCACCTCGATCAGATGATGGTCGATCGGCGCGATCTGGGCGGGCGGCAGCGCGATCCGGCTCTCCGCCGCCTCGGCGCCATTGTGGCTGCTGTCATAGGCGAAGCCGAGTTCGGCGAGCGCGATGAGCGTATCCTCGTTCGCCGCATAGCCGCCGGCGCGGAACGCGATCGGCGCCGGCGCCCCTGCCGCGACCAGCAGTTCGACCGCGCCGCGCAGCAGGTCGCGCTGCTCGCCCAGCGTATATTCGTGCAGCTGGAAACGGGCGTAATGCGCGCCGCGATCACCGACCCGCGCCGCGGTCCAATTGGGGTGGAGATGAAGCTGCACCTCCTGCCCCGCGGCCAGGATGGTATCGACCATCCGCTTGACCGGCGAAAGGCCGAAGATCAGCGCCGGCATCGGATCGACGAAAAAGCACGCCTTCAACCCGTGCTCGGCGAGCAGATCGAGCTGATAGCTCAGCCCCACCCCGGCGGGTTCGATCGACCGCGCATAGATCGTCTCGACGTCGAGCCCGGCAGCATGATGCCGCCAGGCGAATTCGGTGTCGATCGTAAGGAAGACGCGGGTCGCCATGGCCCGGCCATACGGCAGGGACGTGAACAATTGGTAGGGCCATCACCGCGCGTGGTAAAAGTCGTATACCTGCTGCGCGACGCCGGCCGATACGCCTGGTGCCTTCTTGAGGTCCTCGAGGCTCGCGTTGCGCACCGCGCGGCCGGTGCCGAAATGCATCAGCAGCGCCTTCTTGCGCGCCGGGCCGATGCCGGGCACCTCGTCCAGCGGACTCGCGCCGATCGCCTTCGAGCGCTTGTCGCGATGCGCGCCGATCGCGAACCGGTGCACCTCGTCGCGCAGCCGCTGGAGGTAGAAGAGCACCGGCGCGTTGACCGGCAGCTGGAATTCGCGCCCGTCGAGCATGTGGAACACCTCGCGCCCGTCGCGGCCGTGGTGCGGTCCCTTGGCGACGCCGACCATGCACACGTCCTCGATGCCGAGATCCTCGAGCACCGCCTTGGCCGCATTGAGCTGCGGCTTGCCGCCGTCGATCAGGACGAGGTCGGGCCACGTGCCGTCGTCGCGATCGGGGGCTTCGTCGAGCTGGCGCGCGAAGCGGCGGCGGAACACCTCGCGCATCATGCCGACGTCGCTGTCGGTCGCCGCCTCGTTGCCCTTGATGTTGAACTTGCGATACTGGCCCTTGCGGAAGCCCTCCGGCCCGGCGACGACCATCGCTCCCAGCGCATTGGTGCCCTGGATATGGCTGTTGTCGTAGACCTCGATCCGGTCGGGCGGCTCGGGCAGGTCGAACAGATCGGCGACCTCGCGCAGCAGCCGCGCCTGCGTCGTGCTCTCCGCGAGCCGCCGTTCGAGCGCCTCGATCGCGTTGCGCTTGGCCTGCTCCATCAGCCGCCGCCGGTCGCCGCGCTGCGGCACCGACAACGCGACCTTGTAGCCGGCACGCTCGCCGAGCGCCTCGCCGAGCAGCGCACCCTCGCCCAGCTCGCGGTCGAGCAGGATCGTCTTGGGCGGCGGCACCTCCTCGTAGAATTGGGTCAGGAAGCTGGTCAGCACCTCCTCCTCCGGCACCTCGTTGGTATGCTGCGGGAAGAAGCTGCGATGGCCCCAATTCTGGCCGCCGCGAATGAAGAACGCCTGGATGCCCATCGTCCCGTCCTTGCAGGCGAGCGCGAAGACGTCGGCATCGCCGACCCCTTCCGCATTGATCGCCTGCGAGCCCTGGACGAAGGTGAGCGCCTTCAGCCGGTCGCGTAGCAGCGCGGCCAGCTCGAAATCCATATTCTCCGCCGCCGCCTGCATCTGCACGCCGAGCTTGGCCTGCACCTTGGTCGACTTGCCGCCGAGGAAGTCGCGGCAATCGTCGACCAGTTCCTCATAATCCGCCTTGCTGACGCGGCCGACGCACGGCGCCGAACAGCGCTTGATCTGATAGAGCAGGCACGGCCGGTCGCGCGTCTTGAAGAATCCGTCGGTGCACGAGCGCAGCAGGAACAGTTTTTGCAACGCGTTGAGCGTGTTGTTGACGCTGCCCGCGCTGGCGAACGGGCCGTAGTAATTGCCCGGCGCGCGCCGCGCACCGCGATGCTTCTGGACGCGCGGAAATTCGTGGTCGCCGCGCAGCAGGATGAACGGGAACGACTTATCGTCGCGCAGCAGCACGTTATACGCGGGGCGATAGCGTTTGATGAGCTGCGCCTCGAGCAGCAGCGCTTCCGCCTCGTTGTTGGTGGTGACGATCGTCATCGACCGCGTCTGCGCGATCATCCGCTGCAGCCGCTTGGTCAGCCCCTTGACCTGCGTATAATTGGCGACACGCTGCTTGAGCGACCGCGCCTTGCCGACATAGAGCACGTCGCCCTTGGCATCCTGCATGCGATAGACGCCCGAGCGGCTCGGCAGCGTCGCGAGCACGTTGCGGATCGCGGCGATCCCCGCGTCGAGATCCGGCGTATCGGACCCGCGGACGGTGAAAGTGGCGCGCTCTTCGTTGAATCGATCGGGAGGACCGTAACCGGACATGAGCGGCATGTAGGAGTCGCGGCGGTGCGGGGCTAGAGGGTTGCGACGAGGCGGCAAATTCCTCGCCCTTGCGGGGGAGGAATTGGGATTAGCGCCCCGATGGCAGCGCGCGGCGGCTCTCGACCTTCTTCACCGGTGCCGCCGTCCCGTCGATCGCCGCCAGATCGGCGCCCACCTTCGCGAGCAGGGCCGGGGTCATCTGCCCGCCGCTGAGCGGTGCGAGCTTGCGCAGCGACAGCGCCTGGAACTTCGGCAGATTGGGATCGTCGCTCATCCCCGGCACGTCGCGGTCGAGGATCGCCTTTGCGCGCGGCTCGGCGATCAGGTCCGCGATCGGCGTATCGAGCGAATAGCCGCCCGCCGCCGGAGTCGCCGCGGCAACGGGCGCTACCGGGTCTGCCGGCGCGGCCGGCGTACCCTCCGCGGGCAGGTCGAGCGCGAATTTGTCCGCGGCTTGCGACGCCGGCGAGGATTGCGCGACCATCAGCGCAGCGAAAAGGATCGACATCGGGCCACCTCGACACGGCCGCGCACCGGCGCGCGACCCGGCCTTGTAGCAGCCTCGCGCCGCCGCGAAAGGGTCAGGCCTGCGCGAACATCTTGGTGCCGACGATGCCGATGACGGTCAGCGCCATGAAACACGCCTGCACGACGCCGACCTTGTCGCCGAACAGCAGGACGCCGCCGATGATGACGCCCACTGCGCCACACCCGGTCCACACCGCATAAGCGGTGCCGGCGGGCAGGCCGCGCATCGCCAGCGCGAGCAGCCCCATGTTGACGAAGGACAGGATGATCGGGACGCTCGACGCCTGCCACGTCGCAGCGGTCGCCGCCCATTTGAGGCTGAGCGCCCAGCAGATTTCGGTGAACACGGCGATGCCCAGGATGAGCCACGACATGGATGTTACTCCTGTACGGGCTCGTAAATGCAGGACGGCGCCGGAAACCCGGGAAGAGACGCGCGTCGGAGAGATCAATCCTCCCCGGCACGGGGAGGTGGCAGCGCGCCAGCGCTGACGGAGGGGGGCTTCGACAAGCGCTGTGCGCGTGGGGAACCCCCTCCACCACCCGCTGGCGCGGGCGGTCCCCCTCCCCGCGAGCGGGGAGGACTTGTCGTTAGTTCACCCGCCCCAGGCTGGCGATCGAACGGTCGATCATCGTGCGGTCCGCCTGTGCGTCGAGCTGTTCGGCGATCAGCACCTCCGCCGCCTTCGCCGCGGTCTCGGCCGCCAGCGCGCGGACTTCGGCGATCGCGGTCCGCTCGGCGGCGGCGATCTTGTCCTCGGTGCGCTTGGTGCGGCGGGCCATCAGCTCCTCCGCATCGTGCTTCGCCTTGGCGATGATCTGATTGGCTTCCTGCTGCGCGTGATGACGCATCGTCACTGCATCCGCCTCGGCCGCCTTGGCCTTGGCCTCATATTCGTTGCGCAGCACCTCGGCCTCGGCGCGCAGCTTTTTGGCCTCGTCGAGCTGCTGGCGGACCGCGGCGATCTGCTTGTCGAGGCTCGCGGCGATCTTCGCCGGCACCTTGACGATCACCATGCCGATCAGCACGACCAAGGCGGCGATGCCGACCCAGCCGGTGGTGTTGAAGCCCAGCGCGGTCGCCTCGGCGACGTGCTCGGCACCGGGTTCGGAGACGTTGGCGGTCAATTGGCTGCCGTCCCGCACGTTCTGCGGCTGCATCGCTTCGGACGATGCCGCATCCGACAGATTGGCGGCGACGAGACTGCTGGCGGGATTAGCCATGCGCATTGCTCCGGCGCACCGCATCCGCGGCGGCATCGATGCTGACGGTCAGGCCCGACACCTTGGCGACCAGATCCTGCGCAACTTCAGCCGCAACCGCCTGGAGATTGAGCATCGCCTGCGACTTGGCATTGCCGACCGCGAGGTCGTGATGCGCAAGGCGTTCGGCGAGTTCCGCATCGGCGGACCGGATCTGGCTTTCAGATGCCTTGGCGGCCTGCGCCTTGGCGGCGGTGGTTTCGGCGAGCGCCGCGGCGCGTGCCTCGTCCATCTTCAGGCGCCACGCCGCTTCGACCTGGTCGGCGGCGAGACGGGCCTGTTCGGCCGCGGCGAGGTCGGCCGCGATCTGGCCTTCACGCGCGTCCACGGTCGCGATGACCCGTGGCACCATCACCTTGCCGATCCCGAAATACAGGATGCCGAAGGTGACGAGCAGCCAGAAGATCTGCGAGGCGTAGGTAGCAGCGATCTGCGAAATCTGAGGCATTTAGGACCTTTTGCGCGACCTCGAAGAGTCGCCGGGCGCACCCGCCCGGCGAACACGTCCGATGTTAGGCGACGAAGAGCAGGATGATCATCGTCACGAAGGCGAGCAGGCCGAGCAGCTCGGCGCCCGCGAAACCGATGAACAGACGGCCCTGCTGGCTGTCCGCCGCACCCGGGTTGCGCAGCGCACCCTCGAGGAACTTGGCGAACACGTTGCCCACGCCGAGCGAGGCGAGGCCCATGCCGATCGCGGCCAGACCGGCACCGATCATCTTGGCGGCTTCTGCGTCCATGTCAATACTCCCGTATCAATTCAGTAGGTTGGAACGAAAAACTCAGTGCAGGTTGACGGCGTCGTTGAGGTAGACGCTCGTCAGCAGCGCAAAGACGTAAGCCTGGATGGCGGCGACCAGCAGCTCGAGCAGCGTGATGCCGATCATCAGCAGGAAGCTGGGCAGCGACACCAGCAGGCCGTAGCCGATGCCGAGGTTGAGGCCGCTGATCACGAAGGCCGCCAGCACCTTGAGCAGGATATGCCCCGCGGTCATCGCGACGAACAGTCGCAGGCCCAGCGAGAAGGGGCGCACCAGGAAGCTCATCAGCTCGACGACGAAGATCAGCGGGATCATCAGCTTCGGCGTGCCGTGCGGCACGAACAAGCTGAAGAAGTGGAAGCCGTGCTTGCCGAAGCCGACGATCAGCACGATCGCGAAGCTAATCACCGCGAGCACACCGGTGACGGTGAGGTGGCTGGTGATGGTGAACGGATGCCAGCCCGGCACGATGCCTACCGGGGTCAGGCCCCAGATGTTGGCGAACAGGATGAACATGAACAGCGAGAAGACATAGGGCACGAAGCGCTTGCCCTGCGGCCCGATGTTCGAGGTCAGCATGTTGGAGACGAAGCCGGTGAAGCCCTCGACCGCGGCCTGCCAGCGGCCGGGGACGAGCTCGCGCTTCATCCCGCCCAGCATGAACAGCCACAGGCTGGCGAGCGTGATCACCATCCACAACGCCGAGTTGGTGAACGAGATGTCGTATCCCGCGACGACCCAATGCCGACCGAACAAAGGTTCGATCAGGAACTGGTGCATCGGATCGATCTTGCTGCCCGATTCTGCCGCCACTTGGCCCGTTCGCTCCCTAATACGACAAACGCCCGGTTATTCCGGGCGTTCGCCTGCAATCCGAATGATCTGCCTGAACGCGACGGCGATTCCGAGGAACAGCATCACGATCAGCGCCCAGGGCGTCGTGGCGAACCAGCGGTCGATACACCAGCCGATCAGCGCACTGCCGACGAGGCTTCCGATGAGTGCAGCGAGCACGCGATTGCCGAGCGAATATCCCGCATCGGCCGTCGGCGCCCCCTGCCCCGTCCGCAACGCTTCGGCATGCCGGGCTTCCTTCAGCCGCTCGTCGAGCGCGGAAAGCCGCGGATCGTCCGCGCTGGTGAAGTCTCGTCCAGGTTCCTCGTCCGCCACGCGCCATCCCTCGCCTGTTTCGTTCAGCCGGGGGAGAAAACGCGCGGGGCGAGCGATCCCGCCAAGGCCCGGTCCGTTTAGGTGGGGGGTGCCGGGGTGTCAACCGTCTGGTTCCCGCACCATTACTCCCCGGCACGGGGAGGTGGCAGCACGTCAGTGCTGACGGAGGGGGGCTTCCGCATGCGCTACGCTGGTGGCGAGCCCCCTCCACCAGCTTCGCTGGTCCCCCTCCCCGCAAGCGGGGAGGAATCGGGTTACTTACACCGCGGATCGAGCTCCGGCGTGCCGCTATTCTCCTTCCACTGGCCCGACGGCGTCTTGTACATCTCGCCGCGGCCGACCTTCGCCACGAGGTTGCAGCCGCTGGTGAAGGCGAATTGCTCCACCGTCGCGCCGCTCGCCTGCGCGCTCGCCGTATAAGCGGCCTTGCGCTTGATGTTGATGTCGCGGACCAGCGCCTGCACCGACGCGCCGCCGCTCACCACGCCGAGATAGCCGTCGGGCTGTTCGCCGACCTGCTTGGCTTCGCGCGCGGCGGCATAGGCCGGGTCGCGCTGCGCCATCGCCATCGTCGACAGGCCCAGCAGGGCCACCGCACCGGCAACGATCAAAAGCTTCGTCTTCATATCAGAATATCCCCGGATTCTGCTGGATCAGCGACTTCGCCTCGCCATCGAGACGATAGACCACCTCTTGCGTGACGCTGATGTTGAGGTTGATCTCGATCGGCTTGTCGGGCGCCGAGACGTTGATGCAGCCACCAAGCGTCGTCGCCAGACCGATCGCGGCCAGCCCCGTCCTGCGTCTCAAAGTCGTGATTCGCTGCTCCATCTTCAATCCTGTTTCGGTCATGGCACGATTCCGCTTGCGGGGGGCTGAATGGGTGCGGGCTGCTGGCTCTTCTGCTGCTGTTGCTGGCGTTCGAGCAATGCCGGCAGGTTGCGCTGGATCAGCCGGCTGGGGTCGTAGAAGGACTGCGCCGAATCGAGCAGCCCGCGGAAGGGCGCCTTGATCCGGATGTTGAACACGAACGGCAGCCGCTGCAGCCGGCGGACGAGGAAGTTGCTCTTCGCCCCCTGCCCCTGCGTCACCCCGGCGAAGCGCACCTCGGTCACCATCTCGCCGGCGAGCGGCCCGTTCATGCCGATCGTCAGGTTGCGGTAGCGCAGCGATTTGAGCGCCTGGAAGGCGATATTGCCCCACAGTCCCAGATCCTTCTGCGAGAGGTCGCCGACATAGGCGAGGCTGCCGCCGCCCTGCCGCACCGCCAGCCGCCCGCCCTCGATCCGCCCGCCCTGCACGTCGAAGATCATCGGCAGCTCGCCGTCGAAGACGCCGGTCGCGCTCAGGTTCTTGAAGTCGAACTGTTCGAGGAACTGGTCCGCCGCGGCGCCCTGGATGCGGAAGGTCATCCGCCGCGCCGCGGATTCGGTGAAGTCGAGCGTCGTCGGCAGCAGCGTCATCGTGCCGCCGGCGAACGGCCAATCGCCGCTGTCGATCCGGACGCGGAGATCGGGGAGCAATTGGTAGACGATCGTGCCGTCGGTGACCGCGATGCCGGGATTGACCGTCTTGATCGTCGCCACCTGCGCCGGCGCGCTCGCGAGGCCCAGCAGGTCGGTAAAGTGCAGGGTCGTGCTGATCCCGGTCACCGGACCGAAGGCGGCGGCGAGATCGGTATCCTTGGTCGCGAAGGTGCCGGTCGAGCCGACGCCTTCGGGGCTCCACGCGATATGGCCGTCGCCATTGACGCTGCCGCGCACGTCGGCGACGACGCCGAAGGTCAGGCGGGTGAGCAATTCGGGCTGGAAGTCCTTGGTGAAGGCGATCCCCGGCACGGTCAGATCGGCGGTGCCGCGCCCGCTCGCCAGCGTGTGGCGAATCGCGACATCGGCGACCTTCACGTCTTTCGTCGGCTCGTAGAGCGTCCCGCGCGCGGCGATCGCGCCGCCCACCAGATCGAGCGTGACGTCGCGCGCCGCCAGCGTCTTGAAGCGCGGATCGGGTGCGGCATCGTCGACCGTCATCGTCGCCGCCAGCCGCAGCGCGCCGCCGCGCAGCGACCAGTCGCCCGCCGCCGCGCCGAGCAGCAGCGGCACGTTGGCGATCTGCCCCGCCCCGCCGCCGAACGTGCCCACCACAGCCCCGCCGGCGATCCGGCCGGTGAGCTGCGCGAGGTCGATCCGCGTGACCCGCTCCGGGCTGCCCAGCCGCGCCGCGACGCTGTCGAGCACGAAGCCGCCGTCGCCGAGCCGCACCTGCGCACCGCTCGCCGCGACGGTCAGCGGCGTCTGACCGAGCCGCCCCGCCAGCCGCACCGCCGGCAGCCGCGCCCCGCCGGTCAATCGTCCGTCCGCCAGTGTCACCACCGCCCCGGCGATCGGACACAGCGTCGTACGCAGCGGATCGAGCACCAGCCCCGCCACCGCCAGCCGTTCGATCGCCACCGGCGTACAGGCGGGGTTCGCCACCAAGGTGCCGCGGCCGTTCCAGCGCAGGTCGACCGGCAGCGCCAGCCCGTCGACGCGCCCGCCGCCGAGCGGCCCCGACAGCGCCACCCGCGTCGCGATCCGCGTCGCCCCGTCCGGCGTCGCGGCGAAGTCGACCGGCGTCAGCGTAAGCCGAGCACCGCCGGCGGCATAAGGCGCGATCGTCGCGCGGCCGGTGATCGGTCCGCCCGCACGTGCCTGCGCCAGCGCGATCTGCGCATCGGGCAATCCGCCGCCGGCCATGGCGAGGCGCGTATCGATCCGCAGCCGCGCACCCGGCCAGCCGAGGGTCAACCCCGTACCGCCTTCGATTCGCACGCGGGCGCCGCTCGCCGAGTCCAGCGACGCGGCGGTCACCCGCGCCTGCCCGGCGCCGCCGTCCTGCCGGACCGCGAGCGCCGCCGATCCGCCGAACCGGTCCGCCGCGCCACGCAGCGCCTGCGCCGCCGCGGCGACCAGCGGCGCGACCGGCGTTCCCTCACCCGCTGCGGTGCCGATCGTCGGCAGCCGATCCGGTGCGATCCGCGCGTTTGCGACGCGAACGGTGCCGGCGAACGTCTGCGCCGCGCCGACCCGATAGCGCCCCTCGATACCGACAGTCCCCGCGGTCGCGCCGGCCACCGCAGCCATGCCTGCCGCGAGATCCACCGTTCCGCCCGTCCCCTGCGCCGCGCCATCGAAGGTGACCGCGCCGCGCAGCCCCGCGACCCGCGCACCGGTGCCACGCACCGGTCCGCTCGCCAGCCGGGCGCTGCCCCGCCAACCGTCAAGCGCCGGCGTCAGCGCCACGTCCATGTCCGCCCCGCCCCGCTGCACGTCGACCCCGGCACAGCGTGCCGCGGCGATCTGCACCGGGCCACGCAGCCGCGGCGCACCGGCGGTCACCGCGACCTTCAGCGCCGCGCGGACCCCGCTGGCGTCGCAATCGCCCCGCGCGAGCCGGTCGCTCACCACCGCGACGGTGCCGGCAAAGCCGCCATCCAGCCGCCCGCGTCCGGCGATCCGCAGCCCCGCGACGCCGAATGGCGTCTCCAGCCGCATCCGCGCATCCGCGACATCGACGTCGAGCGCGGGCAGCGCGAACGCCTTGCCCGACGACGGCGGGATCACTTTGTCGAGTTCGCCGAGCGACAACCGTCCATCGATCATCCGCCCGCGCAACCGCACGTGCCCGGCGCGCACCATATCGAGGCGCACGCCGCCGAGGCCGATGCGCGTCCGCGTCTCCAACCAGTCGGCGACGAGATCGGGATCGGCGGGGTCGCCGATCACCACGTTGGTCAACCGCTGCCGCCCGAACCCCAGATCACGCACGTCATAACGCGCGACGACGCCGCGCCTGGCGAGTTCGCCGTCGATGACCCGGCTGGCGATCGGCTTGCGTTCGACCCACAGGCCGATCAGCGCGGCGAGCACGAGCAGCGCGGTGCCGAGCGCGATCCGTCGCCGCCGGCTCCACGACGCGAAGCGTCGCGGCTGCGCGGGCGTCGCGAAGCGTCGCGCCTGCGCGGGCGTCGCGAAGCGTCGCGGCCGCGCGGGCGTATCGTTCAACTCGTCCACGCCCTCGCCCATCGTCGCCCCTCATAGGCGGGGGCGATGCGTCCGCGCAATTGCGCCCATGCCGGACCGACGATAGCCTTCGCCGCGATGGCCGCTCCCCCCTCCCCGCCGGACGATGCCACCGGCCACCGCGAACGGCTGCGCGGGCGGCTGCTCGCCGGCGGCGGCGACGCGCTGCTCGATCACGAGCTGATCGAATATCTGCTGATGCTCGCCATCCCGCGGATCGACACCAAGCCGATCGCCAAGGCCCTGCTACGCGAGTTCGGCGGCATCGGCGGGCTGCTCTGCGCCGATGCCGAGGCGCTGGGCCGGGTCAAGGGCGTCGGCCCCTCCGCCGCCGCCGCGGTCAAGATCGCGCATGCGATCGCGATCCGCCTGCTCAAGGCGGAGGTGAGCGAACGCCCGATCCTCGGCAATTGGCAGGCGCTGCTCGATTATCTGCGCGCCGACATGGCGCATCACGGTATCGAGCGATTCCGCGTCCTCCACCTCAACACGCGCAACATGCTCATCCGCGACGAAGTGATGAGCGACGGCTCGATCGATCAGGCCGCGGTCCATGTCCGCGAGGTGATCCGTCGCGCGATCGACCTGGGCTCGGCAGCGATCATCCTCGTCCACAACCACCCGTCCGGCGACCCCGCGCCGAGCCGCGCCGACATCGCCATCACCCGCACCATTGCCGACGCCGGCGCGGCGATGGGCGTCGTGCTGCACGACCACATCATCATCGGTCGCAACGGCCATGTCAGCCTGAAGGCGCAAGGATTGATTTGACGTCGGTGCCGGACTCCCAATCCTGACGGGGGTATTCCGATATCATTAAAAACAATTTCAATAAATACAAAGGGGAGGTGAGTCGAACATTGACTCTTTTCCTGCCCCTATATTCACTCGGCACATCGATATACGCCGCCGCCCGATCGATTGGCGTCGGATAGCTCGGTGATTTGGGAGATGGGGGAAACAAGATGTTGAAATCATTGGTTCGTTCGACGGCATGCCTGGCGGCGCTGATCGCCGTGACGCCGGCCATGGCGAAAACGTTGACCGTCAAGGTCGATTCGAAGTCGATGCCGTGGGATCTGCGCGCCAACCGCATGCTGCGCTACGGCCTCAACGATGGTCGCCCGCCCGCCATCGTCATGGACCCGGCGATCAAGGCGGGCGCGACGATCACCGTCACCGCGTCGGGATCGACCGTCTATGTGCGTGGCGGCCGCTCGTTCGGGCCGGACGGCGACACATCCTGGCCGAACGATCGCGGCAATGTCGACTATTTCCCCAGCCATCATATGAAGGCGGCGAAAGACCCGATCTTCCTCGGCGAACTCGTCGGCGCGTTCATCTCCGGCGACGGCGTCATCGTCGGCAGCCCGTTCCCGATCGGCCGCGGCACCAAATTGGTCGTGCCGGCCGGCGCCGCCGGCATCTCGATGGGGCTCAACGACGATGCCTTCTTCGACAATAGCGGCACGCTGTCGGTGACGATCGATATCCCGGTCGCCTCGGTCACCGTCGAGGACGCCGATGCCAAGCCGGCCGCTGCCACGCCGGCGGGCGCCCCCGCCCCCGCGCCGGCGGCACCCGCGACCGTGCAGCGCGTCTCGGTCGCAATCGATGCCGCCACCGCACCCTGGGACCCGGTGGCGAATGCCGCGACGCTGCCGATCGGCGCCAAGGGGGCGAAGCCGCCGGTGATCGTCCCTATCGAGGTGCCCGCCGGCAAGGCGGTGATCTTCGCCGAAGGCACGACCAACACCGCCGAAGCGGCCGGCGTCGGTGCGATCGGCAACGAAAAGAAGACGATCAACGACACGCTGTCGCCCGATGGCCAGCGCTATCCCAGCTTCTACGTGCCGAAATTGCTTTATCCCGCCTATCGTCACGGACTGGTCGCGGTGTTCGTCGACGCCAAGGGTGCGGTGGTCAGCCGGCCGTTCATGGTCGGCAAGGGTGTCCGCCTGCCGATTCCGGATGCCGCGGCGGGACTGGCCCTCGGCTTCAACGACGTCGATTTCACCGGCAACACCGGCACGCTTCACGTCACCGTCGAATTGCCACCACAGCAATAACCGTCCGAACGAAAGGGGCCGCCGGATCGCACCGGCGGCCCCTCTTCTCACGTCACCCCGAGGTTACGATTGGCCCTTGCTCAGGAAGCCGATCAATTCGGGTTGGGAGACCGACTGGCTCTTGTCGGTGTCGGCCTGGGCGAAGGCGGCGTTCACCCATTTCTTGGTCGAGGCGCTTTCGGCGCTCGCCTTGGGGTCGCTGGCCTGTTTCAGCTTGACCATCCAGCTGGCGAATTCGGCCTTTTCGAGCTTGCCGTCCTTGTTGGCGTCATAAGTCGGGAATTCGGTCTGGACCACCGTCGCGACCTGATCGGCGCCCGCGGGCTGCGTTGCCGCAGTCTGCGCGGGGTCGGTCGCAGTCGTCGCATCGGCAGGCGTCGTCGATTGCGGCTGCGCCTCAACAGAACCCGAATCCGGCACAGTTTGTCCCGGCGTCGTCTGAGTTGGTGCAGTATTGGTCTGCGTTTGCGCCAGAGCAGGCGCGGATAGCGTCATCACTCCGGCGAGAAAAGCATATTTCAGCATTACCTGTCTCCCATCGTACTACATGAAGCATGCGCCGATCGACTATGCCGACCGCATCGCATACTTGATGTGGGAAATGATCCTTCGCATGCAATGGTTCCGGATCGGGAGGTTTGTCGCAGGCCGCCCCTGCTGCTACTGCGCCGCAGAAATCCGCGAGTCGGGCCGAAATGGCCGCGACGAGCCGTGCTCCCGTCAGGACGAAGGAACATTATGGTCCCCCGTTATTCCCGCCCCGAGATGACCGCGATCTGGACGCCGGAGGCGCGTTTCCGCATCTGGTTCGAGATCGAGGCGCATGCCACCGATGCGCTCGCCGACCTGGGCGTCGTGCCCAGGGAAGCCGCCGAGGCATTGTGGGCGTGGTGGCGCACCAACCCGGCGATCGACGTGCCCGCGATCGACGCGATCGAGGCGGTCACCAAGCATGACGTCATCGCCTTCCTCACCTGGGTCGCGGACAACGTCGGCGATCAGGCGCGCTTCATGCATCAGGGCATGACCTCGTCCGACGTGCTCGACACCTGCCTCGCGGTGCAGCTCGCGCGCGCCGCCGACATCCTGCTCGCCGACCTCGACGCCTTGCTCGCGGTGCTCAAGCGCCGCGCGGTCGAGCATAAGATGACGCCGACGATCGGCCGCAGCCACGGCATCCATGCCGAGCCGGTCACCTTCGGCCTCAAGCTCGCGCAGGCCTATGCCGAGTTCGACCGTTGCAAGACCCGGCTGATCGCGGCGCGTGCCGATATCGCCACCTGCGCGATCTCCGGCGCGGTCGGCACCTTCGCCAATATCGATCCGTCGGTGGAGGAGCATGTCGCCGCCAAGCTCGGCCTGTCGGTCGAGCCCGTGTCGACGCAGGTCATCCCGCGCGACCGCCATGCGATGTTCTTCGCGACGTTGGGCGTCATCGCCTCGTCGATCGAGCGGCTCGCCACCGAGGTCCGCCACCTCCAGCGCACCGAAGTGCTCGAGGCGGAGGAATATTTCTCGCCCGGCCAGAAAGGCTCGTCGGCGATGCCGCACAAGCGCAATCCGGTGCTGACCGAGAACCTCACCGGCCTCGCGCGGATGGTGCGCGGCTATGTCACGCCGGCGCTGGAGAATGTCGCGCTGTGGCACGAGCGCGACATCTCGCACTCGTCGGTCGAGCGTTATATCGGCCCCGATGCGACGATCACGCTCGACTTCGCGCTGGCGCGCCTCACCGGCGTGATCGACAAATTGCTCGTCTACCCCGAGCGGATGGACAAGAACCTCAACAAGATGGGCGGGCTCGTCCATTCGCAGCGCGTGCTGCTCGCGCTCACCCAGGCGGGCGTCAGCCGCGAGGATTCCTATCGGCTCGTCCAGCGCAACGCGATGAAGGTCTGGGAATCGGACGGCCAGCTCTCGCTGCTCGAACTGCTCAAGGCCGACCCCGAGGTCACCGCGGCGCTGTCACCGGCACAGCTCGAGGAGAAGTTCGACCTCGGCTATCACCTCAAGCACGTCGACACGATCTTCACGCGGGTGTTCGGGTAAGCCATTCCTCCCCGGCACGGGGAGGGGGACCGCTCGGCGCCAGCCGAGGGGTGGAGGGGGATCGCCGCAGACGCAGCGCTTGCGGAATCCCCCCTCCGTCACCGCTGCGCGGCGCCACCTCCCCGTGCCGGGGAGGATTTGCTCACACCCATTGCGCCAGCCAGTCGGCCAGCCCCTGCGGTGACAGCGAGCGCGCATCCGCCAGCGCCGTCTCGCGCCCGGCATTGACCACCCGGTCGGTCTTCGGATCGACGATCAGCAGCGCGGGCACCCCGGCCGGCCGGCCCTTGATCCCGTAGCGTGCGGGAATGTCGAGGTTCTTGTCGAACCGGCCGATATCCACCGTCACCACCTCGTAATGGCGCGCGACGAAGCCGCGCATCGTCGGCAGCTCCATCACGCCGGCGAGCAGCCGGCAATCGAGGCACCAATTGCCGCCGAGATCGATCAGCAGCTTCTTGTGCCCCTTGAGCGCCCGCGCCTTGGCCGCGGCGACCGCCGCCTTCGCATCGGCATTGCCGTCGTACGGCAACGGTAGCGGTTGCGACAATTGCTCGAAGCTCGCTGCCGCCACCCGCGGCGCGGCGACCCGCGCGTCGGCAGCGACGGCGACCGTCAACGACGCTACCGCGAGCATCGCGGCATAAGGCAATCTGGGCATCGGCATCTCCCGAACGACAAAGCGGCAGTCTGACGTACGCGATATGGGTCTGGCAAGCGTCCGCTACACGGGTCCGACGTTGGCATTTGTTACAGTTGCGTGAAACGCATTGGCGCATGCAAGCAACAATGTTGCGATATCAAGCAATTATAGCCATCTCGCGCTTGCCGGATATTCCTCCGGCATCGGAGACCTTCCATGCGCATGTTCGAAACCGCAGCCAGCAGCGTGCTGGCGATCGCGGCCCAGGCGCTGGTGGTCGGGGTGATCATTTCCACCCTTTGACCCATCGGCCCGCCCGCCCCCTTGCCCGCACGGGCCGAGAGGGCGTGGCTCGGGCGGCCGCCTCAATGCCGCGCGTAGCGGGCGTCGAATTCGCGGTTGGACATCACGAGATAACGGATCGCGTCGATCAGCGCCCATGGCCCGGTGACGAGCATCCCGACGACGGTGAGCGTCATCACGAGCATGACGACCCCCGATCCGGTCCGCCCCAGGTAGAAGCGGTGGATGCCGAGCGTCCCCAGGAAAAGGGCGAGCAGCGCGGCGACGATCTTGTTGCGATCGCTCGCCGGCTCGCGCGGTGCCGGATGCCTCGCCGCCGCTACGCCGCCCGCGGCAGGCATCGCGAAGACGCTCAGCGCGCGATCGCCCTCGGCCTCGAAATCGACGTGGAGGCCGATCGCCGGTTCGCCGCGCTGCGCCCAATCCTCGGGGGTGAAGCGATAGCGCCGGCCGTCGTCGCCCGCGACCAGCCCTTCGCCGGTCCGCTGATCCACCCCCAACACCTGTCCGCGCATGCATGTCCCCCGGTTTACGAAGCGCGCATCATCCGCATCCGCGACAAGGGCGCAAGATGGCGTGGTTTGCGGCGGAAGCGAGAGCTCTGTTGAACACTTCATATACCCCGGCGAAGGCCGGGGCCCAGCTGGGGAGGCCGTTGCAAGTCATTACAGACCTTCACCCAACTGGGCCCCGGCCTTCGCCGGGGTGCAGCCATGGTAAGTCACGGACTGCGTTTTGCGGAGGGCTTGCCATTGTTTAGCCCCCGTCCCGCAGGAGCAACGCCGTGCCCGTGAGAGGGTGAACCTCGCGACACGTCCGCCATAACGGGGTGGATCAGGCTCGAGTCCGATCTCACCCCGCGTCGTGCGCGCCTCACTCCGCGGCGAACACGCCCTTCAGCTTGGCGAAGAAGCCCTGACTGTCGGGGCATTCGTCGCCCGTCTCGGTCTCGCGGAACAGTTCGAGCAGCTCGCGCTGCCGCACCGACAGCTTGGTCGGCGTCTCGACCTCGATCTGGATGACCAGATCGCCCTGCCCGCGGCCTTGCAGCACCGGCATGCCCGCACCGCGCTGGCGAAGCTGCTTGCCCGACTGAATGCCCGCCGGGATCTTGATCTCATGCGTGCGCCCGTCCAGCCCGGGGATCGACAGCGCGCCGCCCAGCGCCGCGGTCGTGAAGCTGATCGGTGCGCGCGCGAACAGCGTCGTGCCTTCGCGCTCGAAGATCGGGTGCCGCTTGACGTGCAGGAAGATGTACAGATCGCCCGCCGGCGCGCCGCGCGGTCCCGCCTCGCCCTCGCCGGACAGGCGGATGCGCGTGCCTTCGTCGACACCGGGCGGCACATTGACGCTCAGCGTCTTGGTCTTCTCGACACGCCCCTCGCCGCGGCAGTCCGGGCAGGGATCGGCGATGATCTCGCCCGCGCCCTGACACACCGGACAGGCACGCTCGACGACGAAGAAACCCTGCTGCGCGCGCACCTTGCCGTGACCGTTGCACTGCCGGCAGGTCGACGCGTGCGTTCCGGGCTTGGCACCCGAGCCGTGGCAGGTGTCGCATTGTGCCGAGACGTCGACGGTGATCTCGGTTGCCTTGCCATGGAACGCCTCTTCCAGGCTGACTTCCATGTCGTAGCGCAGATCGGCACCGCGGCGCTGCTGCGCCCGGCCACCACCGCGCGCGCCGCCCATGAACTCGCCGAACACCGATTCGAAGATATCGGAGAAGCCGCCGAAGTCCTGCGCACCGCCACCGCCGCCGCCGTTCTGGAACGCGGCATGGCCGTAGCGATCATAGGCCGCGCGCTTCTGCGGGTCCTTCAGGACCTCATAGGCTTCGCTGACCGCCTTGAACTTGGCTTCGCTGTCCTTGCACCCGGCGTTCTTGTCCGGATGGTATTTCATCGCGAGCTTGCGATAGGCCGACTTGATCGTCGCGCCATCCGCACCGCGCTCGCATTCGAGCAATTCGTAATAATCGACTGTGCTGCTCATGATCGCCTCGCCGCCCCCCGGCCGTCACCCCGGCCGATGCCGGGGCCTCCCCGATGACGGGAGCTGCCGGCGGGCCGGTCGCCGGCGAAGCATCGCTTCGCCGGGACCGCCGCTGGCATGACGGTGGAGATCATAAGTGGTTACGCCTTGTGGTCGTCGACTTCCGAGAATTCGGCATCGACCACGTCGTCTTTGGGTGCGTCGCCACCGGCGCCGCCCTCGGGAGACGCATCGGCCTGGGCCTGCTTCTCGTAGATCGCCTGGCCGAGCTTCATCGCCACCTGCGCGAGCGCCTGCGACTTTTCGGTCATCTGATCGGCATCGCCGCTCTCGACCGCCGCCTTGGCGGCGTCGATCGCCGACTGGATCTCGCCCTTCAGTGCCTCGTCGACCTTGTCGCCGTTGTCGGCGAGCTGGCGCTCCGTGGTGTGGATCAGCGATTCGGCGTTGTTCTTCGCCTCGGCGCCGGCGCGACGCTTCTTGTCCTCGTCGGCGAACTTCTCCGCGTCGCGAACCATCTGCTCGATGTCGTTGTCCGACAGACCGCCCGAGGCCTGGATGCGGATCTGCTGCTCCTTGCCGGTGCCCTTGTCCTTGGCGGAGACGTTGACGATGCCGTTGGCGTCGATATCGAACGTGACCTCGATCTGCGGCACGCCACGCGGCGCCGGCGGAATGCCGACCAGGTCGAACTGGCCGAGCATCTTGTTGTCCGCCGCCATCTCGCGCTCGCCCTGGAACACGCGGATCGTCACCGCGCCCTGGTTATCGTCCGCGGTCGAATAGGTCTGCGACTTCTTGGTCGGGATCGTCGTGTTGCGGTCGATCATCCGGGTGAACACGCCACCCAGCGTCTCGATGCCGAGCGACAGCGGCGTCACGTCGAGCAGCAGCACGTCCTTGACGTCACCCTGCAGCACGCCCGCCTGGATCGCGGCACCCATCGCGACGACCTCGTCCGGGTTGACGCCGGTGTGCGGCTCCTTGCCGAAGAAGGTCTTCACCGCCTCGCGGACCTTCGGCATGCGCGTCATGCCGCCGACCAGCACGACCTCGCTGATGTCGTCGGTCTTCACGCCGGCATCGGCGAGCGCCTTCTTCATCGGCTCGATGGTGCGCTTGATGAGGTCGTCGACGAGACGCTCCAGATCGGCGCGGCTGATCGTCTTGACGAGGTGCTTCGGGCCGTTCTGGTCGGCGGTGATGAACGGCAGGTTGACCTCGGTCGAGGCTGCCGACGACAGCTCGATCTTCGCCTTCTCGGCGGCTTCCTTCAGGCGCTGCAGCGCGAGCTTGTCCTTGGCGAGGTCGATGCCCTCGTCCTTCTTGAAGCCCTCGGCGAGATATTCGACAAGCTTGTTGTCGAAATCCTCACCGCCCAGGAAGGTGTCGCCGTTGGTCGCCTTCACCTCGAACACACCGTCGCCGATCTCGAGGATCGAGACGTCGAACGTGCCGCCGCCGAGATCGTAGACCGCGATCGTCTTGCCGTCCTGCTTCTCGAGGCCATAGGCCAGCGCCGCCGCGGTCGGCTCGTTGATGATGCGCAGCACTTCGAGGCCGGCGATCTGGCCGGCGTCCTTGGTCGCCTGACGCTGGGCGTCGTTGAAGTAAGCAGGAACCGTGATGACCGCCTGGGTCACCGTCTCGCCGAGATACGATTCGGCGGTTTCCTTCATCTTCTGCAGCGTGAAGGCGCTGATCTGCGACGGGGAATAATCCTTGCCGCCCGCCTGCACCCATGCGTCGCCGTTCTGGCCGCGCACGATGTGGTACGGGACCAGCTCGGTGTCCTTCTTGGTGATCGGATCGTCGAACCGACGACCGATCAGGCGCTTCACCGCGAAGATCGTGTTGTCGCCGTTGGTGACGGCCTGACGCTTCGCCGGCTGGCCGACCAGACGCTCGCCGTCCTTGGCGAAGGCGACGATCGACGGCGTGGTGCGCGCGCCTTCCGCATTCTCGATCACCTTGGGCTTGCCGCCCTCCATCACCGCAACGCAGCTGTTGGTCGTGCCGAGGTCGATACCGATTACTTTAGCCATGTGTGCTTACTGAGCCCCTCACATACGAAACGATGGCAAAAATCATTGCCGAACCCAGGGAACCTTTGCCCCGTTACGGCAGCGAAAGCTCCTGTGTATGGCGGCGATATAGGTGGGGTTCCGCTTGCCGCAAGACGGTGGCGACCATAGGGCTGTGACAGAAATGATCGCGTTTGCGGGAAGAGGAGCGACGATGCGCCGGACAGGAGTGGGAACGATGCTGGTGCTCGCCGCCGCACTGGGCGGCTGCGGCGGACCGGACCGGGTCGAGGTGGACGACGCCTGGATCCGCCTGCCGGCGGTGCCGGGCCGGCCGGGTGCGGCCTATTTCACGCTGCACGGCGGTCGTTCCGACGCGACGCTGATCGACGTCACCGCCGACATCGCGGTACGCGCCGAGATGCACGAGAGCATGGCCGGCGATAGCGGCATGACGGCGATGAAGCCGCTCGCCCGCGTGGCCGTACCGGCGAAGACCAAGGTCGCCTTCACCCCGGGCGGCCGCCACGTCATGCTGTTCGACATCAACCCCAAGGCGAAAGCCGGCCGAATCTACAAGCTGACGCTCAACTTCGGGAATGGCGGCCGGCTGTACGTCGATGCGATGACGGTGAGTGCGGCCGCGGCGGCACCGGATTTCTGATGGGGAAAGCGCATCCCCCCCTCTTCGTCATCCCGGCGAACGGGCGGACAGGATGACGATCCCGACGACCCGCGCCCTCACCACCGGCGAACGCAGCCTTGCGGCGTCGGTCTTCCGCGACACGATCGACTATGACGCGGTCCGTCTGTCGCGCAGCAAATGGGCGTTCTTCCAGCCGCGTGACACGGTGATGGCACCGCGCGGCTGCATCCATTTTCATCCCAAGGGCCAGAGCTGGCGCGACGATTTCGCCGCTGCCGCGCTGACCGACCAGGGGCTGTTCATCCACGAGATGGTCCACATCTGGCAGCACCAGCGCGGCATCATCCTGCCGCTCGCGCGGCATCCGTGGTGCCGCTACGATTACGCCCTCAAGCCCGGCCAGCCGCTCCACCGCTACGGCATCGAGCAGCAGGGCGAGATCGTCCGCCACGCCTTCCTGCTCCGCCACGGCGCGCGCGTGCCCGGCGCGCCGAGCCTCGCGCAATATGAGACGCTGCTGCCGTTCGGCTGAGCGCCCGCTCTACAATGCGTCGAAGTCGATCGCGCCATGCCGGTCGAGCGTCCGCGGCGCCTCGGGCATCGGATATTTGAGCCCGGTCGCGCAATTGAACAGCACCACGCGCTCGTCCTCGTCGACCTCGCCGGTGCGCAGCGCCTCGCGATAGGCGGCCAGCGTCGCGCCGCCCTCGGGACACAGCAGCAGCCCGTCCTTGCGTGCCGCCTCGTCCACCGCCTTGAGGATCGCGGGGTCGCCCACCCCCAGCGCCTTGCCGCCGCTCGCCCGCACCGCGCGCAGGATCAGGAAGTCGCCCACCGCCTTCGGCACGCGGATGCCCGCAGCGACGGTATGCGCATCCTCCCAGCGTGTCGCATGTTCGACGCCCTCCTCGAAGGCGCGGACGATCGGCGCGCAACCGCTCGCCTGCACCGCATACATGCGCGGCCGCTTCGCGCCGATCCAGCCCAGCGCCTCCAGCTCGTCGAACGCCTTCCACATGCCGATCAGCCCGGTGCCGCCGCCGGTGGGATAGAAGATCGCATCGGGCAATTCCCAGCCGAATTGCGCGGCGAGTTCCAGCCCCATCGTCTTCTTGCCCTCGATCCGATACGGCTCTTTCAGCGTAGAGAAATCGAACCAGCGCCCCTCGGCGGCGCCCTTGCCGACGATCGCCCCGCAATCGTCGATCAGGCCGTTGACCCGCCACACCCGCGCGCCCTGCATCGCGATCTCGCGCACGTTCACTTCCGGCGTGTCCTCGGGGCAGAAGACGATCGTCTCGATCCCCACCCGCGTCGCATAAGCGGCGAGTGCCGCCCCGGCATTGCCGTTGGTCGGCATCGCGATGCGGGTGACGCCCAGCTCCTTGGCCATCGCCACCGCCATCACCAGCCCACGCGCCTTGAAGCTGCCGGTCGGCAATCGCCCCTCATCCTTGACCCAGACGTTGATGCTGCCCGCGCTTTTCGGGATCGGGATCAGCGGCGTCTCGATCTCCCCAAGGCTTATGACATGCTCAGTCCCCCGCACCGGCAGCACCTCCCGCCACCGCCACATGTCGGTCTGCCGTGCTGCCAGCGCGTCGCGCGACAGGGTCGCCTTCACCGCGTCGAGGTCGTAGCGCACCAGCAACGGCCGTCCCGCACGCGAGAGGCCGTGCAGCCGGTCCGCGTCGTAGCGCTCGCCGGTCAGCGAGCATTCGAGATGCGTGACGAAGGTCGGGCGATCGGCGGTGAGATTGGGGTTGAGCTGCATGCGTGTCTCGCTTTTGGAAGACCGTCGGGTCGCAGACCGGTCATATCCGGTCGCTAGCCTCAATCCATGCCTATCGCCTTCGATCCCGACAAGGATGCGATCAACATCGCAAAACACGGCCTGTCGCTAGCCGAGTTACGACCGTTCGACTCGGACCGGTTGTACGCGTCGACGAGCGATTCGATTATGGGGAGCAGCGCTATCAGGCATTCGGCCGGAGCGACGGCAAGGCACATTGCCTCGTGTTCACCTTCACCGACATGGGCATTCGCGCTATAAGTTTTTGCCGCGCGCACGAGAAGGAGCTTCGCCGTTATGAATAGGCCGGACCCGACACCGCCCTTCGACGCCGATCCTGATTTCGACGACAATCCCGAATGGACCAAGGAGGATTTCGCAAAGGCGCGCCCCGCAAGCGAGGTACTGCCGCCCGAAATCGTCGCGATGCTGGTCCGCTCGGATACCGAATGGGAAGAGGTGACGCTGCATCTCGACCCTGACGTGATTGAAAAATTCCGCGCCACCGGCCCCGGCTGGGAGGCGCGCATCAACGCGGTGCTGCGCGACGCGGAGCCGTTCAACGACATCCAGTCGCACGCCGCGTAATCGGCGCGACCCCGGTTTAACCAACCGGAGCCGCCGCCCACCTCAATCCGGCTTCTTCGCCACGCCGACCAGCGCCGGGCGCAGCAGGCGATCCTTAAGCATATAGCCCGCCTGCATCTCTTGCACGATGGTGCCGGGTTCTGCGTCGCTCGGCACTTCCATCATCGCCTGGTGCTTGTTGGGGTCGAGCATCGCGCCCATCGCCTTGACCTTGGTGATGCCGTTGCGGGTGAACACGCTTTCCAACTCGCGGCCGGTCGCTTCCAGCCCGGTCACCAGCCCCTTCAGCCGCTCGTCGCCGCGCAGATCGGCCGGGATCGCCGACAGGCCGCGCGCCAGATTGTCGGCGACCGACAGGATGTCGCGCGCGAACGAGGTCGTCGCATAATTGCGCGCGTCCGACACTTCCTTCTCGGTACGGCGGCGGAGGTTCTGGATCTCGGCCTGAGCATACAGAGTCTGCTGCTTGGCGTCGGCGAGCTGGTTCTCGAGGTCGGCGATCCGCGCCGCCGCGCCGTCATGCTCCGCCACTTCGGGAGCGGCCTCCGCCGTCTCCTGGCGCAGTGCTTCCACGTCGATCTTGGTCTCTTCGGTCATGTAGGTCCCTGTAGTGTCAGCCCATCAATCGGGCGAGCGTTGCCGCCGTGAAATCCACCATGGGCACGACGCGCGCATAGTTCAACCGCGTCGGCCCGATCACGCCGACCACGCCGACCACCCGCCCGCCGGGTCCGCGGAACGGCCGCGCGATCACCGAAGACCCTGATAAAGCGAACAATTTGTTCTCCGCACCGATGAAGATGCGGGTCGCGTCGCCGGCACTTGCACTGTCGAGCAGATGCGCGATTTCCTGCTTGCCCTCGAGGTCGTCGAGCAGATCGCGCACCCGGTCGAGATCGGCCGCGGCGGCGGCGTCGATCAGCCGCCCCTGCCCGCGCACGATCAGCACCGGCCGCCGCGCGCCGTCCTCGCTCCATACGGCCAGCCCCGCCTCGACCAGCGCCCGCGCCGCGCCGTCGAGCGCCGCCTCGCCCTCCGCCATCTGCCGCCCGACGCGCGCGCGCGCCTCGGCGAGCGTCAGGCCGGACAGCGTCGCCGTCATGTAATTGCCCGCCTCGACCAATGCCGAGGGCGTCATCCCCGCGGGAAGCTGGATCACCCGGTTCTCGACCGATCCATCCTCGCTGACCAGCACCGCCATCGCCTGATCGGGCGACAGCGCGACGAATCCGATCGACCGCAGCGCCAGTTCGCGCTTGGGCACCATCACCAGCCCCGCGCAGGCGGACAGGCCCGACAATGCCGCGGTCGTCGCCGCCAGCGCCTCCTCGACCGGACCGCGATGCCCGGCGCGCGCCTCGATCGCCGCGCGTTCCTCGGCGGAGGGTTCGAGCGCCTGCATCATCCCGTCGACGAACAGGCGCAGCCCGCGTTCGGTCGGGATGCGGCCGGCGCTGGTATGCGGGCTGGCGAGCAGCCCCAGTTCCTCCAACTCCTGCATCACGCCGCGGATCGACGCCGGCGACAGGTTGAGTCCGGAGGCGATCGCGATCGTCTTCGACCCCACCGGCATGCCGTTCTCGACATAGCCGTCGACCACGGCACGGAAGATGTCGCGGGCGCGATCGGTGAGTTCGGTGACCGGTTGTGCCATACGCTTTATTTAGGCCGGATCGTAGCGACGCAACAGGCCTGCGCCGCCGTCTGCGCCGATACCGGCGATCCACCGCATGCGGATCGCCGGTGGAGGACGCGCCTCACGATGCCCCCGGCCGCTGCGGGGTGCCGATCAGGCCGGCGATCGGCAGCAGCGCCGCCGCGCCGCGCAGCGCCTCGCGCATCGCGGGATCGCCGCAGCCGTAATAGAAAGCGAGATGCTGGCGTCCGCCGCTCGCCTCGCTCCATGTCACGTCGACGCTGGGCAGGTCGGTCGGTGCGTTGCGGCAATCGGGCGTCCCGGGCTGATAGATCGTCTCGCTGCCATGCGGCCGATACGGTGCCAGTCTGGCGGCGAACAGGTGATAGGCGGCGGCCGACGCCTGGAAGGTGCGCGTTCCCGCGACGGTGGTGAACCGTTTGCCCTCGAACGTCCCCTTGCCGTCCGGCGCGATCGTCACGGCATAGACCGGGCAGGTACCGTGGCAGGCGCCGGTTTCGTAGCGGATCGTCTCGCTTTCCAACGCCACCGGCTTGCCGTCGCCGCGCGACGCGTCGATGACCACGCATCCCGACAGGCCGATCGCCGCCAATGCTACCCCCAAGACCGTGCCGCGCATGTCCTTCTCCCCTTGCTCACCACTGGCGTGTGCCAGCCGTGCCGTCTAGGGCTGCGCCATCGAACCTTGAGGAGAGTTGAATGCGCCCCAGCGGCCGCGCCCCCGACCAGATGCGGGCGATCACCATCGAACCGAACTTCACCCGCCACGCCGAAGGATCGGTGCTGGTCGGCTTCGGCGATACCAAGGTGCTCGTCACCGCCAGCCTGGAAGAGCGCGTGCCGCCGTTCCTGCGCGGCAAGGGTGAAGGCTGGGTGACCGCCGAATATGGCATGCTGCCCCGCGCCACCCACACCCGCGGCAGTCGCGAGGCCGCCAAGGGCAAGCAGTCGGGCCGTACCCAGGAGATCCAGCGTTTGATCGGCCGGTCGCTGCGCTCGGTGGTCGACATGAAGCTGCTCGGCGAGCGCCAGATCACGCTCGACTGCGACGTCATCCAGGCCGACGGCGGCACGCGCACCGCCGCCATCTCGGGCGCCTGGGTCGCGCTGCGCCTCGCGGTGAACACGCTGATGACCAGCGGCAAGCTGACCGTCGACCCGATCCGGCAGAAGGTCGCTGCGGTCAGCTGCGGCATCTATCAGGGCACGCCGGTGCTCGACCTCGACTATCTCGAGGATTCGGCGGCGGATGCCGACGGCAATTTCGTCTTGCTCGAAAACGGCAATATCGCCGAGGCGCAGGCGACCGCCGAACACGCCACCTATGACGAGGAAGCGCTGCTCCGCCTGCTCCGCCTCGCGCGGATCGGCTGCACCGAGATCTTCGCGGCGCAGGATCGCGCCGTCCAATGAGCGGCGAAGGCGATATCCCGCAGGCGATCCGCAAGCTGAAGCCCGGCCGGCTGGTCATCGCCAGCCACAATGCCGGCAAGGTGCGTGAGATCGCCGAACTGCTCGGGCCTCATGGCATCGCGCCCGTCTCGGCGGGCGAACTCGACCTGCCCGAGCCCGAGGAGACCGGCACCACCTTCGTGGCGAACGCCGAGCTGAAGGCGTTGCAGGCGGCCGATCTCTCCGGCCTGCCCGCGCTGGCCGACGACAGCGGCCTGTGCGTCGATGCGCTGGGCGGCGACCCCGGCATCTTCTCGGCGCGCTGGGCGGGGGAGTCGAAGGACTTCGACCTCGCGATGCGGCTGGTCGAAGATCGCCTCAACGAAGAGCCCGACCTGCCGCGCAGCGCGCATTTCGTCTGCGCGCTGGCGCTGGCCTGGCCCGACGGCCATGTCGAATGGTTCGAAGGCCGCGTCGACGGCACGTTGGTCTGGCCGCCGCGCGGCGCCAACGGCTTCGGCTATGACGCGATGTTCCTGCCCGAGGGCGGCACCGAGACGTTCGGCGAGATGGACGCCGCCGCCAAGCACGCGATCAGCCACCGTGCCGACGCGTTCCGCCAATTGGTCGCCGCGGTGCTCTAGGCGATGACGGGCGTCGATCCGGTCCTCGTGCGGGGCTGGCTCGCCGCCCGCTCGCTGTCGCGCGGCCTGCCGGCGCCGGTCGCCGACCATGGCGGCTGGCGCGTCGACACGGGCGGCGAGGTCGAACGCCGCCGTTACGTGTTTGCCGAGCCCGGCCCCGGCCTCACCGCCTTGCTCGCGACGATCGCCGAGCCGGGTGTCTTCGTAAAGCTCTGCGCCGATGCCGACACCTTCCGCACGCTGCTGCCTGCGCATTGGACGATCACCGACGCCAATTGCATGATGGTGCCGGACCAGCCCGTACCGATGCCGCCAATGGTACCGCCCGGCTACCGGCTGACGTCTCTCCGCGACGGCGGCGTCACGCACACGACGATCGCCGCACCGGATGGCGGACCCGCGGCGAGCGGCTATGCGGCGGAACTGGACGGCATCTTCGTCTACGACCGGATCGTCGTCGAGGAACCGCACCGCCGCCGCGGCTTGGGGAAAGCGCTGATGATGGCGCTCGGCGCGCAATGCACGCCGACATCACGCCAGGTGCTGACCGCCACCGCAATGGGCGCCGCGCTCTACGCGACGCTCGGCTGGCGGGTTTATGCGCCTTATACGACGGCGACGATCCTGATTCCTCCCCCGCAAGGGCAGGGCGATCGCATATGGCCCTCCCGGTAAGTCGTTCGCCCTCCAAATCCACTTCGTCACCCCGGCCTTGCGCCGGGGTCCCGCTTCTTTGGACGGCGCGAAGAAGCGGGATGCCGGATCAAGTCCGGCATGACGGGGATGGGAAAGCCGTTGCAACACCCCAATGGCCATATGCGATGGCCCTGCCCGCCAGGGAGCTTACGCTACGACGATGAATGTCGATCCCGCATAGGTCGGGGCGATATTCGGGGATTTGAAGACGACTCCTCCCCGCCAGAGGAGGAGACGGCATCATCGCACGCCGTTCTCCTCGCCGCGGCGTGGACCCCGGAACGAGTCCGGGGTGACGGGAGATGAGGGGCGCCCGGCGCCTCTCAATACGCCACCGTCCCCCAAACATTGCCCGGCGGCGAATAGCGGCACACGACGAAATCGTCCTTCGCATTGCTCGCGATCGCGCAGCCGACCTGCGTCGTCCCGCGCCAGACGATCTGCGTGTAATGGCCGACGTCCTCCCAGCGGCCGGTCCTGCTCGATTGCGGCACCGGCAGGTTCACGAAATCCTTCTTCTCCGCCACCCAATGGCCGACCATTTCGTCGAAGCGATACGCCCCGCGGGTGCCGGTCCACAGATTCTCGCCCTCGCGGTCCATTCCCATCGACTGCGGCGCATGTTCGAACCGGCCCGTCCGTGCCATCTCCTGCGCGTAGGCGAGCGCGGAGGCGGCGAGCGGCGCGCTCCACGTCAGCGGCGCGACGCCGACGTCGGCGCGGGCCCGATTCTGCCCCGACAGCATCGCCTCGCGCAGCAGCACCGAGCCGCGCGGCGCCGGCGCGGCGCTCGGCCGCGGCTCGACGATGCGCTCGGGCGCCTGCGTACAGCCGGCGACGAACATCAGCGCGGCGGCGAGCCATGAGTGGCGTTTCCCTGTCATTGCCGCCATATCGGCAGCATCATGATCCCCGACAAGACGCCGCTCGCGCTCTACGTCCATTGGCCGTTCTGCGTCTCGAAATGCCCCTATTGCGATTTCAACAGCCATGTCCGCGAATCGGTGGATCAGGACGCGTGGCGCGACGCCTTGCTCGCCGACCTCGCGCATGAGGCGCGCGCGCTGCCCGGCCGGACGCTCGGCTCGATCTTCTTCGGTGGCGGCACGCCGTCGCTGATGCCGCCCGCCACCGTCGCCGCGATCCTCGACGCGGCGCAGACGCATTGGCCGCCGACCGCCGATATCGAGATCACGCTGGAGGCCAATCCGTCGTCGGTCGAGGCGGCGCGCTTCGCAGATATCGCCGCGGCGGGGGTCAATCGCGTGTCGCTCGGGTTGCAATCGCTGGACGACGGCGCCTTGCGCTTCCTCGACCGCGCGCATGGCGTCGACGAGGGGCTGGCGGCGCTCGCCACCGCGCAGCGGCATTTCGCGCGGGTCAGCTTCGACCTGATCTACGCGCTCCCCGAGCAGAGCCTGCCCGCGTGGGAGGCTGAGCTCGCACGCGCGCTGTCGTTCGGCACCGAGCATCTCTCGCTCTACCAATTGACGATCGAGCCCGGCACGCGCTTCGCCACCGAGGCCGCCAGGGGTCGCCTCGTCATCCCCGACGGCGACGCCGCCGCCGATCTGTTCGAGGTGACGCGTGCGCTCACCGATGCGGCGGGCCTGCCGGCCTATGAGACCTCGAACCACGCGCGGCGTGGTGCGGAGAGTCGCCACAATCTCACTTATTGGCGCTACCGCGATTATGCCGGCATCGGCCCGGGCGCGCACGGCCGCCGCGACAGATTGGCGACGCAGCGCCACAAGAAGCCGGAGAATTGGCTATCCGCCGTCGCCCGCAACGGCCACGGCCTGCAGATCGAGGAGCCGCTCGTCCCGCACGATCGCGCCAGCGAGGCGCTGGTGATGGGCCTGCGCCTGCGCGAGGGCATCGACCTGACGCATGTCGCAACGCTCGCCGGCGGTATCGCGCCGATCGACTGGGCCGCGGTGGAGCGGCTGGAGGCACAAGGCCTGCTCGCGCGCGATCCCGGCCGGCTGCGCGTGACGGAGGCGGGCACGCTGCTGCTCGACGCGATCCTGCCGCTGGTGGTCAAGGACGCCTAAGTCCTCCCCATTGCGGGGGAGGAATGGGGTTCAGCGGCCGAACCCGGCCGGTGCCGGCGATACCGTCACCGTGGCGCCGTTCTGGATTTCCTGCACCTCGAGCGCCCGCTCGGCGATGCCGTCGCGCCCGAAGCGGAACGCGCCGTCGATCCCCGCAAAGCCATCCGCATCGCGCAACCGCGCCTCCGGGAACGGCCGCCCCACCGGCCAGTCGCGCGAGATGCGCACCGTCAGCAGCACCGCGTCATAGCCGAGGCTCGACAGCCGGTACGGTGCCGCATTGTAGCGCGCGCGATATTTGGTCGCATATTGCCGGTAGAGCGTATTGCCGACGCTGGCGAACCACGCGCCGTTGAGCGCCGGCTTGGTGGCGAGGCTGGTCTCCGAATTCCACAATTCGGTGCCGAGCAGCCGCGTCGATGCGCCGCTGCCGCGCTTGACCAATGGCGCCGCCACCGCCGCGCTCGATCCGGCATCCGCGATCAGCACCGCACCGTAGGGCGCCTTGGCATTGAGCCGCGTCACCGCGCCGGCGATGCCGCCGGCCACCCGGCCATAGGTCTGCAACGAGACGACCGAGCCGCCCGCCCCCTCGACCGAGCGCAGGAACGCAGTCGAGGCGCGCTCGCCGTACAGGCCGTTGGGGATCAGCCCGGCGAAGCTCGTCACGCCGCGGCTGGTGGCATATTGCACCACGCGGTCGATCGACTGCGCCGGCGCATAGCCCATCAGATAGGTGCCGTTGCCCGCCACCGACACGTCGTTGGAGAAGCTCAGCACCGGCACCCCCGCCGCCTTGGCGATCGGCGCCACCGCGCGCACGTCGTCGGACAGCAATGGCCCGAGGATCAGCTGCGCACCCTCGGCGATGGCATGCTGCGCCGCCGCCGCGGCACCGGTCGCGGTGTCGTAATTGGTGATCCGCACCTTGTCGGTGCCGGTGTCGAGCACCGCCAGCATCGTCGCATTGGCGATCGAGCGGCCGACCCCGGCATTGCTCCCCGACAGCGGCACCAGCAGCGCGACGCGATTGCGCGCGGTATCGCGCGGCAGCCCGGCCTCGACCGGCTCGGGCCGGTTCGCCGCGGGACGCGGCGCCCGCTCCGGCGCGGTCACCGGCGCGCGCGGCACCACCGTCGAACAGGCGGCGAGCATCGCCGCCGCGGCCAGCGCGATGCCGCGCCGCAACCACGGCCGTCGCGGTTCCGGCTGTCGCATCCCCGGCTGTGCAAGTGTCGATGCCTCTGCCATGACGTCCCCTGTGGCCATATCCGAACCTTTAGAAGCCGGGCTCTACATCGTCGCGACGCCAATCGGCAATCTTGCTGACCTGTCGCCGCGTGCCGCCGACATATTGACCCGCGCCGACGTGATAGCGGTGGAGGACAGCCGCGTCACCGCCGGCCTGCTCCGCCATATCGGCATCAAGCGCCCGATGCTCCCCTATCACGACCACAATGCCGAGGGGATGCGCCCCGGCCTGATCGCGCGCATGGCGAGCGAGGCGGTCGCGCTCGTCTCCGACGCGGGCACGCCGCTGATCTCCGATCCCGGCTACAAGCTCGTCCGCGACGCGCGCGCCGCCGGCCATCATATCGTCACCATCCCCGGACCCTGCGCCGCGGTCGCCGCGCTGACGCTCGCGGGCCTGCCGACCGATCGTTTCCTGTTCGCCGGCTTCCTGCCCAGCAAGGCGCATGCGCGGGCGGTGGCGATCGACGAGATCGCCGCGATCCGCGCCACGCTCGTCCTCTACGAATCCGGCCCGCGCCTGTCCGCCTGCCTCGCCGCGCTGGCCGAGGGGCTGGGCGACCGCGACGCCGCGGTGACGCGCGAGATCACCAAACGCTACGAGGAAGCGGTCACCGGCACGCTCACCCATCTCGCCGCGCGCTACGCCGATGCGCCGCCGAAGGGCGAGATCGTGATCGTCGTCGCGCCGCCCGGCGAGGCGCCGCCGCCCGATTCGCAGGACGCCGACGCCGCATTGGTCGAGGCGCTGACCCGCCTGCCCGTCGCCAAGGCCGCCGGCGAGGTGGCCAAGGCGTTCGGTCTGGATCGCAAGGCGCTCTACGCACGCGCGCTGGAACTGAAGGGCGAATAGCGCCACGGCGCGCCGACCCGTGCCGGCAGGACGGTAAATAGCGCCGTCGTTCAACAACTTGTCAACGAGTCCGCGGTTATGGTCGGCGCATGCAGATGTGGAAGACCGGCGTCACCTCGGCGCTCCTGATGGCCCTGGCGGGATGCGGCGGCGGCGACGGCAGCAGCGGCGGTTCGGCCGCGGTGCCCGTGGTCAGCGCGCCGGCGCCGACCCCCACGGCGACGCCCGCACCCAGCCCCACGCCGACGCCGGCACCATCACCGACCCCGACGCCCGCTCCGACGACCTGGGCAGGTGCCGCCGCCGCGCTCTACGACGTCCAGCCGGATGCCGCGACCTGCCGACCCGGCACGCTCAAGGCGAGCGTCAAGGCCGACTTCCTCGCCAAGCTCAACGCGATCCGCGCGCTGCACCAGCTCCCCGCGGTCACCTATTCGGAGGCCGAGGACGCGCAGGAGGCCGATTCGTCGCTGATGATGGCGGTCAACAAACAGCTCAGCCACACGCCGCCGACGAGCTGGACCTGCTATACCGCGAGCGGCGCCACCGCTGCCGGCGCGAGCAACCTGATCGGCGGCTGGGGCACCGGCCTCGGCTTCGACAGCGAGGACAGCTATCTCGGCCTGTGGCTGACCGAGGGCGGCAGCGCCTCGATCGGCCACCGCCGCTGGATCCTCAACCCGTTCCTCGGCAAGACCTCCTACGGGCGCGTCGCGGTCGTCCTGCCCGACGGCAGCCGCGCCAGCGCCGCCTCGATGCGCGTCTTCAACTTCGCCGGCGGCGTCACCGCACCGGCCGGCCTGCCCGCCTATGTCGCCTATCCGTCGGGCGACTATCCGGCGCGCTATTTCACGCTGTCGAGCTATCTGTCCTTCAGCGTGGTCGCGGGGACGACGAGCACGTTCGGCGCCAATGCCAACGTCCGCTACGATCGCGCGACGATCACCGTCACCGGCCCCGGCGGCGCGCTCGCCGTATCGGACGTGACCAGCGACAACGAAGGCTACGGCCTCGCCAACAACGTGCAATGGCGCGTCGCCGGCTTGCAGGCGGGCGTCAGCTATACGGTGACCATCACCGGCATCACCGGCGCACCCCGCACCGATTACAGCTACACCTTCCGCGTCGTGAGTTAGGCGGCGCTGGCATTACCTGCCGGTCGCGACTCCGCGGTCGGGCGCATCGGTGCTGACGCCGAGGATGGCCTCCAGCGGATTGTGTATGGCGTTGACACCCAGCACATGGAGCAGGTCGCCGACCGCCTTGTCCTCGTAAAGCTCCCCGGCAAGGCAGCCGGGAAAGCGCAGATAATGCGCCGCCAGCTTTTCGATCGCGGCCTTGGAGAGAAAGTACAGTGCGCCGCGCGCCCACGGCGCGACGAACGGCTTGGCGTAGAGCGGCGCCACGGCCGAGGCGCATTTGCCCTGATGCCAGGCCCGGTCGTAATGAAGCGACGACAGGGTCAGCCCCATATAATTCACGCCGGAAAACGCCGCGCGCACCGCGTCGATATCGCGCGTCGCCTGCGGGACGACCTGCAGATCGTCGTCGATCTTGATCACGCCGTGGCGCGCGCCGAGCGCCTCCAGAAACACCCAGGTCTCGAAGATCTTGTATGGCAGCGCTTCATAGACGTCGCTGACCGGCAGCCGGAGGATCGAACGGGCTTCATCGAAGCCGAGATCGTTCCCGCCCGTGACGATGACCGGCCGTATGCCAAAATAGCGGTCGGCCAGATCGCCTGCGGCGCGCGCGACAGTGGACAAATACTTTTCGCACGAGATGATGACCGGCAGCGGCAGCGATCGGTGTTCGCACGCCGATACCCAGTCGATCAACGCCGGCATGTCGCGAATCGCGCGCTGCCGCGTAATCTCGCGATAGGCATTCAGCACCTGCGTAGCGTTTTCAGCATTGGGCGAGGCTTTCAGCGCGATACGCAACAGGGTCTGCGCCACCGTATTCGGATCGTCCGCCCATTGTTCGAAGAACACCATCAGGCTGAGCCGGCTTATCTCGCCGGAACTCAGTCGTCGCCCGATCTGCCGGTTCAGCTCGTCGATGAGTTCGCGTTCCAGTGCATCGGTGGCGAGCATCACATTACTCTCTGTTCGGATATGCCGGCGGGTCCGTCGCATCGGCCGGCCGGCGATGTCGTGATGTCATTATAGGCGGATGCAGGCGGCGCCCTCGCCGTGCCGGCCAACCGCACGACCCGCGGGCTTGCGTGCCACGGGTGGTTGCGGCAGCCTGACGGCATGCGTCCCCCTCGCCGTGCCTCCACCACCGAGCGTCGTACTGCGGAGGCGGCGGGACGTCGTGGCGAGCGGCTGGCCGGCTGGTGGTTGCGGCTCAAGGGCTGGACGGTGCTCGATCGCCGCGTCCGCACGCCGGCGGGCGAAGTCGACCTCGTCGCGCGCAAGGGCAGCCTGATCGCCTTCGTCGAGGTCAAGATGCGCCGGACCGCCGCCGAACTCGACTTCGCGATCGACGAACGGCGCCTTGCCCGCGTCGCGGCGGCCGCCGAGCTGCTGATGCCGCGCTATGCCGTTCCCGGCGACGACATCCGCATCGACGTGATCCTGCTCGCTCCCGGCACCCGGCCGCGGCATATCGAGAATGCGTGGATCGGCGGCTGACGTTCAGGAATAACGCGCGAGTTGCGAAGCGGGTGACATTCCCCCCACGCCACCCTAAGTCCCGCCCCCAGACCAACAGCCCGCGAGTGTCCCGATGTCCCTCACCGTCGCCGTCCAGATGGACCCGCTCGACAGTATCAACATCGCGGGCGATTCGACTTTCGCGCTGATGCTCGCCGGGCAGAAGCGCGGCCACCGGCTGTTCCATTATGACGCCGGGGATCTCAATTATCGCGACGGCCGCGTCTGGGCGAAGGCGCATCCCGTCACCGTGCAGCGGGTCGAGGGCGATCATTTCCGGTTCGACGCGCCGGTCAGCCTCGACCTCGGTGAGGAGGCGGATGTCGTGCTGATGCGGCAGGATCCGCCGTTCGACCTCGGCTATATCACCGCGACGCATCTGCTCGAGCGGATCGCCGACCGGACGCTGGTGGTCAACGACCCGGTCAGCGTCCGCAACGCGCCCGAAAAAGTGTTCGTGCTCGATTATGCGCGTTTCATGCCGCCGACGCTGATCACCCGCAGCCTCGACGAGGCGCGCGCCTTCCTCGCCGAACATGGCGAGATCGTCGTCAAGCCGCTCCACGGCAACGGCGGCAAGGCGATCTTCAAGGTCGGCAGCGATGGCGCCAACCTGTCCGCGCTGATCGAGGTGTTCAACCAGACGTGGCGCGAACCGCATATGATCCAGGCGTTCCTGCCGGCGGTGGCGAAGGGCGACAAGCGTATCGTGCTGGTCGACGGCGTGGTGGCGGGGGCGATCAACCGGCTGCCCGGCGAGGGCGAGATCCGCTCCAACCTCGCGGTCGGCGGTTCGGCGGTGAAGACCGAGCTGACCGACCGCGAGCGCGAGATCTGCGACGCGCTGGGCCCCGAGCTGAAGCGCCGCGGCCTGATCTTCGTCGGCATCGACGTGATCGGCGGCGAATGGCTGACCGAGATCAACGTGACCTCGCCGACCGGCATCGTCGCGATCGAACGGTTCGACGGCACCGACGTCGCCGGCCTGATCTGGGATGCGATCGAGCGCAGGGTGGCGGAACGCGGCTGACCCCCGCGCCGTTACCCACCGGCATGACGGAGCTTATCCTCAACGGCATCGCCTGGGGCGGCTATATCGGCATCTTCCTGCTGATGGCGCTGGAGAATATCATCCCGCCGATCCCGTCGGAGGTGATCATGGGCCTCGGCGGGATGGCGGTCGCGCGCGGCGACATGGCGATGGTGCCGCTGGTGCTATGGGGCACCGCGGGCACGACCGCGGGCAATTACGTCTGGTATTATATCGGCCGCCACGTCGGCTACACACGCTTCCGCCCCTTCGTCGAGCGGCACGGCCGCTGGCTGACGATGGAATGGGAGGATGTCGAGGCGCTGCACCGCTTCTTCGTGCGTCGCGGCGGCTGGGTGGTGTTCGTGTTCCGCTTCATGCCGACCTTCCGGACGATCATCTCGCTGCCGGCGGGGATCACCTGCATGCCGGTGTGGCGGTTCCTCGTCTGGACCTTCGCGGGCAGCCTGATCTGGAACAGCATCCTTGCCGGCGCGGGCCTCTACCTCGGTGCGCGCTTCGCCGAGCTGGACCATTATGTCGGGCCGCTGGCGGTGGCGATCATGGTGCTGATCGTGCTGGGCTATATCTGGCGCGTGGCGACGTGGAAGCCGCGGGAGCGGTGACGTCGGCTGACGGAGGGGGCGGAAAGGGTGGAAGCCCTGCGATGCTCCCGCCCTGTCCTCCCCCTCCACCACCACGCTGCGCGTGGCGGTCCCCCTCCCCCTGGCGGGGGAGGAATTATCCTTACCCATGCGGGTGGGCGTTGCGGTAGACGTCGAGCAGATGCGCCGCGTCGACCGCGGTATAGACCTGCGTCGAACTCAGGCTGGCATGGCCCAGCAACTCCTGCAGCGCGCGCAGGTCCGCGCCCCGGCCGAGCAGATGCGTCGCGAAACTGTGCCGTAGCGCGTGCGGCGTCGTCCGCTCGCCGAGCCCCAATTGCCCCCGGGCGCGCTGCACCGCCTTGCGGACCATGCCGGGAGACAGCGGCCCGCCCTTGGCGCCGCGGAACAAAGGTGCCGCCGGATCGAGCACCCACGGCTGCTGCGCCGCATAAGTCTCGATCGCGTCGCGGACCCGCGCCAGCAGCGGCACGATCCGCGTCTTGTCGCGCTTGCCGGTCACCGCCAGCGTCTCGCCGAGCGGCAGCACCGCCGCCGGCAAGGCGATCGCCTCGCCGATGCGCAGCCCGGCACCGTAGAGCAGCAGCAGCACCGCCCAATCGCGCGCGCCGATCCACGGCTCGACCGCCGCATCCGCCACCGCGCCGGCGAGCGCCAGCGCCTCGTCGGGCGACACCGGCCGCGGCACCCCGACCTTCACCCGCGGTCCGCGCAGCCGCGGCACGTCGCCATCGGGCACGACGAAGGCGAGGAAGCCGCGCACCGCCGACAGCTCGCGCGCGGCCGAGGCGTTGCCCAGCCCTTCCGCGCGGCGCGCGGCGAGGAAGGCGCGCAGGTCCGCCGCCGTCACCCGCGCCAACGCCGCCGCATCGACGCGCTCGCCCCAATGCACCTGGAGGAAGGCGGTCAGCCGCTCGGCGGTCGCCTGATAGGCGCGCACGGTATGCGCCGACCGCCGCCGGTCGCGCGCGAGATGCGCGGCCCAGCGAACCGATGGAGGCGGCTCGGCAGCGCTCATCGCCGGGCCGCCGCGGCGCGCGCATCCAGGGTCAAGAAGAACATTTTAACTGTTTTGGGACAACACCATAGCGGCCATGAATGATCATCCGTCGTCATCCCATCCCTCCTATGACGAAACCGGCCGGCTCGCCGCGTTGCATGCGCTGGCGCTGCTCGACAGCGAACCCGAGAAGGAATTCGACGCGCTCGTCGCACTGGCGGCGGAGCTGCTCGGCTGCCCGATCGCGCTGCTCACGCTGATCGACCAAAAACGGCTGTGGATCAAGGCGAGCACGGTGCCCGGCGCGCGCGAGCTCGATCGCGACGTCGCCTTCTGCGATCGCACGATCCGGCAGGACCGGCCGCTGATCGTCGACGATCTCACCCAGGATACGCGGTTCGACAGCTTTCCGCTGGTCACCGACGCCGGCATGCGATTCTATGCCGGGACCGCGATCCACGTCGCCGACGGCGCCGGCGTCCGCCAGCCGATCGGCACGCTCTGCGTCCTCGACACCAGCCCGCGTTCGCTCAACGCCGCCGGCCATGCCGCCTTGCAGCACCTCGCCAGCCTCGCCGAGGCGCTGATCGCGGCGCGGCGCACCGCGATCGAGGCGATCCGCATCGCCACCACCGGCGAGGAGCTGGTCCGCCGGCTGGCGCGCAAGGAGCGCATCTTCCGCCAGGCGGAGCGGATCGCGATGATCGGGTCGTGGCGCATGTCGGTCGCCGATTCGGCGCTGGAATGGTCGGAGAACGTGTTCCGCATCCACGGCCTGCCGGTCGGTGCGGTCCCGCCGCTCGACAACGCGCTCGATTTCTACCCGCCGCACGCCCGCATGATGGTCGCCGACACGATCCGCCGGACGCTGGAGACGGGCGAGCCGTTCGAATTCGACACCGACCTGATCACCGCCGACGGCCACCGCCGCCGGGTCCGCGCCGCCGCCGAGGTCGAGGCATGCGACGGCATCGTCCAGGCGCTGGTCGGCGTGTTCCAGGACATCACCGGGCAGCACGAGCTGGAGACGCGGCTGCGCCACTCCGCCGATACCGACGCGCTGACCGGCATTCCCAATCGCGCCGCGTTCGACCGTGAATTGGATCATGCGATGCGGCGGGCGCGGGTCGACGGATCGCCGTTGATGCTGGCGCTGATCGATCTCGACGGCTTCAAGGACATCAACGACGCGCTCGGCCATGGCGTCGGCGACGACGTGCTGCGGCTGACCGGTGCGGCGCTGACCGAACCGTGGCTGCGAGACTGCTTCACCGCGCGGATCGGCGGCGACGAATTCGCGGTGGTGATCACCGATCCGGCGATGATCGCCGATCCCGATCGGCTGCGCGACCGGCTCGAGGCGGCGTTGCACATCCCGGTCGAGAGCGGCGGCATCACGATGACCAGCGCCGGATCGGTCGGGCTCGCGCTGTTCGACGCCGATTGCCACTCGCTGCGCGATTTCGCCCGCCGCGCCGACGTCGTCCTCTATGCGGCGAAACGCGCCCGCGTCGGCCAGGCGCAGCGCGCGAACGTCCGCAAGGCCGCTTAACGCTTTCCGACGAGTCGCCGAGCCCCCATATGGGCTCGGCCATGTCCTCGCGTGCCCGCGTCCTCGTCCTCAACTCCGCGCTCGGCCCGCTCGATTATCGCGTGCCGGCGGGCATGGCGGTCGAGCCCGGGTCGGTCGTCATCGCGCCCCTGGGGCCGCGCCAATTGCTCGGCGTTGTCTGGGAGCCCGAGCGGCTGCCCTCGGATACGGAGGTCGGCGACAACCGGTTGCGACCGCTGCTCGGCACGGTCGACGTGCCGCCGCTCGCCGCGCCGCTGCGCCGGCTGGTGGAGTGGACAGCGGATTATTATCTCGCGCCGCCCGCCGCGGTGGTGCGGATGGCGCTCGCCTCGACCTCGGCGCTGGAGGGCAAGCGGACCGCGACCGAATATCGCGTCACCGGTCACGTCCCGCCGCGCCTCACCCCGCAGCGCGAACAGGCGCTGGAGCGGATCGGCGACCGCCAGGGCCTGATCCGCGAGCTGGCGACGATGGCCGACGTCTCCGACGCGGTGATCCGCGGGCTCGTCAAGACCGGTGCGATCGAGGCGGTCGAGGTGGCGATCGACAGCCCCTATCCGCATCCCGATCCCGATTTCGGCCCGCCGGCGCTGGCCGGCGAACAACAGGCCGCCGCCGCGACGCTGGTCGCGGGCGTCGCCGCGCATGACTTCCGCCCCACTTTGCTCGACGGCGTCACCGGCTCGGGCAAGACCGAGGTCTATTTCGAGGCGGTCGCCGAGGCGATCCGGCAGGGCCGGCAATGCCTCGTCCTGCTGCCCGAGATCGCGCTGACCGAGCCGTTCCTCAAGCGCTTCCACGACCGCTTCGGCTGCGAGCCGGTGGCGTGGCATTCCGGGCTGCGCTCGACGCAGCGGCGCCGCGCGTGGCGGGCGATCGCGACGGGCGAGGCGCTGGTGACGGTCGGCGCGCGCTCGGCGCTGTTCCTGCCCTATCGCAACCTCGGCCTGATCGTCGTCGACGAGGCGCATGAGACGAGCTTCAAGCAGGAAGAGGGCGTCCATTACCACGCGCGCGACGTCGCGGTGATGCGCGGCAAGTTCGAAGGCTGCCCGGTGATCCTCGCCAGCGCGACCCCGGCGATCGAGACGCGCCAGCAGGTCGCGCTCGGCCGCTATGCCGAACTCAAGCTGCCCGGCCGCTACGGCGCCGCGGAGATGCCGACGATCGAGGCGATCGACCTGATCCAGCAGCCGCCCGAGCGCGGCCGCTGGCTCGCGCCCAAGCTCGTCGCCGCGCTGGAGGAGACGCTCGCCAAGGGGGAACAGTCGCTGCTGTTCCTCAACCGCCGCGGCTATGCGCCGCTGACGCTGTGCCGCACCTGCGGGCATCGCTTCCAATGCCCCAATTGCACCGCCTGGATGGTCGAGCATCGGCTGACGCGGCGGCTCGCCTGCCATCATTGCGGCCATGTCCTGCCGACGCCGCGCGCCTGCCCCGAGTGCAAGGAGGAGGACAGCCTCGTCGCCTGCGGCCCCGGCGTCGAGCGGATCGCCGACGAGGTCACCGCGCTGTTCCCCGAGGCGAAGACCGCGGTCGTCACCTCCGACACGATCTGGTCGCCGGCCAAGGCGGCGGAGTTCGTCGGGCGGATGGAGGCGGGCGACATCGATATCGTCGTCGGCACGCAATTGGTCACCAAGGGCTATCACTTCCCCAATCTGACGTTGGTCGGCGTGGTCGATGCCGACCTGGGGCTGGAGGGCGGCGACCTGCGCGCCGCCGAGCGTACCTTCCAGCAGATCCGGCAGGTGTCGGGGCGCGCCGGGCGCGGCGCCAAGCCCGGCCATGTGTTCATCCAGACGCACAGCCCCAAGGCGCAGGTGATGCAGGCGCTGATCACCGGCGACGCGGACGCCTTCTACGAGGCGGAGACCGAGGCGCGCCGCGACGCCGGGGCGCCGCCGTTCGGCCGCTATGCCGCGATCGTCGTCTCGTCGGAGGAACAGGCCTGCGCCAACGAGATCGCGCGGCTGGTCGCGCGCTCGGCGCCGCAGGTCGAGGGGATGGCGGTCTATGGCCCCGCCCCCGCGCCGCTGGCGATGCTGCGCGGGCGGCATCGCTACCGCCTGCTCGTCCATGCCCGCCGCGCACTCGACGTGCAGGACGTGATCCGCGATTGGCTCGGCGCGCTCGACTGGCCGGCGAAAGCGCGCGTGACGGTGGACGTCGATCCGTATAACTTCCTCTAGCAGACCAATACAGGTCCAACAGGGGTGTGGCGAATGACGACACGGCGCGGATTTCTCGGTGGGGCGGCGGCGACCGCCGGTGTGGCATCGCTCGCCGGCGCGGCGCCGGCGGGCAGCGGCGCGATGATCGTCTCGACCTGGGATTTCGGCGCCGCGGCGAACGACGCCGCCTTCGCGCGGCTGAAGGCGGGCGGCACGCTGATCGACGCGGTCGAGGCGGGCGGCATGGTGCCCGAGGCGGACCCGAACAACCATTCGGTCGGCTATAGCGGCTATCCCGATCGCGACGGCCACGTCACGCTCGATGCGGTCATCATGGACGATCGCGGCGGCGTCGGCGCGGTGGCGGCGCTGGAGGACACGGTCCACGCCATCTCGGTGGCGCGACGGGTGATGGAGAAGACGCCACACACCTTCATCGTCGGCGAGGGCGCGACGCGCTTCGCGCGCGACCAGGGCTTCCCCAAGGTCGATCTGCTCACCCCCGAGGCGGAGAAGGCGTGGCGCGACTGGCTCAAGACCTCGCAATACAGACCGGAGGCCAATATCGAGAACCGCCGCCCCCGCGGCGGTGCGCTCGACCACGATACGATCGGTCTGCTGGCGCGGACGGCGGACGGGCGGATGGCGGGGGCGTGCACGACCTCCGGCATGGCGTTCAAGATGCGCGGGCGCGTCGGCGATTCGCCGCAGGTCGGCGCGGGCCTCTATGTCGAGGCGGGGGTCGGCGCGGCGACCTCGACCGGGCTCGGCGAGGAAGTGACGCGGGTCTCGGGCAGCGCGCGCGTGGTGGCGTCGATGCGCGCCGGCCTGTCGCCGCAGGCGGCGTGCGAGGAGGTGGTCCGCCATATCGCCACGCTGCGCGGCGATGCCATCAAGGGCACGCAGGTCGGCTTCCTGGCGCTGTCGCCGAAGGGCGAGGTCGGCGCCTTCTGCCTGCTGCCGGGCTTCACCTTTGCGGTGACCGATGCGGCGGGCGTGACGGTGGTGAAGAAGGGGCCGTCGCTGTTCAAGGCGTGAGGGCCCGGGCTCGAGCGATCATGCCCTCATGCGCCGAGGTCGCCGCGCCAACATGGACAAGTTGGACACCTTAATGGAAACGATCGCCTCCCGATCGTTTCCGTTTCTGCACGGATGGGGAGGAGCCGGGTGTACGGCTCCTCCCCTAGCAGTGGCGCGACGTGTAGGACAGCGCGTCGGGATTCGACCGGCAGGTCAGCGACTTGCCGGCGCGTGCGCGTCAGGCAGCCTTTTCGGCCAGCACGGTCAGCCCTTTGGCGTTGACCTCGGCGAAGCCGCCCTGGATCGCGATCGTCTCGGGCTGGCCACCCTCGGTACGATAGACCGACAGCGCGCCGTCGCGGACGGTGGACATCAGCGGCGCATGGCCTTCGAGCACGCCGAAGTCGCCCTCGGTGCCCGGCACCACGACCATATAGACGTCCTCGGAGCGGACCAGCTTTTCGGGCGTGACGAGTTCGAAGTGGAGCATGTCTTGTGTTCCTAAGCCCCTCCCCTTCGGGGGAGGGGTTTGGGGGTGGGGGATGTCTCATCGAGACTCGCGTCTACGGACAGGCCCCACCCCAACCCCTCCCCTGAAGGAGAGGGGCTTTGATAGGGTTACGCTTCCTGCGCGAGCTTCTCGGCCTTGGCGACGACTTCGTCGATGCCGCCGACCATGTAGAAGGCCGCCTCGGGCAGATGGTCGTATTCGCCGTCGACCACCGCCTTGAACGAGCGGACCGTATCCTCGATCTGCACGAACTTGCCGCTGATGCCGGTGAAGACCTCGGCGACGTGGAACGGCTGGCTGAGGAACTTCTGGATCTTGCGCGCGCGCGTCACCGTCAGCTTATCCTCTTCGGACAATTCGTCCATGCCGAGGATGGCGATGATGTCCTGCAACGACTTGTAGCGCTGGAGCAGCGACTGGACGGCGCGGGCGGTGTCGTAATGCTCCTGGCCGACGACGCGCGGTTCGAGCACGCGGCTGGTCGAATCGAGCGGATCGACCGCCGGATAGATGCCGAGTTCGGAGATCGCGCGGTTGAGCACGGTCGTCGCATCCAGATGGGCGAACGAGGTCGCCGGGGCCGGGTCGGTGAGATCGTCCGCGGGGACGTAGACCGCCTGCACCGAGGTGATCGAACCCTTGTTGGTCGAGGTGATGCGCTCCTGCAGCGCGCCCATGTCGGTCGACAGCGTCGGCTGATAGCCCACCGCCGACGGGATGCGACCGAGCAGCGCCGACACTTCCGCGCCCGCCTGAGTGAAGCGGAAGATGTTGTCGACGAAGAACAACACGTCCTGCCCTTCCTGATCGCGGAAATATTCCGCGATGGTCAGGCCCGACAGCGCGACGCGGGCGCGGGCGCCCGGCGGCTCGTTCATCTGGCCGAACACCAAGGCGACCTTCGACCCCTCGCTGGTCGGATTGCCCTCGGCATCCTTGGCGATGACGCCCGCGTCGAGGAATTCGTGATAGAGGTCGTTGCCCTCGCGGGTGCGCTCGCCGACGCCGGCGAACACCGAGGTGCCGCCGTGGCCCTTGGCGATGTTGTTGATGAGTTCCTGGATCAGCACGGTCTTGCCGACACCGGCGCCGCCGAACAGGCCGATCTTGCCGCCCTTGGCGTAAGGAGCGAGCAGGTCGATGACCTTGATGCCGGTGACGAGGATGGCGTTCTCGGTCGACTGGTCGACGAACAGCGGCGCCTCGGCATGGATCGGCGCGCGCAAATCGGTCTGCACCGGGCCGCGCTCGTCGATCGGCTCGCCGATGACGTTCATGATGCGGCCGAGCGTCGCCGGGCCGACGGGAACGCTGATCTGCGCGCCGGTGTCGCGGACGGTCTGGCCGCGGGTCAGGCCCTCGGTCGCGTCCATCGCGATCGTGCGGACGGTGTTCTCGCCGAGATGCTGCGCGACTTCGAGCACCAGCTTGTTGCCGTTGTTGTCGGTCTCGAGCGCCGAGAGGATCGCCGGCAGATTGTCCGGGAAGTGGACGTCGACGACGGCGCCGATGACCTGGGCGATCGTGCCGGTGGTGTTGCTGCTGCCCGTCGACTGGGTCGGGCGGATGTCGTCTGCGGCGGTTGCCATGGCGGTTCTTCCTGCTTCGGATTCGTTAGAGCGCTTCGGCGCCGGAGATGATCTCGACCAGCTCGGTCGTGATCGCGGCCTGACGCGTGCGGTTATACTGGATCGACAGGCGATTGATCATGTCGCCCGCATTGCGGGTGGCATTGTCCATCGCGTTCATGCGGCTGCCCTGTTCGGATGCGGCGTTTTCGAGCATCGCGCGGAACACCTGGATCGCGACGTTGCGCGGCAGCAGGTCGGCGAGGATCTGTTCCTCGTCGGGTTCGTATTCCACCACGGCGCCCGCCGACGTGACCGGCGTTGCCGCCGCATCCGTCTTGGCCTCGTCGACCGCGACCGGGATGATCTGGCGGCCGACGGGAAGCTGGACCAGCGCCGAGACGAACTTGGCGTAGAACAGATGCGCGACGTCGAACTCGCCCGCGGCATAGCGCGCGAGCAGGTCGTCGGCGACTTCGCGGGCCTGCTGGAAGCCGAGCGTCTTGTGGCCGCCCAGCTCGTGATCGGCGAGGATCGCCTTGGGATAGAAGCGCTTGAGCACCCGCCCCTTCTTACCGGCGAGATAGAAGCGGACGGTCTTGCCCTGCGCCTCCAGCTCCTCCGCCTTGCGGCGGGCGGCGCGGACGATGTTGGTGTTGAACGCACCGGCCAGACCGCGCTCCGACGTCGCGACGACGAGCAGATGCACCTGGTCCTTGCCGGTGCCCGACAGCAGCGGCGACACGGTCGCCCCGCCGGCGAGCTGGCGCGACAGGCTGGAGACGACCGCCTCCAGCCGCTCCGCATAGGGACGGCCGGCCTGCGCCGCCTCCTGCGCGCGGCGCAGCTTGGCGGCGGCGACCATCTTCATCGCCTTGGTGATCTTCTGGGTCGATTTGACCGAGTTGATCCGGATCTTGAGGGCCTTCAGGCTTGCCATCTATTGTCCTCTTGCCGTCATGCCGGACTTGATCCGGCATCCCGCTTCTTCCTGCATCGTCGGGAGAGCAGCGGGACCCCGGCTCGAGGCCGGGGTGACGTGGTTGGCTTTACGCGAAGGTCTTCGCGAACTGGTCGAGCGCGGCCTTCAGCCCCGACTTGGCCTCGTCGCCAAGATCGCGCGTCTCGCGGATCTTGGTGAGGACGCCGGCGTGGTTGGCGCGCAGGTCCTGCAGCATCGCCTGCTCGTAGCGGACGACGTCGGTCACCGCGACCTTGTCGAGATAGCCCTGCGTGCCGGCGAAGATCGACGCGGTCTGCTCCTCGAAGGGCATCGGCGAGAACTGCGCCTGCTTGAGCAGCTCGGTGAGGCGCGCGCCGCGGTTGAGCAGGCGCTGCGTCGAGGCGTCGAGGTCCGAACCGAACTGCGCGAACGCCGCCATCTCGCGATACTGCGCGAGCTCGAGCTTGATCGAGCCCGACACCTTCTTCATCGCCTTCGTCTGCGCGGCCGAGCCGACGCGGCTGACCGACAGGCCGACGTTGATCGCGGGGCGGATGCCGGCGAAGAACAGGTCGGTTTCGAGGAATATCTGGCCGTCGGTGATCGAAATCACGTTGGTCGGGATATAGGCCGACACGTCGCCCGCCTGCGTCTCGATGATCGGCAGCGCGGTGAGCGAACCGCCGCCGTTGGCGTCCGACATCTTGGCGGCGCGCTCGAGCAGGCGGCTGTGCAGATAGAAGACGTCGCCCGGATAGGCTTCGCGGCCCGGCGGACGGCGCAGCAGCAGCGACATCTGGCGATAGGCGACCGCCTGCTTCGACAGATCGTCGAACACGATCAGCGCGTGCATGCCGTTGTCACGGAAATACTCGCCCATCGCGGTGCCGGTATAGGGCGCGAGGAACTGGAGCGGTGCGGGCTCCGACGCGGTCGCGGCGACGACGATGGAATAGTCCATCGCGCCATTCTCTTCGAGCGTCTTGACGAGCTGCGCGACGGTCGAGCGCTTCTGGCCGACCGCGACATAGACGCAATACAGCTTCTTCGATTCGTCCGACGACTGGTTGATCGTCTTCTGGTTGATGAAGGTGTCGATCGCGACCGCCGACTTGCCGGTCTGGCGATCGCCGATGATCAGCTCGCGCTGGCCGCGGCCGACGGGGACGAGCGCGTCGATCGCCTTGAGGCCCGACTGCATCGGCTCGCTGACCGACTGGCGCGGGATGATGCCCGGTGCCTTGACCTCGACGCGGCTGCGCTTCTCGGCGACGATCGGGCCCTTGCCGTCGATCGGGTTGCCAAGGCCATCGACGACGCGGCCGAGCAGGCCCTTGCCGACGGGAACGTCGACGATCGTGCCGGTGCGCTTGACGATATCGCCCTCGCGGATCTCCGAGTCCGAGCCGAAGATCACGACGCCGACGTTATCGGCCTCGAGGTTGAGCGCCATGCCCTGCACGCCGTTGGCGAATTCGACCATCTCGCCCGCCTGGACGTTGTCGAGACCGTAGATGCGCGCGATGCCGTCGCCGACCGACAGCACCTGACCGGTTTCGGTGACCTGCGCTTCGGTGCCGAAGTTGCTGATCTGGTCCTTGATGACCTTGGAGATTTCTGCGGCGCGGATATCCATCGTGAGTTAGCCCTTCATCGCGTGCGCGAGAGTATTGAGACGGGTGCGGATCGACGAATCGATCATCTGTGAACCGATGCGGACGACCAGGCCGCCGAGCAGTTCGGGGTCGACCGACAGGTCGACGGAGACGTCGCGGCCGACGCGCTGGCGGAGCTGCTGCTTGAGCTCGACGACCTGCTCGTCGTTCAGCGGATGCGCGCTGGTCACCTCCGCGGCGATCTCGCCACGGTGGCGTGCGGCGAGCTGGCGGAAGGCGCGGATGATCGCGGGCAGCTGGCCGAGGCGGCGGTTCTCGGCGAGGACGCCGAGGAAATTCTTGGTGGTGGCGTCGACGCCGAGCGCATCGGCGGTGGCGAGCACCGCCTTCACCGCGGCGCCGCGGGCGACCAGCGGGCTGACGGTGAGCGCGCGGAAATCGTCGCTTTCGTTCAGCGCGTCGCGCACATTGGCGAGGCTGGATTCGACGGTGTCGATCGTCTTGGCATCGCGCGCGAGATCGAAGAGGGCGATCGCGTAGCGCCCACCCAAGCTCGCCTGAATACCGCCGCCAGAAGTACCGATGGATGTCTCCACGGAGCTGAAGTCCTCGTGCCGAATGTTGGCCCATGGGGAAGAGGGCGCGCGATGCACACCTGCTATGGGTGGCGGGCGGCTAGCATGAGGGGGCGGTTAGTGCAAGTACGGGGGATGCAAAGTGGTGTGCGGGCGGGGGTTTGAGGCGGCCAAATTCCTCCCCCGCAAGGGGGAGGGACGCGAGGGCAGAGATGTGTGCAAGCCAATTCCTCCCCCGCCAGGGGGAGGTGGCAGCGCGAAGCGCTGACGGAGGGGGAGGTAAGGGTGGGAGCTTTATGATTGGGCTCCCGCCCTTACCTCCCCCTCCACCACTCGGCTAGCGCCGAGCGGTCCCCCTCCCCCTGGCGGGGGAGGATTTGGTAGCTTTCGTTCAGGATCGTGCAGCTATGTCCGCTCCCGGCAGATGGAGACACGATGAAGCGGTGGTGGGCGGCGGTGGCGATCGGAGCGATGTTCGCCCTGCCCGCGGCCGCCGAGACGTTGCGCGTTGAGGGCGTTTTCGCGGCGCAAGCGCGCGAGGCGAGCCTGTTGCCGACGATCGGCGTCGGGCCGTTCGCCGGGCCGGACGGCGCGGAGCTTGCCGATGCGGTCGAGCGGCGGCTGGCGAAGCTGGGTACGGACGGGTTGCCGCACGTGCGGCTGATCCCGCCGGCGCTGCGCCCCGACGGGATGCTCACCGGGCGCACCGGCGTGCAGGTCGCGAGCAGCGACTATCGCGAGGGGCGCGAGCGGTGCGCCGAGAAGAAGGACGGCAAATGCGTCCGCAAGGAACGCTACAGCGTCGCCTGCGTCCGCCGCACGATCGCGTTGCGCGCCGATCTGGAGGTGCGGCGACGGACCGGCGCGCTGCCCTATTCGACCACCAAGACGCGCGACGACCGCGCGGACTGGTGCGAGGACGGCGGCGTCGCGACCAGCGCCGAGGGTGTGGTGAGCGGCATGATCGAATCGGTCGCCGCCGAGGTGCAGCACGATCTCGCCCCGCATGCCGAGGATTACACGATTCGCGTGATCGAGACGCGCGACGGCCTGCCGCCCGACGCTGCGGCGCGCTTCAAACAGGCGGTGCGGCTGACCAAGCACGATCCCGCCGCCGCCTGCGCCGCCTTCGCCGACGTCGACCGGATGGCGCCCGACCATGGCGCGACGACGTTCAATCTGGCGCTCTGCGCGGAAGCGGCGGGGCGATATCGCGAGGCGGCCGACCGGTATGCGCGCGCGCGGCTGTTCGCGCCGGCTGCCGGCGGCGAGATCAGCAAGGGACTGGCGCGCGTCGCCGCGCTCGCGGCAGGGGCGCAGGACGTCGCGTCGATGCGGCGGCGGCCACCGCTGACGGGCAGCGGGTTTTGAGCGCAAGCGGCAGGATGGGGCGGCGCGCGATATCGGCTATCGCGGTGGCATGACGATCATCGATCAGGATGCGGCCTGGGCCGCCTTCGCACGCCGCGACCGGGCGCAGGACGGCGCCTTCGTCGCGGCGGTGCGGAGCACGGGCATCTATTGCAAGCCGAGCTGCCCGGCGCGGCATCCGCGGCGGGAGAACGTGTCCTTCCTTCCCGACGGCGCGGCGGCACGCGCGGCGGGCTATCGCGCCTGCCTGCGCTGCAAACCCGACGACGTCGCGCGCGACAGCCGGGCGGTGGCCGAAGCGATCGCGCTGATCGCCGCGGCGGAGGCGCCGATCGGGCTCGCCGCGCTGGCCGCCGCGGTCGGCTATGCGCCGCATCATTTCCAGCGCCTGTTCACCCGCGCGACCGGGGTCAGCCCGGCGGGCTATGCCCGCGCGCTGCGCGCCGGGCGGGCGGCGGACGCCCTGCAGCGCGAGGGGCGCGTCACCGACGCGATCTACGACGCCGGTTACGGCGCGGCGAGCCGCTTCTATGCCGACGGCGCCAAGCGGCTGGGGATGGCGCCGAGCGCCTGGGCGCGCGGCGGCGCGGGGGTGACGATCCGCTGGACGCAGGCGGCGACGACGCTGGGGCCGCTGCTGGTCGCGGCGACCGACAGGGGCCTATGCCGGGTGGCGTTCGACGAGGATGCGACGGCGCTCGCGGCGCGCTTCCCGCGGGCGGAGATCGCGCCGGGCGACGATGCGCTGGCGGCGCTCGCCGCGGCGGTGGTGGCGCTGGTCGAGGCGCCCGGCCGCGACACCGCGCTGCCACTCGACGTGCGTGGCACCGCATTTCAGGAGGCGGTGTGGCAGGCGCTCAAGACGATCCCGGCGGGCGAAACGCGCAGCTACGCCCAGCTCGCCGCCGCCGCCGGCCAGCCGGGTGCGGTACGCGCGGTGGGCACCGCCTGCGGCAGCAACCCGATCGCGGTCGTCGTCCCCTGCCACCGCGTCACCCGCAGCGACGGCGGGCTCGGCGGCTATGCCTATGGCGTCGAGCGCAAGCGCACGCTGCTGGCGCGGGAGGGCGGGTGAGCGGGATGCTTTGGGTGAACCGACGGTCTTTCCGGAAAGCGCCTGCGTAGAAGACGTTTTATGTTCGCGCAGAGGCGCAGAGGCGCAGAGGACACAGAGGTGTCGCGCTCGCCGCATCCACGGCGCTTTCCTACCAGCTATTGCGATGACAGGGCCACGCCACCTCGAGCGGTAGACCTCCGCGTCCTCTGCGCCTCTGCGCGACACCTTCTCCCTTTCGTCACCCCGGGCTTGACCCGGGGTCCCGCTTCTTCCCGATGGCCAGCGTGAAGGACGTAGCGGGACCCCGGATCAAGTCCGGGGTGACGGACCTGACGTCGCGGGCGCCGATGAATGTCGGCCGGCCTAATCCTCGATCGTCACCCTGGCCGCGTCGCCGCCGAGCGAGGCGAGCGCCTGCGGGCCGGTCTTGCCCGTCGCGAGCGCGGCGATGAGCTTGGCGGCGGCATTGTCGGGATTGCTGTGCGCCGAATAGGCGAGCGGACGCAGCGCCGCGCGTGCCTCGTCGCGCTTGTCGTCGATCAGCATCTGCGTCGCATAAGCGTAGGCGAGACCTTCGTCCTGCGGCACCAGTTCGTGCGCGCGGCGCAGCGCGGCCTTGGCGTTGTCGGTGGCCGGCGTGCCCGCCATGCCGAAGCTCGAATAGAAGAGCATCAGCGCATAAGCGTCGTTGGTGTCGAGCTTGTTGGCCCGGAGCAGCCAGCCGCGCGCCTCGCGCCAGACGAGCGGATCGGTCACCTTCGCGTCGCGTGCCCGGCGCAGATGCACCTGCGCCTTGTAGACCAGGGCCTGCGACGATTTGGGATCGATCGCCAGCGCGCGGTCGGCGGCGGCATCGGCGAGGTCGTTGCGGCCGGCGTCGAGCGCCATTTCGGCGAACCAGCCCTGCACCATCGCATCCTTGGGATAGCGGTCGGCGATCGGCAACGCTTCGGCTAGGATCGGCTGCGCGGTTTCGCGGTTGACGCCGCGGTCGGAGCGCATGCGCAGCGTGATCATCTCGCGCTCGCCCGCCGACAGCGGCCGGATGGCGACGACCGGGGTGGTCAGCCGCGTGAGCGGGATCTTGTAGGCCGACATCGTCGACTTGTGGAGATAGGACGACAGCGCGCGATTAAGCGCATCGAGATCGCCGAACGCCGCGCGCGCCGCCTCGACCCCCGGCTTGCCGTCGTTGATCGCGAGCAGATAGGAATTGAGCTGCGCGGACCGCTTGGGATCGATCATCAGATAATGGGTGAGCAGCCAGCCGCGCGCATAGAGCGCGGCGACCTTCGCATCGCGCATCTTCTTCGACATATCGAGCGAGAAGAGCTGCTCGGCGGTCAGCTCGGTGCCGAGCAACAGGTCGTAGGCGCGGTGCTGCGCGGGCGCGCCGAGCCAGACGAAGTCCTTCTCGAACCGCGCGGTGGAGAGGAATTCGGGATAGCCCTCGGCATACCAGGCCGGGAGCGCGACCGAAATATTGCCCAGCATGAGATGATGGGTATATTCGTGGAACAGCACGATCTGCGGCTGGAGCGCGTTGATGTCGCCGGGCTCGCCGCCCTGCGCCGGGGTGAAGGCGACCGATCCGCTCGCGCGGCCCTGATAGAAGCCGGCGATGTTCTTGCCGCCGGCGCCGAACAGCCGCCGGACCGCCGCGTCGTTGGCGACGACATAGACGGTCACCTTGTTCGAGCCGTCGCCCTCCTGCGAGGGGATCGATTGATAGTAACGGACCAGGCTGTCGAACTGTTCGAGCCGCTCGGCGCGTTTGCGCACCGACTCGGCAGTGCCATTGGCGTATACGATGAAATGCTTCGAGGTCGCCTCGAACCATTCCGCCGCCGCGGGTTGCGCGCAGCACATCGCCAACAGCGCCGCAGCGAATTTCCACCGACTCATATCATGCCCCCCAACATGCCCGGTCACAGCCTAGACCGGCCCGGATACGTTTGTCAGCCCGTCCGACAACTATAGACGAGCTTCTCGTTGGGCAGCGGCGGCAGCGTGGTGCGGATCGCCGCCTGCTGCTGGGCGAGGCGCTCGATCGCGGCGGGATCGACGGTGCAGCGCGGCGCGGCGCCCTGCCCCTGCTGCAGCTTGCGCGCCTGCGCCATCGCCTGCGCTCCCAGCATGTAGCGGGTGTCGGTGTAGCGCCGGGTGAGCGGATCGAAGGCGACGATCGACACCGTCTGCTCGCCATCGGGCACCACGACGCGTTCCCAGCGGTCGCCGGTCGGCAGATATTGGACGCCGCCGCCGCAGCCGCTGCGCCCCCATTGCAGCGCGACGTCGCTGGTCGGCGAGACGGTGACGCGGCTGCGATCGGGTTGGAAGACGCAGGTGAGCTTGCCGAGCGGGGCGTTGGGCACGATCTGGCTGACCGCAGCGGGCGGCGACGGAAGGGCGGGCTCGCTCCTGGGCCGCAGCACGAAGACGACGATCGCGGCGATCATGACGAAACCGCCGAGGCTCGCCGCCCAGCGCACGCGCCGCCGCTGCCCCTGCACCGCGAACAGCCCCGCCGCGCCGACGCCCATCGCACCGACGACGAGCAGCAGCCCGGCGAAGCCGATGACGTTCTCGCGCCGGGTCTGCGCGGCCTCGCGGGCGCGGGCGAGCGCCTCCTCGCGGCCCATCGCGGTGCGGGTGGCGGCGTCGCGCTGGCTGGTCAGCGCATCGGCGCGGGCGCGCACGTCCGCCTCGCTGTCGTCGCGCAGCCGTTCCTCGATCGAGGTGCAAGCGGTGCCGACGCTGGCGTAAGGTTGTTTCGCCTCGCGCAGGAAGGCGGAGAGTTCGGTATCCGCGATCGCGAAGCCGAACGAGCCGTCGCCCTCCTCGCCGCGGGTGATCGCCGAATTGATGCCGATCACCCGGCCGCAGCGATCGAGCAACGGCCCGCCCGAATTGCCGCGGGCGATGCTGGCGGTGTGGAGCAGCACCTCGATCCCGGTCAGGCTGCGCCGACCGGAGAAGACGCCCTCCGAGCGCACGGGCGAGGTCGGGCGGATGTAGTCGGCGGCGGATTGCGCGGTGGCGAGATCGACGTTGCCGGGATAGCCGAGCGCGACCACCGGATCGCCCTCGCTCACCGGCCCCGTATAGAGCGCCGCGGTCGGCAGCCGCGCGCCGGCGAATTCGATCAATGCGAGGTCGCGCTTGGCGTCATAGGCGACGACGCGGCCCTGGTAGCTCTTGTCGCCTTCCGACGGCACCACGCCGATCACGACATTGTCGGGATAGCGTTCCGCCAGCTCCATGACGTGCGCGTTGGTGACGATGCGGTTGGGTGCGATCGCGACGCCGCTGCCATGGCCGAAGCCGACCACCTGGCCATCGACGACCGCGATGGTGACGACGCGGACGACACCGCGCGCGGTCGCGCCGATGTCGTCCGCGGCGGCGGGCACCGTCCAGAGCGAGGCGCCGAACAGGGCGAGGAGGAGGAGCAGGAACCGGCGCATGTCGCGCCTTCCGAACGGCCTCGATGCGCCGCTGTCAAGCACGGCGATCGGGTCCCTTTCATACCGTTCTGGTTTGGTTAGGAAATTCTCAAACTCTGTTGCCTACCCCCTACCAGCGAAGTTCGAGGATTGGTGTATGAGCGCGTTCGGGCGTCGGAACGGAATGGGTAACGGGCAGCCGGCGCGGCCGGCATTCGGCGTGGCGCGCCCGATGCAAGGCGGCGCGGCCCCGCGCGCCGACGAGCCCGCACCCGGCAGCCAGTTCCCGCCGATCGAGACGATGCCGCTGCCCGGCGGCATCTCCGGCGACGATCCGCTCGCCGGCAGCCTGCCCGCCGGGACGCTCGACGCGATGCAGCGGCTCACCGACCGCCAGAACGCGAGCGGCGACGCCGGCAGCAGCCGCGGCGAAGGGTTCGAGGCGTCGATCCACAAGATCAAGGAACAGGTGCTGCCGCGCCTGCTCGAACGCGTCGACCCGGAGGCGGCCGCGACGCTCGGCAAGGACGAGCTTGCCGAGGAATTCCGCCCGATCATCGGCGAGGTGCTCGCCGAGCTCAAGCTGACGCTCAACCGTCGCGAACAATTCGCGCTGGAAAAGGTGCTGGTCGACGAGCTGCTCGGCCTGGGGCCGCTCGAGGAATTGCTCGCCGATCCCGCGATCACCGACATCATGGTCAACGGTCCCGACCAGACCTATGTCGAGCGCAAGGGCAAGCTGGAGCTGGCGCAGATCCAGTTCCGCGACGAGGAGCATCTGTTCCAGATCGCGCAGCGGATCGTCAATTCGGTCGGCCGTCGCGTCGACCAGACCACGCCGCTCGCCGACGCGCGCCTCAAGGACGGCAGTCGCGTCAACGTCATCGTGCCGCCGCTGTCGCTGCGCGGCACCGCGATCTCGATTCGTAAATTCTCCGCCAAGCCGATCACGCTCGACATGATGGCGGGCTTCGGCAGCATGAGCCCCAAGATGGCGACCGCGCTCAAGATCGCGGGCGCGAGCCGGTTCAACGTCGTCATCTCGGGCGGCACCGGTTCGGGCAAGACGACGATGCTCAACGCCTTGTCGAAGATGATCGACCCCGGCGAACGCGTGCTGACGATCGAGGACGCCGCCGAACTCCGCCTGCAACAGCCGCACTGGCTGCCGCTCGAGACGCGGCCGGCCAATCTCGAGGGGCAAGGCGAGGTCAGCATCCGCGACCTCGTCAAGAACGCGCTGCGTATGCGCCCGGACCGCATCATCCTGGGCGAGATCCGCGGCAGCGAGTGTTTCGACATGCTCGCCGCGATGAACACCGGCCACGACGGCTCGATGTGTACGCTCCACGCCAACTCCCCGCGCGAGGCGCTGGCGCGTATGGAGAACATGGTCATGATGTCGGACATCAAGGTGCCCAAGGAGGCGATCAGCCGCCAGATTGCCGATTCGGTCGAGCTGATCATCCAGGTGAAGCGTCTGCGCGACGGCTCGCGCCGCGTCACCAACGTGACCGAGGTGATCGGCATGGAAGGGCCGGTGATCGTGACGCAGGAATTGTTCAAGTTCGAATATCTAGACGAAAGCGCCGACGGCAAGATCATCGGCGAGTACCGCTCGATGGGGCTGCGGCCGTATACGCTCGACAAGGCGAAACAGTTCGGCTTCGACCAGGCGTATCTGGAGGCGTGCCTGTAGGGTCGGGCGTTATCGACCGAACGAACCCCTTGTGGCAGCGCCGGCGTTCCGCCGTTAGGATCGGCCGATGCACCTGCTCCTGCCCCTCGCCCTGCTCGCCGCCGCGCCCCAGCCTGCGGGGCGCGAGGGCGTCGTCACGCTCGCCGCCGACAGTGAGGCGCGCTGGGTGGCGTTCGATCTGACGCCGGGCAACCAGATCCGCTTCACGCTGACGCTCGACGAACGGCCGGTGACCGCGATCCTCGACACCGGGGTGAGCTATTCGGTGCTCGCCGCGAAATCGGCCGCCGCCGATCCGGCGCGGGTCACCGCCAACGGTCAGGCGACCGCGATCGGCGGGGGCGGCAACGGCGCGGTCGCGGTCGGCTGGCTGGCGACGCGGCGACTGGCGATCGGCGGGCTCACCCGTACCGGCGGCGGCGTCACCGTCGCCGACCTGCCCGCGCTCGCCACCGGCAGCGCGCAGGCGGTCGACATGCTGATCGGCCGCGACGTCACCGGCGGTCAAGCGCTCGACATCGATTACGCGAACCACCGCTTTCGCCTGTTGCCGTCGGGGCGGCTGCCGTTCGTCGGGGCGATCGCGCCGCTGACCATCTCGCCCGGCCGCCGCGTCTACGAAAGCAGCGCGACGATCGCAGGCAAGCGCATCGCGCCGATGATCGTCGACACCGGCGACGGATCGGCGCTGACGCTGTCCGCCGCCTCCGCCAGGAACGCGGGGATCGCGAAGCTGCCGACCACGACGACGATCTCCTTCGGCCTCGCCGGCGAGACGGTGAGCACGCTCGCCATCCTGCCGGCGGTGTCGCTCGGCCAGCAGGTGGCGCGCAACGTCGAGGCGCGGGTGGAGCCGGCCGCCGGCTTCTCCGAGACGATCGGCGTGGCGGGGCGGATCGGCTCTGGGCTGTTGCAGAATTACCGCGTGCTGCTCGATCCCGGTGCGGGGCGGATGGTGCTGCAGCCCGGCCCCGACGCCAACACCCCGCCGCTGCGCTCGACCAGCGGGTTGCTGGTCGGGCTGGAGCGCGACCGGCTGAAGGTGCTGCACGTCATGCTCGGCGGACCGGCGGCGGCGGCGGGCTGGCAGCCCGGCGAGACGATCTGCCGGATCAACGACCAGCCGGTCACCGTGGACTATCCGACCAGCGCGCTGGCGAAATGGGCGATCGGCGCGCCGGGGACGGCGGTGCGGCTGGGCCTGTGCGACGGGACGGTGCGGACGCTGACCTTGCGGCAATTCTATTGAGGCGGACGGCAGCAGGAGAAGATTGGTTCACGCGAAGGCGCGAAGGCGTGAAGAGAAGAAGAAGGGATTTGCGCGCAGGGGCGCAGAGGCGGTCCGGCCGCGCCAGCGGCCTTCAGTCTTCCTGATCGTTGGATGTATGGCGCTGCGCGCCGGGCGTAACATCTCTGCGCCTCCGCGCCTCTGCGCGAACCGATCTTTTTCTTCTCTTCGCGCCTTCGCGTGAACACTCCTGCTCACTCCGCTGCAAAGCGCCGCCGATCACAGGCATCGTGACACCTTGCCTCTCGCGATTCTCCGTCCCCGGTCGCGGAGGACACCTCACCTACCGCGTATGCAGGCCGATGCTCACCAGCAGGATCGTCGCGAGCAAGGCCGCCATCTGGACGGTACGCCAGTCGACGAAGCCGACGCGGTCGGGGTCGGCGCGTAGCCGGCGGCGGCGGTCGGCGAACCCCGCTGCAAGCGCGAGCAGCACCGCGGCGCCCGCCGCCCAGAACATCGCCGGCATCCTCCGCGCTCAGCCGAGCTTCTCGACCTTGTCCTGCAAGCGTGTCAGTTCCGCTTTCAGCGCGGCGATCTGGTCGTCCTTGCTCGCCGGGGCGGGCGACGGTGCCGGGGTGACGGGTGCGACCGCCGGCGTCTGGAACGCCTGCGCGGCAACTTCGAGCATCTGCAGATTGCGCTTGGCAATTTCCGCGAAGGGAGAATGCGCGAAGGCGCCCTCGACCGCCGACTTGAACTGTTCCTGGTTGCGGCGGAAGCTGTCCATCGACGCCTCCAGATAGCCCGGCACCATCGCCTGCATCGAATCGCCGTACATCGAGATGAGCTGGCGCAGGAAGCTGACTGGCAGCATCGTCTGGCCGCGGCTTTCCTCTTCCATGATGATCTGGGTCAGCACGTTGTGCGTGATGTCGTCGTCGGTCTTGGCGTCGACGACCTTGAAGTCGCGCCCTTCGCGGGTCATCGTCGCCAGATGCTCCAACGTGATGTAGGACGAGGTCTCGGTATTATAGAGGCGCCGGTTGGCGTATTTCTTGATGATGACGAGTCCGTCGGCCCTGGCCTGCTTCTTCATACCGCTCCCCTGTCGCGCGACGGTCCTTTGCCGTGACTGAGGCCGATGGTACGCCGCAATTTTTCGCACCGCAACACGGCCCGCGCCCCCTGCCGCTGTTCCTCGACATGCTGCGCAGCGAAACCGCAGCAGATCCGGCACGGACCGCGGCGGCGCTCGCCGGGCTCGCCGCCTATCAACAGGCGCCCCGCCCTGCCCCGCCCGTGCCGATGCCGGCGCTCGCCACCGCCGGGCGCGCGTGCCTGCGCTATTACGGCGGGCGTGGGCGGATGGTCGTGTTCGTACCGTCGCTGATCAACCCGCCCGCAATCCTCGACCTCGGCGAGGCGTCGCTGGTGCGCTGGATGGCCGGCCAAGGCTGCCGGGTCGCGCTGGTCGACTGGGGCGAGCCGGGCGCCGCCGACCGCGACATGGACATGACCGGCCATATCGAATCCTTGCTGCTGCCGCTGATCGAGCAGCTCGACGAGCCGCCGGTGCTGGTCGGCTATTGCCTGGGGGGAACGATGGCGATGGCGGCGGCGGGGGCGACGCCGGTCGCCGGCCTCGCGACGATCGCCGCGCCGTGGCATTTCGCCGGCTATGGCGAAGCCGCGCCCGGCATGCTCGACCTGTGGCAGGCGGCGAAGCCGACCGCCGAGGCGCTGGGCGTGCTGCCGATGGAGGTGTTGCAGGCGGGCTTCTGGCGGCTCGATCCGGCGCGTACCGTCGCCAAATACGAAGCGTTCGGGCGGCTCGCCCCCGACGGCGAGGCCGCGCGCGCCTTCGTCCGGCTGGAGGATTGGGCCAATGCCGGCGCGCCGCTGCCGCTCGCCGCGGCGCGCGATCTGTTCGAGCGGTTCGTCGCCGCGGATGCGCCGGGCACGGGCGCCTGGATCGTCCGCGGCGGCGCCGCCTCGCCGCAGCGGCTCGCCTGCCCGGCGGTCGAATTCGTCTCGCTCACCGACCGGATCGTACCCGCGGCGACCGCGGCGGGGCTCGTCGACCGGCGCGACCTCGGCCTCGGCCATGTCGGGATGATCGTCGGCGGGCGCGGCCGCGCGATGCTGTGGGAGCCGCTCGCGCACTGGATCGCGGCGCTGCCGCCGGGTAGACACGGATCACAATAGGAGCAGGATCATCATGACCGAGATCGTCATCACCGCCGCCAAGCGCACGCCCGTCGGCAGCTTTCTCGGCGCCTTCGCCGCCACCCCCGCGCACGAGCTGGGCCGGATCGCGATCGAGGCGGCGCTCGCGCAGGCCGGCGTCGACGGTGCCGACGTGTCGGAGGTGATCCTCGGCCAGGTGCTGACCGCGGCGCAGGGCCAGAACCCCGCGCGGCAGGCGTCGATGGCGGCGGGCATTCCCAAGGAGGTGCCGGCGTGGGGCGTCAACCAGGTCTGTGGTTCCGGGCTGCGCGCGGTCGCGCTCGCCTGTCAGGCGATCCAGACCGGAGACGCCGCGATCGTCGTCGCCGGCGGGCAGGAGAGCATGTCGATGAGCGCGCATGCGCAGACGATGCGCGGCGGCACCAAGATGGGCACGGTCAGCCTCGTCGATACGATGGTGGTCGATGGCCTGACCGACGTGTTCAACGGCTATCACATGGGCATCACGGCGGAGAACCTCGCCGAGCAGTATCAGGTGACGCGCGCCGACCAGGACGCCTTCTCGGTCGCCAGCCAGAACAAGGCCGAGGCCGCGCGCGGCGGCGGCCGGTTCAGCGACGAGATCGCACCGGTGACGATCAAGGGCCGCAAGGGCGATACGATCGTCGCCGACGACGAATATATCCGCGCCGGCGCGACGATCGAGAGCGTCGGCGGCGTCCGCCCGGCGTTCAAGAAGGACGGCACCGTCACCGCCGCCAACGCCAGCGGCCTCAACGACGGCGCCGCCGCGCTGGTGCTGATGAGCCGCGCGGAGGCCGAGCGACGCGGCACGCCGGTGCTGGCGACGATCAGGAGCTGGGCGAGCGCCGGCGTCGACCCTTCGGTGATGGGCATCGGCCCGGTGCCGGCGTCGCGCAAGGCGCTGGAAAAGGCCGGCTGGACGATCGCCGACCTCGACCTGATCGAGGCGAACGAGGCATTTGCGGCGCAGGCGCTGTCGGTCGGCAAGGAGCTCGGCTGGGATGCGGACAAGGTCAACGTCAACGGCGGCGCGATCGCCATCGGCCACCCGATCGGCGCCAGCGGCGCGCGCGTGCTGACCACGCTGCTCTACGAGATGCGGAAGCGCGACGCGAAGAAGGGCCTGGCGACTTTGTGCATCGGCGGCGGGATGGGGATCGCGATGTGCGTGGAGCGGTGATGAACCGTCAGCGCAATATGACAGGCATGTTTCCTGATGTTGCGAACTGGACACAGATTGTCTTAAAAATGTAGTTTTTTGTTGCCGCTCGTAGTTGGATCGTTGCGGCAGTAATGAACTTTTGTTCATATGCCCTTGGGAAGCACGCAAATAAAGCGGGCCCGAAACAGGGGACTATAATGACTATGCGCAGGTTGCTGACGGCGTCAGCATTGGTCAGCACGCTGGCCTTCTATCCGGCGGTAGCCGCCGCCCAGGCGGCTACCGCCGACACGCCGGTTCAAACCGCAGTAGGTGCGGGTGATCAGGCCAATGCTGCCACCAACCCGACCACCGAACAGGCGCCGGCGCAAAGCGACGCCGAGATCGTCGTTACCGGCTCGCGTCTTGCTCGTCCCAACCTCGACTCGCCTGCACCTGTTACGTCGGTGACGTCGGAGTTGCTGACCTCGACCGGCAACCTGTCGATCGGCGATGCGCTCAACCAGCTTCCAGCATTGCGCACGAGCTACAGCCAGGCAAATTCGACCCGCTTCATCGGCACCGCTGGTCTAAACCTTCTTGACCTGCGTGGCCTGGGTACCAGCCGGACGCTGGTGCTCGTCAACGGTAGGCGTCATGTGACCGCGCAACCCGGCAGCTTCGTCGTCGACACCAACACGATCCCGACCGACCTGCTGGAGCGGGTCGACGTCCAAACCGGCGGCAGCTCGGCCGTCTACGGCTCGGACGCGATGGCTGGCGTGGTGAATTTCGTGCTCAAGCGCAACTTCGAGGGTCTGCGGGCGACCGGCCAAGGCGGCATCTCGTCGCACGGCACCCGTGGATCGTATTTCGGCGCGTTGACCGCCGGCAAGAATTTTGCCGATGGTCGCGGCAACATCGCTGCCGCCGCGGAATATTCCTTCTCCGACGTGGTCTATTACACCGATCGTGATGATATCACCGGTGCCTATTCCGGCAGAAGCCAATTCAACGCGACGCAGAATGTCGGGCCAAATCTTAATCCGAACGCAGGACCGATCCGTACGAGCCCGGAGTCGGCTTTGGGTGATGGCATCCCTGATACCAGCTTTCTGCGCAACGTACGCAACAACACGATTTCGGAAGGGGGGCTGTTCACAGCAAGCTGTCCCACCGTCGCCGCAACGGGCGAGTCCGCCGCAGCGTTCGCCGCGCGTCGCGGCGTAGCCTGCTCTGGGCTGGCCAACATCGGAAGCTCGAATACGCTTAGCCAATATGGCCGCACCTTCGTGTTCAATCCGGATGGCTCGCTGACCGCGAACAACTGCACCACCGACCTGCGTCCGTTCGGTTCGGGTAATTGCGTAGGCGGCCAAGGTTCGACCCTGCGCCTCAATGGCATGCTGCAGCCGAAGCTGGAGCGTTTCTCGGGCAACATCCTCGCCCACTTTGACGTTTCGGATGCTTTCAAGCCGTTCGTCGAAGCGAAATATGTCCGCATCAATGCGTTGCAAGAAGGTCAGCCGACCTTCGCCAACAACACGTTCAGCATTAACAACCCCTATCTAACCAGCCAAGCCCGCGCAACTCTGGTTTCCGCGCTCGCGCCTGGGGCAACCAGCTTTACCGCGCAGCGCTTCAACGTCGATTTCGGCGGCCGCGGCGAGGTCCATCGTCGCGAAACCTTCCGCATCGTCGGCGGCGTCGAAGGTGATTTTGGCGAAGACTGGCATTATGAAGTTTCGGCGAACTACGGCCGTCTCGACACGTTCTACAAAACGAACGGCAATTACGTCACCGCCAAATACAACAACTCGATCAATGCGGTCCGCAATGCGGCTGGCCAGATCGTCTGCGGCATCAACGCCGATGCCAGCGCGACCAACGACGACTCGAGTTGCGTTCCCGTCAACCTCTTCGGGCAGGGCCAGGTCAGCCAGGAAGCGCTGAACTATTTCTCGATCACCTCGACGCGCAAGCAGAAGGCCGAACAGCTCGACCTGGTCGGTTATGTCAACGGCAAGCTGTTCCGGCTGCCGGGAGGCGACGTTACCTTCTCGCTGGGTGGCGAATATCGCCGTGAGACGGCATTCTCCAAGTATGATGATCTGACGGCAAGCGGAGCGACCTTCCTCAACTCGATTCCTACCTTCGCTCCGCCAGCATATGACATCAAGGAGGCGTTCGGTGAGCTTAGCATCCCGCTGCTTGCCAACCGTCCTTTCTTCCACGAACTGACGTTCAGCGGCGCGGCACGTGTGTCGGATTACAATCTTGGTAATGCCGGAAAGCCCTGGACCTATAATCTCAATGCGGTCTGGGCACCCGTTCGCGATATCACCTTTCGCGGCAGCTACGCTCGCTCGGTGCGTGCACCGAACCTAAGCGAGCTGTATACCGCCAACAACCAGACGTTTGCGCAGCCGGCCGACCCGTGCAGCCAGAACAACATCAACAACAACCCGAACCGGGTGAGGAATTGCGCCGCCGCCGGCGTGCCGACAACACAGACGTTCAACGGGACCACGGAACCATTCACCAATAATGCCTCATCCAGCATTTATGGATTCAATCGTGGCAACCCCGATCTGAACGCAGAGAAGAGCCGTAGCTTCACGGTCGGGACAATCCTGCAACCGCAGGCGCTGCGCGGCTTCTCACTGACCGTCGATTATTACAACGTCACGATCAAGGATGCGATCAACAGCCTGCTGCCGCAGACGATCATCAACCAATGCTATGACAATCCGAGCGGTATCGACAACCAATTCTGCGCGGTCGTCTTCCGTAACCCCAACGGCACCTTCGCGGGTCAACAGAACGTGCTCCATGGTGGGGCGACCGTGTCGTTCCCGACCACCGGTCCCTCGTTCTTCTCGCAGGGCTTCAACTATGCGAAGCTCGAAACGTCGGGCATCGACATCGATGCTTCGTATCGCACGCGGATCAGCGACACCGGCACATTGTCGTTGCGCCTGCTCGCAGCCTATGTCGCGCAGAACAACGGCTATACCGATATCGGCGATCCGACCTACCGCGACCGCTACAAGGGCGAACTCGGTTATTCGGCATGGCGCGGCCAGTTCGTCGGCAATCTCGACTTCAAGACGTTCGATATCCAGTATCGCGTCCGGTACGAAGGCAAGTCGGTCATCAGCGAGTGGGAAACGCAGCATGCCTTCGACGGTCGTCCGGCACGCAATCCGGATGCGTATCCGGTCGTCTTCTATCCCGAAGCCTTCTACCATTCGGTGCAGTTCGGCATCAACGCAACCGAGCGGTTCCGCTTCTACGTCGGCGTCGACAACCTCACCGACAAGAAGCCGCCGTACGATCTGCTTGGTGTGATCAGCGGCGATCCGTACGACAATATCGGTCGCTTCTTCTACTCGGGGTTCAAAGCGAACTTCTGATCGGCTTGAGCTTCAACCTACCGGGCCGCCTCGCAAGAGGCGGCCTTTTTGTTGCCGAGGCCTCACACCCACCCCCGCGCATAGCGCTGCCCGAGCAGCGTCAGCAGCTCATATTGCGACATCCCGCTCGATGCCGCCGCGGCGGGCAAAGCGAAATCGAGCGTGACCCAGTCGCCCTCCGCCAGATCGGGCGCGGCGGTGACGTCGAGCGCCATCAGGTCCATCGAGACGCGGCCGATCACCGGCAACGTGCCGCCGGCCGCGCTGCCGGCGTCGGAAAAGCCGCGGACATAGCCGTCGGCATAGCCGAGGTTGAGGATCGCGACCTCGGTCGTGCGCGGCGCCGTCCAGGTGGCGTTATAGCCGACCGTCTCGCCAGCGGGGACGGTGCGGCGTTGCAGCACCTGCGCCTCGGGCGTCGCCACCTGCCGGATCGTGCCGGTGAACTCCGGCCGGACGATGCCGCCGTACAAGGCGATTCCCGGGCGGGTGAGGTCGAAGGCATAGTCCGGCCCAAGCGCGATACCGGCGGAATTGGCGAGGCTCATCCGGCGTGCGCGCGTCACCCCCGCCAGCGCCGCGAAGGCGGCACGCTGGCGATCGTTCATCGCGCTGTCCTCGTCGGCGCAGGCGAGATGGCTGATCAGCGTCTCGATCACCAGTCCGTCGAGCAGGCCGTCGCGCACCGCCGCGGGCGACACACCGAGCCGGTTGATGCCGGTATCGACCATCACGTCGCAGGCGCCGCCGCCCGCCGTCCGCCAGCGCGCGACCTGCGCCTCGCTGTTGAGCACCGGGCGCGCGATGCCCTGCAGCGCCAGCGGCATGTCCTCGGCGCGGACGCCGTGCAGCACCGACAGTGGCAGACCGAGCGGCGCCAGCCGCGCCGCCTCGGCCCAGGTCGCGACGAAGAAGTCGCGGCAGCCGGCGGCGGCGAGGTGTTCCGCAACCGCGGTCGCGCCAAGGCCGTAGCCGTCCGCCTTGATCGCCGCGCCGCACGCCGCCGCGCCGCTCATCCGGTCGAGCGCGCGCCAATTGTCGGCGAGGGCATGGCGGTCGAGGCGGAGGCGGAGGGGAAGGGTCACGCGGGGGCGTGTAATCGCCCCGATGGCCGGCGTCGAGGTACGGCGGCTCAGTCGAGCCGCGCGCGTACCCCGATCCACAGCGTCCGCGGCGTCGCGCGTTCGACGATATCGGCGCCGCTGATCCCCGCCTCGACGCGGGCGTCGAAGACGTTCTCGGCGCGCGCCTCGATCGTCAGCACGCGCGTCAACGGCAGCGCGGCATAGCCGTCGAGCGTCGTCGCGGGGGCAAGGCTGCGGCTGTTCTGGTCGTCGTCGAACTGGCGCGCGACATGGCGCAGCGTCGCCGACACCGCCGCGCGCCGCTGCCGCCAGCCGAGCGTTCCGGATAGCGCGTCGCGCGGCGTCTGCGCCGGACGCAGGCCGTCGAGCGCCACCGCCGCACCCGACGCACGCACCCGCGCGTCGACATGGCTCCACGAGGCGAGCGCGGTGAACGGCCCGGTCGCATAACGCGCATCGACCTCGACCCCGGTCGAGCGGATCGCATCGAGGTTGCGGCGGGTGCGCATGGCGCTGGTCGGCGTCGAGGAGAGCGTGACGTTGGCGATCGCGTCGTCGAGCCGGTTGTGGAACAGCGTCGCCGCCAGGCTGGCGCCGGCGAACGGGGTCAGCGTGACGCCGCCTTCGATCCCGGTCAGCCGTTCGGGCGAAAGCCCGGCATTGGCGGTGGTGATGTCGTTGCCGACCCGGAACGGACGATACAGCTCGTTGAGCGTCGGCAGCCGCCAGCCGCGATAGCCCGCGGCGCGCAGCGTCACCGCGGCGGCGGCGCGCCAGGCGGCGCCGAGCCGGCCGGTGAATTCGCTGCCGTCGCGATCGGCGAAGCGATTGTCGGTCAGCGCCGCGCCGCCGGCGAGCGGCCGCTCGCTGAGATAGCCGCCGTCGATCCGCCACCAGTCAACACGCCCGGCGCCGGTCAGCGTCAGGTCGCCGAGCGCGACGCTGCCATCGGCGAACAGGCCCTGAGTGCGGGTCGATCCGCCCGCCTCGCGGCGGCGGGTGGGACTGGCGTTGACGAAGGTGAACAGCTCCTGCGTCTTGCCGGAGACGTCGCGGATGTCGGCGCCGAGCCGCAGGTCGATCGCCGCGCCGACCGGCGGCTGCACCTCCAGCCGCGCGCCGAGGCCGGTAGCGGGCGTGTTATATTGGTCGAGCGACTGGCTGATCGTCGTCCGCGCGGCGTTGATGCTGGCGAAGCTGGAGGCGAAGGCGCGGGTCTGCAGATAGGCGAGCGCCGACCAGCCCCAGGCGCCGCGGCCGACGAGGCGCAGGCTGGCGTCGGCGCCGTCCGAACGATTGGCGGTGAACGCCGTGCCGCGGTCGCGTCGATCGGTGAAGGCGCTGACATTGGCCTGCACTTCGGTCGACGGCGCGATCGTCACGACGGTGCGCAGCGCGCCGGACGCCTGTTCGTAGGGCGCGGCGCGATCGACCGGGCCGCGGCGCGACGCGACCGTCGGCACGAAACCGTCGCCGCGCGCATAGGCGCCCGACAGCGTCGCGAAGCCGCCGTCGCTGACGAGCGCCGCCGACCCCTGCGCCTCGACCGAATCGCGGCTGCCGTAGAACAGGCTGGCGTCGAGCGGCGCCAGCTGGTCGGGCGTCGCACTGTCGAGCTGGACCGTGCCGGCGAGCGCGCCGGGGCCGAAATAGCCGCTGCCGCCGCCGCGCGTCACCCGCACCTGGCCGAGCCGCCCGGTGGCATAGGCCGGAAAGGCGACCCAGCCGCCGAACGGATCGGCCTGCGGCACGCCGTCGAGGATCAGCAGCGCGCGGCTGGAGGCATTGCCGCCGATGCCGCGCAACGTGATGCCCTGGCTGGTCGGATTGGCGGTGCGGCTGTCGGAACGGCGGAACTGCTGCAACCCGGCGACGTCGGCGAGCACGCTCTCCAGCCGCGCGCTGGCATTGGCCTGAAGCCGGTCGCGATCGATCGTGACGATGTCGAACGCGCGCTCGCCCGGCGAATCGGGCAGGCCGCGGCCGGTGACGACGATATCGGGCGCCGGGTCCGGGCCGGCCTGTGCGAGAGCGGGAACGATGATCGCCGAAGCGAGCAGGACGGCGGCGGGAAGCAGGAGACGCATCGCGCCCCCATGGCGGTTTCCGTTGGCGAGGAGAATGAAGAACCGCACTGATTTAGGTGGATGTACCGGCAAGCGCCTGCGAAACTCCGGATTGGTTCGCGACCTCATCACTCACTAGGCTTGTACCCCGGCGAAGGCTGGGGCCCAGTTGGGCAGGCGGTGAAGAGTGAGCACAGACCTTCACCCAACTGGGCCCCGGCCTCCGCCGGGGTACAAGCTCGGTGGGTGACGGGGTGGGTTGGGCAAATGCCGAACTTCCATCCGGCAGCCCAAGCCGCCGCCATCCCGGCGGTATGTGACACGGACGTTGCAACGTCGCCGCGGATCGGGAACGATCTGGGTCGCGCTGCGCTTGCTGCTGAATCGAAGGAGACGATCATGGCCGGTCCTTATTCTCTGCCGCTCGCGCCAGTGCCGCAGCCGGTGTCGCGATGAGCCGGCCGGTGCTGGGGGCGTCGGCGCTGCGCGACGAGCTCAATCAGGCAGCGTTGCGGCTGTCGCTCGATAGCGAGGGAGCGAAGATCGAGTTCATGCTGCCGACGCTCGCCGATCCCTGGGACGGCAAGGCCGGCCACAATTGGGACGTGCAGGCCTTTTGCCCCGAAGAGCTGGACGCGATCGCGCGCCGCGCGGTCGAACAGGTCGCCGCGTCGTGGGACCTCGACCCGCACAATACCGAGGATGAAGTGACGTTCGTCGCCGACCGCTGATCGCGGTGCCTGCGTCTCTTGCGTCGCATGTGCGCGATCGGCGCGACGTGCACCATTGTCGCGGGGCGATCGGGTCCCTAGAATAACTCTGACAATTTCCGAGAGAGGTATTTCCATGATCGACGGCGCCCTGCTGATCGGTGGCGAAGCACGCCAGGCCGCGAACCGGTTCACCGCGGTGAACCCGGCGAGCGGCGAGACGCTGACCCCGGACTTCTCGTCGGCGAACGCCGATGCGGTGACCGAGGCCTGCACGCTCGCCGAAGACGCGTTCCCGACTTACGCCGCGACCGACCTCGAAGCGCGCGCCGCGTTTCTGGAAGGCATCGCGCAGAACATCCTCGACATCGGCGACGAGCTGATCGAGCGTGCGATCGCCGAGAGCGGCCTGCCCCGCGCGCGCCTGGAGGGCGAGCGCGGCCGTACGGTCGGCCAGCTCAAGCTGTTCGCCGGCGTCGTGCGCCAGGGCGATTTCCTCGACGCGACGATCGATCCCGCCCTGCCCGACCGCGCGCCGCTGCCGCGCCCCGACCTGCGCCGCGTCAATCTCGCGATCGGCCCGGTCGCGGTGTTCGGTGCGTCGAACTTCCCGCTCGCTTTCTCGGTGGCGGGTGGCGACACCGCCTCGGCACTCGCCGCCGGCTGCCCGGTGGTGGTGAAGGGCCATCCCTCGCACCCCGGCACCGGCGAGCTGGTCGCGCGCGCGATCCAGAAGGCGGTCGCGGACGCCGGCCTGCCCGCTGGCGTCTTCTCCTATCTGCCCGGCGAGACCAACGAGTTGGGCGGCGCGCTGGTCGCCGATCCCCGCATCCAGGCGGTCGGCTTCACCGGTTCGCGCGGCGGCGGCCTCGCCCTCGTGCGCATCGCGGCCGAGCGTGACGAGCCGATCCCCGTCTATGCCGAAATGTCGAGCATCAACCCGGTCGTCCTCTTCCCCGCCGCGCTCGCCGCACGCGGGGCGGCGCTGGCCAAGGAATTCGTCGGCTCGCTGACGATGGGCGCCGGCCAGTTCTGCACCAACCCGGGCCTCGTGCTGGCGGTCGACGGCCCCGATCTCGACGCCTTCGTCGAGGCGGCGGGTTCGGCGCTGACCGAAAGCGCGCCGGCGACGATGCTGTCGCCCGGCATCCACGCCAGCTTCGAAAAGGGCGTCGAGGCGCTCGCCGGCCATCAGGCGGTGCGCACCGTCGCGCGCGGCAAGAGCGGCGATGGCGTCAACCAGGCGGTCGGCGCGTTCTTCGAGACGACCGCCGACCAGTTCCTCGCCGACGTCAAGCTGTCGCACGAGGTGTTCGGCTCGTCGTCGATGCTGGTCCGCTGCCGCGACCTCGGCGAGATCGCCTCGGTGATCGCCAAGCTGGAAGGCCAGCTCACCGCGACGCTGCAGATCGATCCGGCCGACGAGGCGGAGGCGGCGAAGCTCGTGCCGGTGATCGCGCGCCGCGTCGGCCGCATCCTCGCCAACGGCTGGCCGACGGGTGTCGAGGTGGCGCCGGCAATGGTCCACGGCGGCCCCTTCCCCGCGACGAGCGACGGGCGGACGACCTCGGTCGGCACGCTGGCGATCGCGCGCTTCCTGCGCCCGGTCTGCTTCCAGAACCTCGCGCCGGCGCTGCTACCCAAGCCGCTGCACGACGACAACGCCTGGGGCATCGCGCGCCGCCTCGACGGCAAGCGCGAGGCGAGCCCACGGTAAACCGAAGCCGATTCCTCCCTCGCTTCGGCGGGGGAGGGATATCGGACCGGATTGCCGGTCTGGGGTTCGCATCCGCTTCCACCCGTTACCCCGGACGTGTTCGAGACGTCTGCGAAGCGCCTGACGTAACGCTGGTGTGGAGCGCATCGACTTTCGTAGAAGTCTCGGCTCGTTCCGGGTGACGAAGGTGGTGGAAAACCGTTTCTAGCTTCAGGAACTGCCCGCCGGAACCCGCACCCCCTACAGCGCCACCGGCGTCACCGGCACGCCCGCCACGCCGGGATCGAAGGCGAAGACGTTGCCCGCCTCGGGCTGGTCCGCCAGCGCCCCCTCGTCCAGTCCCTTGCGCGCGCTCGTCGCATAGGCCGTGCGTAGGTCCGCGCCGCCGAACGCGATCTTGGTGATGTTGGATGCGGGCAGCCTGACCGTGCCGATCAGCCGACCCGAGGGATCGTAGCGCCGCACGCCCCAGCCGCCCCACAGCGCCACCCATAGACAGCCCTCGGCATCGACCACCGAGCCGTCGGGATGCCCCGCACCCTCCTCGATCGTCACGAACGGCACCGCCTCGCCGAGCGTGCCGTCGGCGTCGATCGTCGCGCGCCAGATCGTCTTGCCGATCGTATCGGTATGGTAGAGCGTCACGCCGTCGCCCGCGATCGCGGGGCCGTTGGTGATGCACACCGGCGCGAGGCCGCTGTCGGTGACGACGCCGGTGGCATGGCGATAGACGCGGCCGCTCATATCGGTCTCGGCATCGTCCATCGTGCCGAACCAGATCCGCCCCGCGCCGTCGGTCGCGGCGTCGTTGAGCCGGTTGCCGGCGGGATCGCCCTCGGGCCGGGCGAGGAAGGTGAAGCTGCCGTCCGCGGGGTCGAAGCGGTGCAGGCCGGTGCGCAGGCCGGCGATCATCCCGCCATCGGCGCTCGGCAGCATCCAGCCGACCTGGTCGGGCGCATCCCAGCGCTGCGTATCGCCGGTCGCCGGGTCGTAGCGGTGGATGTGGCGGCTCTTGATGTCGACGAACCACAAGGCCTGTTCGCGCGCGACCCATACCGGCCCCTCGCCGAGCACCGCCTGCACCGGCACCACGGTACGAACATTATGATCGGTCATCGCCATTCCTCTCCTGATCTGGTCGCGCGCTTCATCCACCGAAGGGCGGCATCCGTCTAGTCTGACAAATGCCGCCGGGCGCTTCAATCCATGTCGAACAGGTCGCGATACTGGCGCGGTTGCGAGCGCAGATACTGGTCGGGTGCCTTGACGTGCGCGCCGAGATGCGCGGCGGCATGCCACGGCCAGCGCGGATCGTAGAGGATGGTGCGGGCGAGCGCGATCATATCGGCATCGCCGGTGCCGACGATCGCCTCGGCCTGTTCGTATTCGGTGATGAGGCCGACCGCGACGACCGGCAATCCGCAGCCCTGTTTGACCGCACGCGCGAGCGGCACCTGATAGCTCGGGCCCGCCGGGATCTGCTGCCGCGGATCGAGCCCGCCGCTCGACACGTGGATCGCCGCGCAGCCGCGTGCCTCCAGCGCGCGGGCGAAAGCGACGGTCTGTTCGGCGTCCCAGCCGCCCTCCACCCAGTCGCTGCCCGAGACGCGCATCGTCACCGGCTTGTCCGCCGGGAAAGCGGCGCGCACCGCATCATGGACTTCGAGCGGGAAGCGCATCCGGTTCTCCAGGCTGCCGCCATAATCGTCGGTCCGGCGGTTGGAGAGCGGCGAGAGGAACTGGTGGAGCAGATAGCCGTGCGCGCCGTGGAGCTGCACCGCGTCGATGCCGAGCCGCGCGGCGCGGCGGGCGGATTCGGCGAAGGCCTCGACGAGGCGCTTGAGATCGTCGGTGGTCAGCTCGGTCGGCGGATTCTCGCCCTCGGCGAAGGATAGCGGCGACGGGGCGACGGTCTGCCAGCCCTCGGCGTGGGTCGGCGCGATCTGCTTGCCGCCCTTCCACGGCAGGTCGGTCGACGCCTTGCGGCCGGCATGGGCGAGCTGGATCGCGATCGGCATGTCGGAATGGCGGCGGACCGATTCGAGCACGCGCGCCATCGCCGCCTCGGTGGCATCGTCCCACAAGCCGACGTCGCCATAGGTGATCCGCCCCTCCGGCACGACCGCGGTCGCCTCGATCGTCAGCAGTCCGGCGCCGGACAGCGCGAGATGGCCGAGGTGAATCAGATGCCAGTCGGTCATCCGGCCGTGCTCGGCGGAATATTGGCACATCGGCGCGATGACGATGCGATTGGACAGGGTCGTGCTGCCGATGGCGATCGGCTGGAACAGGGCAGAAGACATGGAGACCTCGCGAAGGGGATGCAGGCGTTACGCTTCGGACGGCGATTGGTGCCGTGCGGGCACGCTGACCCGTGCCTCCAATCCGCCGCCCTCGCGCTCGGCGAGCGTCAGCCGGCCGCCGTGCAGCTCGGCCAGTTCGCGCACGATCGCGAGGCCGAAGCCATGGCCCTCGCCGCGCTCGTCGAGCCGCACGCCGGGCTGGGTGACGCGGGCGCGGTCGGCGGCGGGGATGCCGGGACCGTCGTCGGCGACGATCAGGTCGAGCCGGCGCGCGTCGCCGGGCTGCGCCCGTACCGCGACGGACACCTGCGTCTCGGCGTGACGCGCGGCATTGTCGAGGAGGTTGCCGAGCAATTCGTCGAAATCCTGCGCATCCATCGCCGCGACCGGATCGCCCGCGACCGCATGCGTGACGGCGATGCCGCGCCCGGCGTGGAGCCGGCCGATCGCCACCGCGAGATCGGCGACCGCAGGCGCGACGCGGGTGCTGGCGCGGGCGTCGACGGTGCCGGCGCGGGCACGCGACAGATGGTGGCGGATCGTCGCGTCGATCCGCGCGACCTGCGCCGCCCGCGCCGGATCGTCGCGCACGCTCAGCGCCAGCGTCGCCACCGGGGTCTTGAGCGCGTGCGCGAGATTGGCGGCGGACTGGCGCGCGGTGGCGAGCGCGGCGGCGCGATCGGCGGCGAGCGCGTTGAGTTCGGTGGCGAGGCCGCGCAGTTCGACCGGCTGGTCCTCGTCGACCTGCGTCCGGTCGCCGTTGCGGATCGCGGCGACCTGCGCGCGCATCCGGCCGAGCGGCTTCAGGCCGAGCCGCAGCTGGACGATCGTGGCGAGCGCGAGCAGCCCCGCAAGGATCGCCAGCGCCGCGAGCAACGGCACCAGCGCATCGCGCAACGGCCGCGCGATCACCGACCGCGGCGCGGCGGCGAGCAATGCCACGTCGCCGCGGCCGGTCTTCAGTTGCAGCCGGCGTGCGTGGACGCTGCGCCCGGCATGATCCCAGCCCTCCAGCACCTGCGGACCCTCCGCGGCGTCGCGCAGCATCGGCGGCGGACCCGGCGGTCCTTCCCCCGGATGCGGTCCGGCGCGGAGCAACGGCGTATCGGTCGAGCCGATCGCGCCGTCCGGCCCCTCGATCCGCCAGTGCCAGCCGCGCCCCGCCTCCAGCGCGCCCGCGCGCGCATCCAGCCGCGCGCGATCGACGCGGCCGTCGCGGTCGACCGTGCTGGCCAGCAACGCGATCTCCGCATCGAGCCGCCGGTCGATCCCCTCGGTCACGACGCGTTCGAGCACGCCGGCGATCGCCCAGCCGGCGATGGCGAGCGCGGCGAGGATCGCCACCGCCGACAGCAGCAGCATCCGGCCCTGAATAGATCTGGGCATCGATCTGGGCATAGGTTCAGCCCTCGCCGCAGGTCAGGCGATAGCCGCGACCGCGGATCGTCTCGATCATCTCCGCGCCGATCTTGCGGCGCAGCCGGCCGACGATCACCTCCAGGCTGTTCGAATCGACGTCGGCGTCGCCTTCGTAGACGCGTTCGAGCAGGTCGAGCCGCTCGATCACCGCCTCGCGGCGCAGCATCAGCGTCGACAGGACGCGCCATTCGAACGCGGTGAGCTTGAGCGGCAGGCCGTCGAGCTCGAAATGGCCGATCTGCGTATCGAACGACAGCCGCCCGCAGGCGAGCACCGGTTGCGCATGGCCCGCGGCGCGGCGGACGAGCGCGCGCAGCCGCATCACCAGTTCCTCGACGCGGAACGGCTTGACCAGATAATCGTCGGCGCCCGCCTTGAAGCCGGCGACCTTGTCCGACCAGCCGTCGCGCGCGGTGAGGATCAGCACCGGCAGCGCGCGCCCCGCCGCGCGCCAGTCGCGCAGCACGGTGATGCCGTCCTTGCCGGTCAGCCCGAGGTCGAGCACCGCCGCGTCATACGTCTCGGTCTCGCCGAGGTGGCCGGCGTCGATGCCGTCGGCGACGAGGTCGACCGCAAAATGCTCGGCGCGCAGCGCGCGCGCGATCGCCGGGCCCAGTTCGTCATCGTCTTCGACTAGCAAGATACGCATGATGTGGCCCTATCCTCCCCCACTAAACCGAAACTGAACCGCCCGGTTCAGCGGGGGTCGGACGAATCACCCTAGAAGCCTGTCATCGACACACGAAATGGAGACGATCGATGGCAAGACTACATATCGGAACCCGCCAGCGTCTGGCACTCGGCGCAGCGGCCTTGATCGCGGTCGGCGCCGCCGGCGGCGCAGGTGCGGTCGCCCTGACCCGGCCGAGCATCGAAATGGCCCCGACGATCGCGACACCGATCGCAAAGCTGGCCAACACCGGCGGCATCGTCACGGTCAAGGGCCGCGTGGCGGAGGTGTTCGGCGACCGCTTCGTCGTTCAGGACGGCAGCGGCCGGGCGATGATCGACGCGGGGCGTGACGGCACCGCCAATGTCGCCCGCGGCAATGCGGTGCTGGTGCAGGGCCGCTACGACGAGGGTCAGCTGCGCGCCCACTTCCTCGTCGGCCCGTCGGGTCAGGTGAGCGAAGTCGGCCCGCGCCCCGGCCCGCACGGCCCCGGTGGTCCGGGTGGTCCCGGCGGTCCTGGCGGCCCCGGCGGTCCCGGCGTCGGTCGCCCGGACGGTCCGCCGCCGCCCCCGCCGGGTGCAGGCCCCGCGGGCACCCCGCCGCCCCCGCCCGTCGCCGGTCGCGACGCACCGCCGCCGCCGCCGCCCGCCAACGGCCGCGATGTGCCCCCGCCGCCGCCCGCGGCCAACGCCCCGGCCGCAGCGCCCGCTCCGGCACCCACGCCGGCGCGCTGAAGCAACGAAGGACCGGTCGCCGCGTGCGGCCGGTCCTTTTCTTTGGGCGGACGGGAAGAGGTTCGCGCGAAGACGCGAAGACGCGAAGATGTTGCGCCTGCTCTCCCGCGAAGGCGAAGGGCAGTCGCATGGGCTGCGGTGATGAGGCTCGGTCGGTTGGTCCGAACGCCCCGTCACCCCCGGACGTGTTCGAAACCTCTACAAAACATCTAATGCACCCCGGCGTAGGCCGGGGTACAATGCGGGTGTGGGGCGTACCGGCTTCCGCAAAGCGAGCGAGCAGCAAAGTGCTCCTGCGGAAGCAGGAGCCCTGTGGCGGTTTTGCAGAGGTCCAGAGCAATACGGGGCGACGGGCCGGACGCCCGCGCCCAAGCCGTTACTTCGTCACCGCATTCGCGTTGCCGACCTCGTCGTCGGTGTCGCCGTCGCCGGTGCCGGAATATTCCATGCCGCTCTGCCCGCCGTGCCCCATGAAGCCGCCGCCGACGTCGTCCTTGCTGCTCTTGCCGGTGTGCGGGTTGGGATAGGCGCCGCCTTCGCTCTCGCCGGCGGACTTGCCCGACGGTTGCTCGACGCCGTCGTTACGGGCGGGCTTGGCGGCGGAATCAGGGTCGGTCGCTTGCATCGGCTGCTTGTCGGTCATCTCGAATCTCCTCGATTCCACCAACGATGCAGCGAGCGATTGCGTTGCGCGCCGCCCTCCCCCACATAGGTCCGTAATACACCAATGGGGAACCAATGGCCGATCCATATCAAACCTTGGGCGTCGCCCGCGGCGCGTCCGAGGCGGACATCAAGAAAGCGTACCGCAAGCTTGCCAAGGAACTGCATCCCGACCGCAACAAGGACAATCCCAAGGCGTCGGAGCGGTTCAGCCAGGTCACCAATGCCTACGACCTGCTGAGCGACAAGGACAAGCGCGCGCGCTTCGATCGCGGCGAGATCGACGGCGACGGCAACCCCGCCGCGCCGTTCGGCTATGGCGGCGCCCGGCCCGGCGCCGCGCGCGGCGGACCCGGCGGGTTCAGCAGCGCCGGCTACGAATTCGGCACCGGCGGCGACGCCGACATGAGCGACATCTTCGAGGGCCTGTTCGGCGGCGGTCAGGCGCGTGGCGGCGGCGGGGGCTTCGCCAGCGGCTTCGGCCGCCGGCCGCAGCCCAAGGGCGCCAACATCACCTATCGGCTGCAGGTGCCGTTCGTCGATGCCGCGACGCTCGCGCCGCAGCGCGTGACGCTGGGCGACGGCAAGACGATCGACCTCAAGCTGCCCGCCGGCGTCGAGAACGGCACGCAGATGAAGCTGGGCGGCAAGGGCGAACAGGGTCCCGGCGGCGCCGGCGATGCGATCGTCTCGATCGAGGTGCAGCCGCACCGCTTCTTCGCCCGCGACGGCGACGACGTGCGGCTCGACCTGCCGATCACGCTCAAGGAAGCGGTGGCGGGCGGTTCGGTGCGCGCGCCGACGGTCGACAAGCCGGTGATGCTGACCATCCCCAAGGGCACCAGCTCGGGCAAGACCCTTCGCCTCAAGGGCAAGGGCTTCCACAAGAAGGACGGCACGCGCGGCGACCAGCTCGTCACGCTGATGATCGACGTGCCCGCGGATGATGCAGCGTTGCAACAGTTCGTGGCGGGCTGGACCGATCCGCGGAACCCGCGGGGTGCGATGGGCGTCTGACGGCGACGTGACCGACGAAACCGCCCTTACGCCCGAAGCCCGCGCGCATCAGCGCCACGGCGCCCGCCACCAGCTCGCGAAGCTGAAACCCGGCCCGGCCGCTTGGGAGATCACCAAGCGCGCCGTGCTCGGCGTCTTCAACGACGGCTTCATCCACGCCGGCAACCTCGCCTATCTGGCGTTGATGACGGTGTTCCCGTTCTTCATCACCGCCGCGGCGGTGCTGTCGTTGCTCGGCCAGAGCGCGGAGACGCAGCGCGCGGTCGCCTCGTTCCTCCACGTACTGCCGCCCAACGTCGCCGACATCCTGCGCAAGCCGATCGCCGACGTGCTGATGGCGCGGACGGGGTCTCTGCTGTGGCTGGGCGGGCTGGTCGGCCTGTGGACGGTCGGCAGCTTCGTCGAGACGATCCGCGACATCTTCCACCGCGCTTATGGGCTGAAGGCGACCGCGCCTTTCTGGCGCTCGCGCTTGTCGTCGTCGGGGGTCATCATCCTGTCGGTGATCATCGCGCTGATGAGCTTCCTGGTGCAGGGTATCCTCACCGCCGCCGAACAGTTCATCTACCGCTTGCTGCCCTTCGCTGAAGGCGTCGCCGGCTGGGTCGGTCTGTCGCGGGTGATCCCGGGGCTCGTCATGTTCGGCGCGCTCTATCTGCTCTTCTATTCGGTGACGCCGTCGAAATACCGTTATTCCACCTGTCGCAAATGGCCGGGCGCGGCGTTCACCACCGTCTGGTGGGTGGGCATGACGACGTTGTTGCCCTGGGTGCTCGGCCAGCTCGGCGGCTATGACCTGACCTATGGTAGTCTTGCCGGGGTGGTGGTGATGCTGCTGTTCTTCTATCTGATCGGATTGGGCTTGGTGTTCGGCGCGCATCTCAACGCGGCACTGGCGGAACCCCCCGAACCGGCGCTACAGGGGACGCCGACGACTATGGAGGCGAAGACGGCGTGACGGGTTTGATGGCGGGCAAGCGTGGATTGATCATGGGCCTGGCGAACGACAAGTCGCTCGCCTGGGGAATCGCCAAGCAATTGTCCGAACACGGCGCCGAGCTCGCCTTCTCATACCAGGGCGCGGCGATGGAAAAGCGGGTGCGCCCGCTCGCCGAACAATTGGGCGTGGCGCGACTGTTCGACTGCGACGTGTCCGACATGGCGGCGCTCGACGCGACCTTCGCGGCGCTGGCAGCGGAATGGCCGACGATCGACTTCGTCGTCCATGCGATCGGCTTTTCCGACAAGTCGCAGCTGCGCGGCCGCTATTACGACACGACGCTCGACAATTTCCTGATGACGATGAACATCTCGGCCTATTCGCTGGTCGCGGTGGCGCAGCGCGCGCGGCGGCTGATGCCCGAGGGCGGCTCGATCCTGACGCTGACTTATTATGGCGCCGAAAAGGTCATTCCGCATTACAACGTGATGGGGGTCGCCAAGGCGGCGCTGGAGACCAGCGTCAAATATCTCGCGGTCGACCTCGGTCCGGAAAATATCCGGATCAACGCGATCTCGGCCGGCCCGATCCAGACGCTGGCGGCGCGCGGTATCGGCGACTTCAACTATATCCTGAAGTGGAACGAGCTGAACGCGCCGCTGCGCCGCACCGTGACGATCGAGGACGTCGGCGGCGCCGGCCTCTACATGCTCAGCGACCTGGCGAGCGGCGTCACCGGCGAGATCCACCACGTCGACGCCGGCTATAACGTGATCGGCATGAAGGCCGAGGACGCGCCGGATATCGCGCTGGCTTGAGTTACGCCAAGATCAGGTAGCTTGACCCCATCGTCCGCTAAGGAGATGGCCGGAAAATGAGCATCAATTCCTTCGGCCATCTGTTCCGCTTCACCACCTGGGGCGAGAGCCATGGGCCCGCGATCGGTGCGGTCGTCGATGGCTGCCCGCCGGGCATCGCGCTCGGCGAGGCGGATATCCAGCCGTGGCTGGACAAGCGCCGCCCCGGCACCTCGCGCTTCACCACGCAGCGTCGCGAACCGGATCAGGTGCGCATCCTGTCGGGCGTGTTCGAGGGCCGCACCACGGGGACGCCGATCAGCCTGATGATCGAGAACGTCGACCAGCGCTCGAAGGATTATTCGGAGGTCGCGCTCGCCTATCGCCCCGGTCATGCCGATTACGCCTATGACGCCAAATACGGTTTCCGCGACTATCGCGGCGGCGGCCGTTCGTCGGCGCGCGAGACGGCGTCGCGCGTCGCCGCGGGCGCGGTGGCGCGCGCGGTGATTCCGCAGGTGCGCATCCGCGGCTGGGTCGAGGCGATCGGCGGCGACGCGATCGACTATGCCGCGTTCGACGATGCGGCGATCGACGCCAACCCCTTCTTCTGTCCCGATCCCGCCGCCGCGGTGCGCTGGGAGGCGCTGGTCGACGGCGCACGCAAGGCGGGATCGTCGCTCGGCGCGGTGATCGCGTGCGAAGCGACGGGCGTGCCCGCCGGCTGGGGCGCGCCGCTCTACGCCAAGCTCGATGCCGAGCTGGCGCATGCCTGTATGGGGATCAATGCGGTCAAGGGCGTCGAGATCGGCGACGGCTTCGCGGCCGCGGCGCTGACCGGCGAGGCCAATGCCGATGCGATGCGACCGGGCAGCGATGGCCCAGCTTTCCTCGCCAACCATGCCGGCGGCATCACCGGTGGCATCGCCACCGGGCAGCCGATCCGGCTGCGCGTCGCGTTCAAGCCGACCAGTTCGATCCTGACCCCGGTCGAGACGATCGACCGGACCGGCCAGGCCGCCGATATCGCCACGAAAGGCCGCCACGACCCCTGCGTCGGCATCCGCGGCGTTCCGGTGGTCGAGGCGATGATGGCGCTGGTGCTCGCCGACCAAGCGTTGCTGCACCGGGGCCAGACGGGACGCTAATCGTTAACAAAATGGAACACTCTCTAACCCAACCCGTTGGGGGCCTGCAAGATTTTGCAGGAGAGAACGATGCGTAAGATCATTCCAATCATGGCAGCGGCCATGCTGATCCCCGCCGCAGCTTATGCTCAGACGACCACGGGTGGCACCGCAGGCGGAACGATGGGTGGCACGACGTCCGGCAGCCCGACCGGAACGATGGGCGGCTCGATGGGCGGTCAGACGACCACCTCGCCGACCGACTCTTCGGCAACTTCGGGCACGATGACGCAGAGCCGTTCGGGCAAGAAGTCGCGCAGCAGCCGTAGCAGCCGTTCGACCGGCACCGGTTCGACGTCGACCACCGATAGCGGCTCGACCACGGGCACCATGGGCGGTTCGACCGACACGATGGGCGGCACCACGGGCACCGGCACCGGTTCGACCACGGGCACGATGGGCGGCGGCACGACCGGCACCATGGGTGGCACCTCGACCACCGGCACGATGGGCGGCACGACCGGGTCGACCACCGGCGGTACCCCGACGCCGCAATAAGCATCCTAACCGATGAAGCAAAAGCCGGGCGGGTCACACCGCCCGGCTGTTTCGTGTCCGTCGTCAGTCGGCGAAGGGATCGCGGACGAGGATCGTGTCCTCCCGCTCCGGGCTGGTCGAGACCAGCGCCACAGGGCAGCGGATCAGTTCCTCGACGCGGCGGATGTACTTGATCGCCTGCGCCGGAAGATCGGCCCAGCTCCGCGCGCCCGCGGTCGATTCCTGCCAGCCTTCCATGACTTCGTAGATCGGCTCGACCGCCGCCTGGTCCGCGGCATGCGCCGGGAAATAGTCGAGCTCCTGTCCGCGCAGGCGATAGCCGGTGCAGATCTTCACCTGCTCGAAGCCGTCGAGCACGTCGATCTTGGTCAGCGCGATCCCGGTGATCCCGCCGACCGCCGCCGACTGGCGCAGCAGGACTGTATCGATCCAGCCGCAGCGCCGCTTGCGCCCGGTCACCGTGCCGAATTCATGCCCGCGCACGCCGAGCCGCTCGCCGGTCTCGTCTTCCAGCTCGGTCGGGAACGGCCCCGAGCCGACGCGGGTGGTATAGGCCTTGGCGATGCCGAGCACGAAGCCCACCGCTGCCGGCCCGAGCCCCGACCCGCCCGCCGCGGTGCCGGCGATCGTGTTGGACGAGGTGACGAACGGATAGGTGCCGTGATCGACGTCGAGCAGCACGCCCTGCGCGCCCTCGAAAAGGATGCGCTTGCCCGCCGCGCGTGCCGCGTTGAGGTCGCGCCACACCGGCTTGGCGAAGGGCAGTACGAAACCGGCGATGTCGCGCAGCTCGGCGATCAGGCCGTCGCGGTCGATCGCCGGCGAGCCGAAGCCGGCGCGCAACGCATCGTGATGCGCGAGCAACCGGTCGAGCTGCGGCCCGAGATCATCGAGATGCGCGAGGTCGCAGACGCGGATCGCGCGACGGCCGACCTTGTCCTCATAGGCCGGGCCGATGCCGCGACGCGTGGTGCCGATCTTGCCCGCACCGGACGCATCCTCACGCAGCCCGTCGAGGTCGCGGTGGAGCGGCAGGATCAGCGCGCAATTGTCGGCGATGCGCAACGTCTCCGGCGTCGCCGAGACGCCCTGCGCCGCCAGCCGCTCGATCTCGGCCTTGAGCGCCCAGGGATCGAGCACGACGCCGTTGCCGATCACGCTCGGCGTGCCGCGGACGATGCCCGAGGGCAGCAGCGACAATTTATACACGTTGTCGCCGACGACGAGCGTGTGGCCGGCGTTATGGCCGCCCTGAAAGCGGACCACCATGTCGGCGCGCTCGGCGAGCCAATCGACGATCTTGCCCTTGCCTTCGTCGCCCCATTGCGCGCCGATGACTGCTACATTGGCCATGGATACAGGTCTCCGCCTGCCGGCGTTGATCCGTGCGCCCTTCGACAGGACTCGGCACACGAACGGTCCTGAGATGCGAAGGCGCGCCTACCGGGGTGCGCCCGCGGGGTCAACCGTTGGGCGGGCGATTGTCATCGCCGCGCGGATTCGCTATAAGGGAGGTGCCAAACGACATGGCTTTGCCATTGGATGAACCCCCGTCATTGCCGTGACGGGGGTTCTTTCGTTTGGGGGACGCGTTGCCGCACGCCCCCCGCCCGTGGCCTACCTGTGACGCGCCACCTCGACAACCTTCAACAGAAGGGTGCCGAAGCCGAACAACGCCGCCAGGAAAAGGCACAAGTCGCCAAACGACATGATGCTCTCCATCGGATCGACGGCAGGATCGCCGCCGCGGACAGCCTAATCGTCGGCCTGCGACTTTGTCATCGGTCTTTACGGCTGCGCAACGATCAGAGCGCCCGCGCCTCACCTTCTGCGTAGACGTGCGTGCACAATTGCGCTTCGGGCGTGTCGCCGGGCGTCAGTGCCGCGACCGCTACCCAGCCGGCGGCGCGCATCGTGGTGCCCGCCTCGGCCGGCGTGCCGAAGGGCAGGAACAGCCGGCGGCGATCGACCGTGCCGGCGGTGGCGAGGATCGCATCGGCATAGAGCGAGAAGCCGGTCGCTGCCTCTTCGGCGCCATCCTCGTGCATCACCGCATAGGTGCCGCCGCGGCCGACCTCGCGCGCCGCACCGGCGATGAACAGCGAGAAGCCGAGCCACGACTGATATTCGAAACCGTGCCGCTCGGTCGGATCGAGCGTCAGCGCGACGCCCTCCCCCAGCCCCGCCGCGATCGCGGCAAGCCCGTCGAGCCGGCTGGCGAGCACCTGCCCGGTATCGAAGGCGCGCAACCGCGCGATCGCGCTGTCGAACGGCCCCGCCGCCTCGATCAGCGGCAGATAGCCGGGGGCGATCGCCGCGACGGCGCCGGCATCCTTGGCGTCGAGCCGGTCCTGCAGCAATGCGATCCGATCGGCGGCGACCGGCAGCGGCCCCGCCGCCAGCGTATCGACCAAATCGGGCAAGGTGAAATCGATCGACAGGCCGGTCGCCCCCGCCGCCGTCAGCGCCGACACCGCGACCGCGACCACCTCCTGCGCGGCGGGGATCGAATCGAGCCCGATCAGCTCGCAGCCGATCTGCCGCCATTCGCGCGCCGGGGCGAGTTCGGGGCTGCGCAGCTTGAGCACCGGCCCAGCGTAGGACAATCGCAACGGGCGCGGGTGATGCCCCATGCGCGTCGCCGCGATCCGCGCGATCTGCGCGGTGACGTCGGGACGGATCGCCAGCGTCCGCTGCGACACCGGATCGACGTAGCGCACCGCATCGGTCAGCGCGCCGTCCTTGAGCCGCGAGCCCAGCGCATCGGCATATTCGACCAACGGCGGATCGGCGCGCTCATAGCCGTAGAGGCGCGCCGCCTCGATCACGCGCGTCTCGACGGCGGCGGCGGCATCGGCGTGCGGCGGCAATCGGTCGCGAAAGCCTTCGGGAAGCAGGGGTGTCATCGTGCGCTTCCCCTATCCATGGGCGGGAACGGGGGCAACGCCGTATCGCGACGGCATTGCCCCTGCCCCATCAGCATGGCGCGATCAGAACGTCAGGCCCATCGCGGTCTTGACGCCGGGCAGCGCCTTGACCTTGGCAAGGAGTTCCCCGTCGACCGGCTCGTCGACCGAGAGCAGCAGCACCGCCTCGCCACCCGCCGAGCGGCGGCCGAGGTGGAAGGTGCCGATGTTGACCCCCGCCTCGCCCAGCGCGGTGCCGAGCCGGCCGATGAAGCCCGGCGCGTCCTCGTTGACGACATACAGCATCGGCCCGACCAGATCGGCCTCGACCTTGATGCCGAACAGCTCGACGAGGCGCGGCGCCTGATCGCCGAACAAGGTGCCGGCGACCGAGCGCTCGCCGTCGGCGGTCTTCACCGAGACGCGCAGCAGCGTGTGGTAATCGCCCTCGCGCTCGGTACGCACCTCGCGCACCTCGACACCGCGGTCGCGCGCCAGCAGCGGCGCGTTGACCATGTTGACCGTGTCGGTCTGGTTGCGCAGGAAGCCCGCCAGCACCGCGCTGGTGATCGGCTTGGCGTTCAGTTCCGCCGCCGCGCCCTCGGTATGGACCGAGATGCGCGTGATCGCGCCGGTGGTGAGCTGGCCGACGAGGCTGCCGAGCTTTTCGGCGAGCGCCATATAGGGCTTGAGCTTGGGTGCTTCCTCCGCCGACAGGCTCGGCATGTTGAGCGCGTTGGTGACGCCGCCCGAGACGAGGAAGTCGGCCATCTGCTCGGCGACCTGGATTGCGACGTTGACCTGCGCCTCGGTCGTGGACGCGCCGAGATGCGGCGTGCTGACGAAATTGGGCGTGCCGAACAGCGGCGAGGCCTTGGCCGGTTCCTCGACGAACACGTCGAGCGCGGCGCCGCCGATATGGCCGCTGTCGAGCCCTGCCTTCAGCGCCGCCTCGTCGATCAGGCCGCCGCGCGCGCAATTGATGATCCGCACGCCCTTCTTGGTCTTGGCCAGCGCCTCGGCGGAGAGGATGTTGCGCGTCTGGTCGGTCAGCGGCGTGTGCAGCGTGATGAAGTCGGCGCGCGCCAGCAGTTCGTCGAGCGTCACCTTCTCGACGCCCATCTCCACCGCGCGCTCGGGGGTGAGGAACGGATCGAACGCCACCACCTTCATCTTGAGCCCGCGCGCGCGGTCGGCGACGATCGAGCCGATATTGCCCGCGCCGATCAGGCCGAGCGTCTTGGCGGTCAGCTCGACGCCCATGAAGCGGTTCTTCTCCCACTTGCCCGCCTGGGTCGAGGCATCCGCCTCGGGGAGCTGGCGGGCGAGCGCGAACATCAGCGCGATGGCATGTTCGGCGGTGGTGATCGAATTGCCGAACGGCGTGTTCATCACCACCACGCCCTTGGCGGATGCCGCGGGGATATCGACATTGTCGACGCCGATGCCGGCGCGACCGACGACCTTCAGATTGGTCGCATGTTCGAGGATCGCCTTGGTCACCTTGGTCGAGCTGCGGATCGCGAGGCCGTCATACTGGCCGATGATCGCGATCAGTTCCTCCGGGGTCTTGCCGGTGATCTCGTCGACCTCGACGCCGCGCTCGCGGAAGATCTGCGCGGCCTTGGGGTCCATTTTGTCGCTGATGAGGACTTTGGGCATGGGTAATTCCTTCGAACAACGATCGTCATCCCCGCGTAGGCGGGGATCCATAGCCGCTGACGTTGCGGCTCCTTCGACGACCTGCGTGTATGGATCCCCGCCTGCGCGGGGATGACGGTTTGAAGTCAGGCCGCCGTCTTGGCGGTGGCGTAGGCCCAGTCGAGCCACGGTCCGAGTGCCGTGATATCGGCGGTGTCGACGGTCGCGCCACACCAGATGCGCAGCCCCGGCGGCGCGTCGCGATAGCCGGCGACGTCGAACGCCGCGCCTTCCTTCTCGAGCAGCGACGCCATCGCCTTGATCAGCGCCTCGTCGGCACCCTCCACGGTGAGGCAGACGCTGGTCTTCGATCGCGTCGCCGGATCGGCGGCGAGATGGCCGAGCCAATCGCGCTCCGCCACGATTGTGTCCAGCGCGGCGGCATTGGCGTCCGACCGCCCGATCAGGCCCCGCTCGCCGAGCGACTTCGCCCATTCGAGGCTGACGATGACGTCCTCGACCGCGAGCATCGACGGCGTGTTGATCGTCTCGCCCTTGAAGATACCTTCGGTCAGCTTGCCCTTGGAGACGAGGCGGAACACCTTCGGCAGCGGCCAGGCCGGCGTATAGCTTTCCAGCCGCTCGACCGCGCGCGGCCCGAGGATCAGCACGCCATGGCCGCCCTCGCCGCCCAGCACCTTCTGCCAGCTGAACGTCGCGACGTCGATCTTCGCCCAGTCGATGTCATAGGCGAACACGCCCGAGGTCGCGTCGGCGAAGCTCAGGCCCTCGCGATCCGCCGGGATCCAGTCGGCATTGGGTACGCGCACGCCGCTGGTGGTGCCGTTCCAGGTGAACAGCACGTCGTTCGACCAGTCGACCGCGTCGAGGTCGGGAAGCTGACCGTAATCGGCGCGGACGACGGTGGGATCGATCTTGAGCTGCTTGACCGCGTCGGTCACCCAGCCCTCGCCGAAGCTCTCCCAGGCGAGCGTCGTGACCGGCCGTTGCCCGAGCATCGTCCACATCGCCATCTCGAACGCGCCGGTGTCGGAGCCGGGGACGATGCCGATACGGTGCGTGTCGGGCAGACCGAGCGTCTCGCGCATCAGTTGAATCGCATATTGCAGCCGCTGCTTGCCGATCTTCGAACGATGCGAGCGGCCGAGCGATTCGGTGGCGAGCTGCGACGCATCCCAGCCCGGAGGCTTGGCGCAGGGACCGGAGCTGAAAAAGGGGCGAGCCGGCTTCGTGGCAGGCTTGGTCGCACCCAACGCGGGTGCGGTAGCGGTATCCGTCAATGTATCTCTCCTCACAGAGAGCACGCGCCGCGTTGGGGCGGCGTGGCCCGTCGACCGCCCTAGAGACGGTCGGTGCATCGCGCAAGCCGGGATCGTGCCGGGCCGGACTTGTTTGTGGCGGGCCGTCTGGCGCATGATCGCGGTCGTGTTCCAGTATCCGCGTATCCTCGGCATCGTCATGATGCTGACCCTGCTCGCCGCCTGCGGCCGTCGCGAACGGCCCGCGCCCGTCCCGCGTGATTCGATCGTCAACGTCTCCGCCCGCCAGACCGCGCAATGCCTTGCCGACCTGCGCCAGATGGACGTCAGCTACCGCGTGCTGCCCGACAAGGATTTCGGCAACGGTTGCGGTCTTTCCGGCGCGGTGCAGCTCACCGACATCGGCGTGCCCGTCACCGGCATCACCGCGATCCGCTGCGGCGAGGCGCGCGCCTTCTCGGGCTGGGTGCGTAATGCGCTGGCACCGGCGGCGTACCAGATCCTCGGCAGCGAACTCGCCAGCGTGCAGAGCATGGGCAGCTATGCCTGCCGCAACGTCGTCGGCACGCGCCGCGGCGGCGACCGCCGTTCGGGCCATGCGATCGCCAATGCGATCGACGTCGGCGGCGTGACGCTCAAGGACGGGCGGCGGGTGACGATCCTGGGCGACTGGACCTCGCCCGATCCGCAGGTCCAGCGCTTCCTCTCGACGATCCATGCCTCGGCCTGCAAGCGCTTCGGCACGGTGCTGTCGCCGGCCTATAACGCCGCGCATCGCAACCATCTGCACCTCGAAGACGATCGCGCCGGCCTGTGCCGGTGACGATCGCGAGCGGATCCGGCATCTCGCTGGCGGCGAGCAGAACCGAGCGCGACCACGGCGCAAGGCCGGGGTGCCGAGGGCGGCGACACTGCGCCAGGCAGATCGGGCGTTGAGCCCTTTCGGGCTTTGCTCTAACGCCCGCGGATGACCGATACACGCCTTCCCGAACGGGTCTTCCCCCGCGCCAGCCAGGACGCCGCGAGCGCGCAGCAGGCGATCTCGACGCCGCAGACCGAGCATCCCGCCTATAAGCTCGCCTTCCAGGACATGGACTTCCTGCTGCGCGAGGATTTGCGCCCCGTCCGCTTCCAGCTCGAGCTGCTGAAGCCCGAATTGCTGCTCGAGGAGGCGCAGATCGCCTCGACCTTCGTGATGTACGGCTCGGCACGCATTCCGGAGCCGGCCAAGGCGCATGCGATGCTGGAGATGGCGAGCGACGACGCCAGCCGCGCGATCGCCGAGCGACTCGTCGCTAAGAGCCGCTATTACGACGTCGCCCGCGAGCTGGCGCAGATCGCCAGCCGGGTACCGCGCGATCAGCGCGGCATGCGCCAGTTCGTCGTCTGCTCGGGCGGCGGCCCGTCGATCATGGAGGCGGCCAACCGCGGCGCGGCGGATGTCGGCGCCGAATCGATCGGGCTCAACATCGTCCTGCCGCACGAACAGGCGCCCAACCCCTATGTCACGCCGTCGCTGAGCTTCCAGTTCCACTATTTCGCGCTGCGCAAGATGCACTTCCTGCTGCGCGCCCGCGCACTGGCGGCGTTCCCCGGGGGCTTCGGCACGTTCGACGAATTGTTCGAGCTGCTGACGCTGATCCAGACCGGCAAGATCAAGCCGATTCCCGTGTTGCTGTTCGGCCGCGAATTCTGGGAGAAGGTCATCAACTTCCAGGCGCTGGTCGACGAAGGCGTGGTCAGCCAGCGCGACCTCGGCATCTTCACCTATGTCGAGACCGCAGAAGAGGCGTGGGACGTCGTGCGCGAATTCTACGAGGAACAGGCGAAGAAGGAGGGGTAAGGCGCCTGCCCACCCCCCACCCATAAGTGTCATCCCCGCGAAGGGGAAACCTTCGCAAAGCTCCCGATGCACCCCGGCGAAGGCCGGGGCCCAGTTGGGAAGGCCGTCGTAAGCTATTACAAACCTTCACCCAACTGGGCCCCGGCCTTCGCCGGGGTACGGCCTTGATGCGGGGTACGGCCTTGATGCGTGCCGCCCCGACGTTTGCAGACGTCTCGCGGAGGCGGGGATGACGATCGGGTTGGGGATACTCCCTTACCCTCACCGCTTCGCCTCCCCTCTCCCATCGAGGGAGAGGGGGCAAGACGGCGACGCCGGCGCGGGGTGAGGATGGATCGGAACGCCAGCTAATCAGCGGCAGACCCGCTTACTTCCCCGCCTTGGCGCCTTCGATCGCGGCGTTCGGATCGACCGACGGCGCGCCCGAGGCGGGCGTGCCGGTGTTGCCGAGGTTGTTGACCGCATCGGTGTTGGTCACCGAATCCTTGCCCGCCGGCGCCTTGGCATCGGGCTTGGCCGGTGCTGCGCCCGCCGCCGGCGCCGCGGGCAGCGGCAGGTTCGACCCCTGCGAATTGAGATAGGCGATCACGTTCGCGCGATCCTGCGGATTGCCGAGCCCGGCGAAGGTCATCTTGGTGCCCGGCGCGAACTTGCGCGGGCTGGTCAGCCACGCGTTCATCTTGTCGAAGTCCCAATTGCCGCCGACGCCCTTCAACGCGTCGGAGAAGGCGAAGCCGCCCTTGCCCTGGCCGATGCCCTCGCCCAGCGTGCCGTACAGGTTCGGGCCGATGCCGTTCGGGCCACCCTGCGTCACGGTGTGGCAGGCAGCGCACTTCTTGAACACTTCCGCGCCCTTGGCGACGTCGGCGGTGGGCAGCAGGGTGGCGATCGGCACTTCGGCGGCGGCGCCGCCGGCGGCACCTTCGGCCTCGACGCCTTCGATGGCATAGCCGAGCTTCTCGGGGCGCTCGCTATGGAAGGCCATGCCGCCGACGATCGACAGACCGAGCGCAATCCCGCAGGCTGCCAGCGTCCACCCGGCGATCGTGTTGGTGCGGTTATCCATCTGCCTAACGCTGCCCCTATTTTTTGCTTTGCGCCGTGAACCCATAGGAAACGGCGTCTGGCTCCGCAAGCATGCGCTTGCTGGCCGGCGGCAGGCGCTCTACCGCCTCGGCGCGATGGAGACCTATGCCGCCCCCGCCCGCCCGCTCGTCGCCGCGATGACCGCCGCCGCCGCCGCCAGCCCGGATCGCGCGGTCGCCTTTCAGGGCGCGCCCGGCGCCAACAGCCATGTCGCGGTATCCGAAGCCTTTCCCGACGGCCTGCCGTTGCCCTGCTTCACCTTCGAGGATGCGATCGACGCGGTGCGCGACGGCCGCGCCGATTGCGCGATGATCCCGATCGAGAATTCGCTGCACGGCCGCGTCGCCGACATCCATTTCCTGCTGCCGGAGTCGGGCTTGGTGATCACCGGCGAACACTTCCTGCCGATCCGCCACGCGCTGATGGCCACCGGCAGCCGCGACGAGGTGCGCGAAGCGATGAGCCACCCGCAGGCGCTCGGCCAGTGCCGCCACTGGCTGAAGGCGCACGGCATCCACCAGGTCTCCTATCCCGACACCGCCGGCGCCGCCGCCTATGTCGCCGAACGCGGCGACCCGCGGATCGCCGCGCTCGCACCGCCGGGCGCGGCGGCGCTGTACGGGCTCAACCTGCTCGGTGTCGACATCGCCGACGCGGACCACAATACGACGCGCTTCGTCGTGCTCGCGCGTGGCGGCAAGCCGCCGGTCGGCGACGGCCCGTGGATGACGACGCTGATCTTCGAGGTGAAGAACGTCCCCGCCGCGCTCTACAAGGCGATGGGCGGCTTCGCGACCAACGGCGTCAACATGACCAAGCTGGAAAGCTACCAGCGCTCGGGCACGTTCGCCGCGACCGAATTCTACGCGGATATCGAGGGCCGGCCCGGCGACCCCGCGGTCGACCACGCGCTGGAGGAACTCGGCTTCCACTCCAAATGGCTGCGGCTGCTCGGCACGTACCGGCGGGCACGGGAACGGGGGTAACCCAATTCCTCCCCCGCCGGGGTGGAGGTGGCAGTGCGAAGCACTGACGGAGGGGGAAAATACGGTCAGCTCGGCGTTTGCGGCAACGCCCCCTCCACCGCTGCGGGAGGGAGGAATTACTTGGTAAAGCTGATCCGGATGCGCACCCAGGCGCCGATCTGCGGTTTGCCGTTGATCCGCGGCGGGCGGACCTTGAACTGCCACGCCGCCTCGCGGATGCTGCGCGCGAGCCCCGATCCCGGCTGCGAATCGCCGAGCTGGACGCAATCCTCGACCGTATATCGGGCGGCGGTGCGGCACGCGATCTCCGCCCAGGCGCCCTTGGGGACGTTGGGCGGCAGATAGGGCGACAGCTGCGACTGCGCCGGCTCGACATACCATTCGGCGTTGTACAATCGCTGCCCGCCCGGCCCGATGCCCGCCGCCGCGCTCGAATCGCCCGCATCGCCGTCGCCCGCGCCATCCGCCGCGGCGAGCTGCTTGCCCGCGCTGCCCCCCGATTTGCGCGACGGCATCTTGCCGACGTCGGAGGCGGCGAAATCGTTCTTGTTGAGCACCAGATAGCCGGGGAACGGCGTATCGACCGGCGGCGGCACGGAGGTGTCGGGCGCCGGCGTCTTGGGTGCGGCGGGCGGCTCGGGCGCGGTGCGGCGGCTCGCCTTGGCGGCGGCGCGCGCGGGCGCCTTGGTCGACTTGGTCGCGGTCGATTCATTGTCGCCGACCGGCAGCATGTTGACGGTCAGCGACCGTCCCGGCTCCTTGGTCTGGTCGAACACCGGCGCGAGCTGCCACAGCAGGAACGCGATCAGCAGATGCGCGGCGATCGTCAGGGCGAGGGAGATTGCCCGGCGACGGTCCGACGAAGGCTGATAGGACCGCATGGGACGCTGCGCGTAGCGCGCGGATCGGCGCGCCGCAACCACTTGCGCGCCGCCATGCCAATGCCACCTTCGCTTGTCATCGCGACGTCATGCAGCCGACAGCCTACCCGCCTGAAACGCTTCGGCGAATCGCGATCTACGACCTCGACCGGACGATCACCCGCGCGCCGACCTGGACGCCGTTCCTGCTTCACGCGGTGCTGCGGCACGCGCCGTGGCGGCTGGCGCTGTTGCCGGTCGTGCTCGGCGCGGCGGCGCTCAAGGGCGCAGGGCTGATCCACCGCGACCGGCTGAAGCAGGTGATGCACCGCGCGGCGCTCGGCACGCTGTCGCCGGAGCGGGCGGAGCGGCTCGCGGCGGACTGGCTCGTCCGCTTCGGTCCGGCGCAGATCCGCCGCAAGGCGCGCGCGCAGATCGCCGCCGACCGCGCCGCCGGCTATCGCATCGTCGTCGCTACCGCCGCCTATCGCTTCTATGCCGAGGCGATCGCACGCGACGTTGCCGCCGACGCACTGATCGCCACCGCCACCGCGATCGACGCGCGCGGCCACCTGCTGCCGCGGATCGCGGGCGGCAATTGCTACGGTCCCGGAAAGCGCGCGATGATCGCCGCATGGCTCGCGGACGAGGGCATCGACCGCGCCGCCGCGTACGTCCGCGTCTACTCGGACCATGTCTCCGACGTGCCGAGTTTCGACTGGGCGGACGAGGCGATCGCGGTCAATCCGCACACGGCGCTGCGCCGCGTCGCCGGGCAGCGCGGCTGGCGGATCGTCGACTGGAACGACTGAGCGTCAGCCCCGCTCGATCAGCCCGCGCACCAGATCGAGATCGGCGGGCTTGTCGACGTCGACCGCCGCCAGTCCGTGCCGCGCCGCCACCGCCGCCGCCCGCACCCCGACCAGCGCACCCAGCCGCGCCAGCGCGCTATCCAGCGTCAGCCGCCCGGTGGCATAACGCAGCAGCGTCCCCGGCCCCAGCCGCCGGACGATCCGCCATGGCCGTTTGCGGTCCCGCTCGACCGACATCCACAGCCCGATCGCCGCCTCCGCCGCGGGCGTGCGCAGCAGGAACAGATTGCACCCCGACCAGCCGCCATCGGCGAAGCGCAGATAGGTACGGCGCGTCGGCGGCGCGTCGCGCTCGACCAGGTCGCGCCGCGCCAGCAGCGCCGCGACATCCGCCTCCGTCGGCGCATCGGCAAGGAAGTCGGCGATCCATTCGGGCCGCAGCAGCGCATGATCGGCGGTGGTGACGAGCAACGGCGCGCCCAGCGCGCGCAATCCCTGCAACGTGCTGAGGCTCGGCCCCGCCGCCGCATCGACCGGCTCGGCGCCCAGCCGCAGCGCCTCGGCACGCACCGCCGGGGCATTGGCCGACACCGCGATCCGTGCCGCCCCCGCCGCGCGCAGCGCCACGACCACCCGTTCCAGCATCGTCGCGCCATCGATCCGGATCAGCGCCTTGTCCGCGACCCCGGCATAGTCCGCCAGCGGATCGACGCCACCGCGCGATCCCGCCAGCACCAGCGCGTTGACGCTCATGACGCGCGCGTCTGCCACACCCGCCACATCACCCCCGGCGCGGCGAGGATCGGATGCCGCTCCCGCCAGCGCGTCAGCGGCAGGTCGACGCCGGTATGGCGTTGCAGCTTCCACAAGCCGTAGCGGCCCGCCCCCTCGAAGGTGAAGGCGGCCTTCATCAGCCGCGCCGCGTTGAGCCATTTGCCGAGCCGCTGGCGCAGCCACCAGGCGGCGAGCGTCGCGCGTACGTCGCGCTCGGCGACGACGGGCGCATAATCGCCGCCCCGCCGCTCGTGACCGATCCCCGCCCCCTGCCACGCCAGCGGCAGCAGCGCGTCGAACCGGTCGGGGACGAAGGCGAGGATCTGCCGTTCGCGCCCCGGCGCCTCGACGCGCAATTCGGCCGAATAGGTCTGCCGGAACAGCGCCAGCCAGAAATCCGCCGGCCGGCCATGTTGCGGCCCGAGCACCGCGGCGAACCGCGCCGCCGTCGCCGCGGCATAGGCCACCGCGCGCACCACCCGCGCCTGCACCAGCGGATCGGCCGCCCAGACCAGCGCGGCGGGCTGCGCGAAGCGCGTCCAGATCGTCGTGTCGATCGTCCGCCCCTCGACCGCGCGGCAGAAGGTGTCGAGCGGCATCGCCGCCACCTTGGCGCGGATCACCCGCGCGCCGAGCGTGATCTCGTGGAAGCTGACGTCCGGCCACAGCGTCCGCGTCGCCCAGGCGCGCAATCCCCAGCCGCGCGCCGGCTGGGTCAGGACGTAGAAGTCGAGCACGCCGTCCAGGTCGCCGGTACGCAGCACCGATCCGTAGAACAGCACCGCGACGCCGCCCAGCCGCCGCGTCACCTCGCGTGCCGCCGCGGCGATCGGCGCGCTCACCTCCGCCTCCAATTCGTCGGCGACGAACGACAGCAACGTCTGCGTCACGGGGCGGCGAACCGGATCGGCGCTCCCGCCCGGATGGTCAGGTCGCCGCCGGCGAACAATTCGCCGTCGAGGATGAAGCCCTCGTCCGCGGTGACGCGGAGCTGGTGCGGATCGGTGCGCGCGAAGCCCTTGGCCACCGCCGGGCTGCCCGCGGTGCCGGTCAGGATCGGCGACAGCATCCGGAACAGGTGGCGCGGCGGCGCATCGACCGTCAGCAGCTTGAGCCCCGGCCGCGGCCGCCCGAACGGCTTCAGCCCGACCGGCATCCGCTCCAGCGTCGAGGCGAGCAACAGATACAGCTGCCGCGTCACCGGCGTGCGGCCGTCCTCGCCGACGCGGATCGTCGTGCCGCGGCGCCATTCGTTGTCGGCGCCGCCGAACAGCGTCTGCGCCATGCTCCAGCCGAGCGACAACGCCACCGCGACGCCGTTGAACGCGCCGACGCGATGCGTGCTCTGCGCCAGTTCGGTGGCGCGGACGAAGCCGCCCATGCCGAGCAGAAAGCCGCGCGCCGCCGGCCGCCGGTCGTCGCCGCGCAGGATCTCGACCGGCGCCCGCTGGACGAATCGGCCGGCGCGCGCCGCCGCGATCGCGTCGCGCACCGTCCAATCGTCGGGAATGCCAAGGTCGAGCGCCAGCGCATTGGTCTTGCCCGACGGGATGATCGCCATCGCCGGCAGCGTGTCGAACACGCGCGCCGCCGCGGTCATCACGTCGCGCAGCGTGCCGTCGCCGCCATTGACCACCAGCAGCCCGATGTCGCGCGCCGCATAATCGCGCAGCGTCTCTTCCAGTGCCTCGAACGTATCGGGCGCGGCATAGGAGACGTCGGGCCAGTGGTCGAGCCGCATGCCCTGCTTGAGGTTGCGATGGCTGCGCCCGTTGGCGATCACCCCGACGCGCAGTACGGCGGGCGCCGGCGCCGGCACGCGCGGCACCGGCAGGCGGCCGGTGCGCGGTGCGTCCGGCAGCGCGTTGCGGCGGCACAGCGCGTCGCCAACGCGTTCCGCCATTGTCTGCCCGGCCGGCAATCGTCCATCAATCCGAGTCGCCAACCTGCGCCCTTCCGTCACGAGTTCTTCATCAAACTGTCACAGAGGAAATGGGCAGGATTACGGCCCCAACAAGAATTTGCGCCGATATTTTCGCAATTTCGCTCGTTCAGCCTGTCGCGGTCAAACTCGCGCCGGGTCGCTTGGTTTCACCCGCAGCAGCGATTGCGTCGCCAGGCCGAGCAGGATCGCGACGACGAAGGCGTTGACCAGCACCGCGATCGACACGCCGATCACCTCCAGCGACGGGCTCAACCAGAAGCTGACGCCGAACAGCGTGACGATGCCGACGGCGCGCGCGATGAACGTCGCGCCGATCCGGTTGGCGGCGAGCAGCAACGGTTCGAACCCGACGGTGACGAGGTCGATACATCCCGCGGCGGCGAGCCACAGCAGGATCGGATAGGCGCGGCCGAACGCCTTGCCGCCCATCAGCGTCAGCACCGGATGGCCGAGCAGCACGACGAGCAGGAACGCGACCGCGCCGACGATGGTCGCCATCAGGAACGAGCGCAGGATCATCCGCCGCACCCGCGCGAGTCCCCCCGCGGCGACCGCGCGCACGATCTCGGGGAAAGCGGCGCGGGCGAGCAATTGCGACACCTTGGTCAGCGCCTGCGCCAGTTGCAGCGCCAGCCGGAACGCGCCGGCCGAGGCGGTGCCGACGGTGCCGCCGACCAGCAGCAGCGGGATCTGCTTGCTCGACAGGCCGAGCGACGAACTGGCGTTGGTGGCGAGCGAGAAGCGGATGATCCCCGGATGATCGACCACCACGTCGCGCACGCCGATGCCGCGCGCGAACAGCAGTTTGAGGTCGCCGGTCCGCGCCAGCGCCGCCCAATAGGCCGCCGCGGTCAACACCTCGGCCAGCCCCCAGGCGACGAGGAAGCCGCTGACGCTCGGCACGAACACCGCCGCGACGACCGCGCCGAGCAGCCGCATCACCGGCGTCACGCTGTCCGCCGCCGCAGCGAACGAGAACCTGTCGCGCAGCCGCAGGATGCCGAGCGGAGTCGAGCGGATCGACAGCAATTGCGCGATCGTGAACAGCATCGTCGCGCGCATATGCACCGGCCGCACGCCGAGCGGCTCGCCCCAGGTGCGGATGATGATCGCGGCGAGAATCACCCCGATCACCGCGCTCGCCATGTCGAGCAGCCCGCACGCCTTGAACAGGCGCGCCAGCCGCGTCTCGCCGCCGGGAGCGAGATGTTCGGTGCCGTAGCGGACGATGATCTGCCACGTCTGGAAGCCGACAACGGTGGCGAGCGCCTGGCTTGCGCCGGTGATCAGCGCGAACCGGCCGAATCCCGATACGCCGAGCGTGCGCGTGACGATCGCCAGATAGACGAGGCTGAGCACCGCCAGCACGCCGCGGCTCGCCAGCATCCAGCCGAGATTGCGCGCGATCGCGCGCATCGGCCCGCCGGGGAACATCCCCGCCTCGATCCCCGCCTCGACGCCGGCGTCGGGCAATTCCGGGGTCACGCCAGCCAGCTGACGATCCTCCGCCCGCGCGCCTTCGCCGCCATCGCCTGCCCCAGCCGGACGAGGTGGACGACCAGCGACAGCATCGTCCACACCGCCACCGCGACGATTCCCCAGTCGGGCCGCCCGACCAGCAGCCCGGCGAACAGGATCACCATATTCGGGTTGCGCCGCGCGGTGACGAGCCGGAAGCGGCTGTCGAACCGCTCCCAGACGTGGATGTGCATCCCGAACCTGGCGATGAACGCGCCCTCGATCAGCCGCTGCGCGACATAGCCGAACAGCATCGCCGCGATCACCGCGACGAACGTGTCATGGTCGAGCGGCCGGCCATAGGCCGCGCACCCCGTCGCCCACGCCCACCACCAGAACGGCGGATGGACGAGGTCGACGCCATGATCCCAGGCATTGCCCAGGGCCGACGACGTGATCGTACACCGCGCCAGCTTCCCGTCGACGGTGTCGAGCACCATGAAGACCAATCCGATCGCCAGCCCGCTCCAGAACCAGCCGTACCAGAAGGCGATCGTCGCGACGATGCACAGCACCGATCCGATCGCGGTCACCTGATTGGGCGAGATCCCCGCCCGCGCGCACAGCCGCGTCAGCCACAGCGCCCATTCGGGCCACAGATATTTGGTGAGGAGATCGGTGACGCCCTTGTACGCGCCGGTATAGCTCGCCCGCTCGATCGCGGGGACGCTCGCCGGGGTCAGCCGATCGGCGAACGGCCGCTCGCGCTTGCGCAGCGCCTCGTTGAAGATGCCGTTCTCATCCTCCGCCTCGATCACCGCGAGCCCGTCGAGCGCCACCGGCCGGTCGGCCAGCATCGCGGCCTTCACCCGCTCGGCGTCCCCGGCGGCGACATGCGCCAGCACCGGCACGCCCGCGCGGGTCAGCACCGTCCCCGGCCGGCCCAGCAGATGCGGCAGCCACGACGGATCGAACGCAAAGGCGAGATTGGCGAGCAGCACGTCGTCGCCGACCGCCTCGCCGAAGCGCAGCTTGCGCGCGACGGCCATCCGCCGCAGCCGCTCGGCGTTGGTCATGCCCCAGATCGGCGTGGGATTGTCGCCGACCGGGACGACGGTCGGCAGGGTCGAAGGATTGGCAACCATCCCCGCCGGATAGCGCCACCCGCACGATCCGGATAGCCGTTGGTGGTCGCAGCCGCATGTGGGGGCTGCCGGTGTGGCGTTTCGGTTCGCGCGAAGCCGCAACCGCCCAGTGCTCCTGCGCACGCAGGAGCACTGGTGAACCTAGCAGAGGCATCGAACCAGTCCGGGGCTACGAGCCATTTGGAGGCGACATCGCAAGTATCACGAATATAAGGAAGAGCAGGACGCCCCCCGAACGCAACACCTCCGCGCCTCCGCGCCTCCGCGCGAACAAACCTTCTTTCTCTTCGCGCCTTCGCGGCTTCGCGCGAACTACCCCTGCAACACCGCCAGCACCGCCGCCGCCGCGCGCGCAGGCGCGACCCCGCTGACATCCCCCAGCGACTCCGCCGCGAACCACCGCTGCTCGTCGACGAACCGCGGATGGATCGCGACGGCCCGCTCCAGCGCCGGCAGCAGCACGTCGAGGTCGGTCACCACCTCCCCCGCCCGCCACATATCGTAGCTCGCATCCCCCGCCCAATCGACGCCGCGCGGATCGAGGAACACGCACGGCCGCGGCCGCATCAGGAATTCGACCACCTGGCTGGAGGTGTCGCCCAGATAGACGTCCGCCGCCGCGGTATAGCTGCCGTCGACCATCGCGAAACTGTCGAGATCGACGTGCACGTCCCCCCGCCCCGCCAGCCCGGCCGCGAATCCGCGCAGCCCGGGCGCCTTCTCGGTCAGCCGCTGATGCGGCGCGAAGATCAGATTGTAGCGCCCCGACGCGACGATCCGCCGCACCGCCGCCTCGCCCCAGTCCCACCACGACGAGCGATGCCGCTGCCAGTGCGGCGCATACAACAGCACCGGCCGCGGCTCCGCGAATTGTAGCGCGGCCCGGCTGCGCTGCCGGAACCCCGCCTTGATATACCCCGTCACCGCGACCGCGGCGGGATCGACCCCATGCGCCGCCAGCGCCGCCCGCTCGCGGTCCGCCGCGACGATCGTCAGCGTCGCCGCCTTCCGGCGCCGGTCGTCGCGATTCATCATCGACCCCGCGCCGTGCAGGATGTTCACGTAGCGGCTGCGCGTCGGCAGCAATGCGGGAATCCACAGGCTGGTCTGCTCGGCGGACACCACCACCCGCGTCCCCCACAGCAACGGCGCGAGCCGCGCAAGCAGCGGCAGCTTGGCAGGCAGCGGCGGATTGCGCCCCGCCGCCCACGCGCCGAGATCGCGATAGCCCGGCGCCCGCCGCACCCGCACCCCCGGCCGCGCGCCCAGCCAGCTGTGCACCAACCCCTCGTGCATCGAGGTCGCCACCCATATGTCGACGCGCCGTCCGGGCGCCTGCTCCACCAGCGCCTCCAGCACCGGGTACAGATGCGGGATCAGCAACGTCTCGCCGAGGAACAGGAAGGCGACGTCGGTCCTCATCCGTGCCGGCCGGTCCAGGCGGCGATATCCTCGGGCTGGTCGATCTCCTGCCACGCCCCCTCGCCCGCGACGATCGCGCGCACCGGCGCATAGCCTGCCAATTCGGCGATCACCGCATGATGGAAGGCGTGGAGCCCTTCGGGGCGCGCGATCACCCGCTCCAGCGCCTCCGCATAGGAGTTGCCGCCCTGCGACACGATCACGCCGAGCGAGCGATGAGTCGCGACGTCGAGCGGCAGATCCTTGGCGACCGCGCAGACCTGCCGGTTGGCGACGGTGACGAGCATGTCGTCGGTCACCGCCGCGCGCAGCGGCTCGACCAGCAGGCCGACGCCGTCGCCCGGCGCATCGATCGCCGCGGCGACCAGCTCGGCCGCGAACACCGTGTCGCCGTTCATCAGCACGAACGGGTCGCCGAGCAGGTCGCGCGCCATCCACACGCTGCCGATACTGCTCGCCACCGACCAGAAGGGGTTGAACAGCAGCCGCACCGGCAGCGGCGGCGCGGCCCGCGACAGATGCGCGCCGATCTGGCGATAGCGATAGCCGCCGACGATCACCGCCTGCGCGACCCCCGCCGCGTGCAGCGCCGCCAGCTGATGGTCGAGGATGCTGCGCCCCCCGACCTCGACGAGGCATTTGGGGATTTCGCGCGTCAGCGGCAGCAACCGCGAGCCAATGCCCGCGCTGAGGATTACAGCTTGCATCGGCGAGCCTGTAGCGCGGCCCGCATCGCGCGCCAAATCAGCGCACTAGCCCCGGCGGTTCCCGCCCGGCGAAATGCGCGTCGAGATTGGCGACGACCATCGCTGCCATCGCCGCGCGCGCCTCCACCGTCGCCGATCCCTGGTGCGGCGAGAGCACGACCGCGTCGCGGATCAGCGCGGCGGGTACCGTGGGTTCGTCGGCGAACACGTCGAGCCCCGCCCCGGCGATCCCGCCCGCGTCGAGCGCCGCGATCAACGGCGCCTCTTCCACCAGCGATCCGCGCGCGACATTGACCAGCACGCCCTGCGGCCCCAGCGCCGCCAGCACCCCGGCGTCGACCGCACCGTCGGTCTCCGGCCCGGCGGCGGCGGCGAGGAACAGCACGTCGCTCGCCGCCGCCAGCGCGCGCAGGTCGGGCACGAACCGCCACGCCACGTCCTTCTCGCTACGTGCGGTATACAGCAGCTCGGATGCGAACGGCGCCGCCCGCGCCGCGATCGCCCGCCCGATCGCGCCCAGCCCGAACACCCCGATCCGCCGCCCCGATGCGCGCCGCGCGAGCGGCACGTCCCAGCCGCCGCCGCGCACCGCGGCATCGTTACCCGCGATCCGCCGCTCGACCGCCAGCCACAGCCCGATCGCGAGATCGGCGACATCCTCGGTCAGCGTCCCCGCGGTGATCGCGAGTGCAATACCGCGTGCGTCGAGCGCATCCTTGTCGATCCCGTCATGCCCGACGCCATGCACCGCAACGATTTCGAGCTTCGGCAGTCGCGCGAGCATAGCGGCATCGAGCCGCATCGCCCCACCGCCGACCAATGCGCGTATGCGGTCGAGCGGCGCGGCGTCGAGCCCGACATGAACGGTGAACCGCCCGGCCAGCGAGGGGGCCAGCGTATCGGGCAACGGCGAAAGCGCGAGGATGTCGATCATGGGAGGCTCAACGCATCCGCCGTCGATCCGTCCCCTCCGTTCGTCATCCCGGCGTCCGCCGGGATGACGAACGGGAAGCCCCCCTCACACGCTGACCACGCTCTCCCGCCGCCCGTCCGTCCCGAAAATCCGCAGATAGCGCGCGATCTCCACCGGCTCGCCGGTCGCCTTGGCGGGATTGTCGGACAGCTTCACCGCCGGCCGCCCGTTCGCGCGCGTCACCTTCGCCACCAGCGAGATCGGTTCCAGCCCCGCCGCGCCATCGGGGTCGCAGCCGCGGAAGTCGTTGGTCAGGTTCGTCCCCCAGCCGAAGCTCATCCGCACCCGGCCATGGAAATGCCGGTACACCCGCTCGATCGAATCGACGTCCATCCCGTCGGAGAAGATCAGCAGTTTCTCGGCAGGGTCCTGGCCGTGCGCCTGCCACCAGGCGATGATCTGCTCGCCCGCCTCGACCGGCGGCGCGCTGTCCGGGCGAAAGCCTGTCCAGCCCGCCACCCAATCGGGCGCATCGCGCAGGAACGCCGCCGTCCCGAACGCATCGGGCAGCACGACGCGCAGGTTGCCGTCGTAATGCGCCTGCCATTCCTCCAGCACGCGATACGGCGCGCTCGCCACCCCGGCATCGTCGTCGGCAAGCGCGGCGAGCACCATCGGCAGCTCGTGCGCATTGGTGCCGATCGCCTCCAGATCGTTGTCCATCGCCAGCAGCACGTTGGACGAGCCGATGAAGCGGCTGCCAAGCCCCTCCTTCAGCGCCTCGACGCACCAGCGCTGCCACAGGAAGCCATGCCGCCGCCGCGTCCCGAAATCGGAGATCACCAGATCGGGCAGCGCGCGCAGCCGCTCCACCTTGTCCCACAATTTCGCCTTCGCCCGCGCATAGAGCACGTCGAGCGCGAACCGCCCCTTGTCGCGCAACGCCGCGCGCGCGCGCAGCTCGTTGACGATCGCCAGCGCCGGAATCTCCCACATCGTCGTATGCGTCCACGGCCCGTCGAACGTCAGCTCGAACTGGCCGTCCACGCGGTGCAGTTCGTAGGGCGGCAACTGGAATTCGCTCAGCCACTGGATGAAGTCGGGCGCGAACATCCGCTGCTTGCCGTAGAAGCTGTTGCCCGCCAGCCAGATCAGCTCCTTCTTGGCGAAGCGCACGCTGCGCGCGTGATCGAGCTGCGCACGCAACTCCCCCTCGTCGATCACGTCGGCGAGTCGCACCGACGCGGTCCGGTTGATCAGGCGAAAGGTGGCGTCGACGTCGCCGTGCAAATGGCGGATCATCTGCAACATCAGCAATTTGTAGAAATCGGTATCGAGCAGGCTGCGCACGATCGGGTCGAGCCGCCAATTGTGATCCCAGGTGCGCGTCGCGATGTCGGTAACGGCCATGCCGCCCCGCTAGCCCGGATGCCGCGACGCGCCAAGGCTTCCCAAGGGCAGGCACGCCGCCTACGCTTGTCTGACAACAAGGGGAGAGCGGATGGCCAAGGGTGAACGGCGCGAGCCCGCACATACGGTAATCGCACGCGATCTCGGCATCGCCATCGTCACCGGCCAGCACCCGCCCGGCAGCGTCATCCCCGGCGAGATCGACATCGCCAGCCAGCGCGGCGTCTCGCGCAGCGTCGTGCGCGAATCGCTGCGCATGCTGTCGGCCAAGGGGCTGGTCGAGAGCCGGCCCAAATCGGGCACGCGGGTGCGCGAGCGCGCGCTCTGGAACCTGCTCGACCCCGACGTGCTCGCCTGGATGTTCGAGGGCGAACCGCCCGCCACCTTCGTACGCAGCCTGTTCCAGTTGCGCATGATCGTCGAGCCCTCCGCCGCGGAGATGGCGGCGACCTTCCGCACCGCCGACCAGCTCGCCCGCATGGACGCGGCGCTGACCCGGATGGCGACGCACGGCCTCGACACGCCGGAGGGTCAGGCCGCCGACCAGACCTTCCACAATGCGATCCTGGAGGCGACGGAGAACGAATTGCTCGTCAGCCTGTCGGGCAGCATCGGTTCGGCGGTCCGCTGGACGACGATCTTCAAGTTCCGCGACCGCCGCCGCCCGCGCGATTCGATGCCGCAACACCGCCGCCTCTTCGACGCCATCGCCGCCCGCGACCCCGCCGCCGCCCGCGACGCTACGATCGTCCTCCTCCAACAAGCCCACGAAGACACCGAACGCCTGCTGCGCGCGTGAGGGGGATTGCGCCCATCGTCATCCCGGCGAATGCCGGGATGACGGATGTTGGGCGGAAATAACGTAAAAACTCGTCATCCCGGCGGACGCCGGGATGACGAAGGGGGGACGAGTCACCCCAGCCCCCACCCGCATCAATGGTTGTCGCGCGGCAGCCCCATCGTCTGCGCGATCCGCTGGTACTTCTCGGCGCCCTCCAGGATCGCGCCGGTGTTCATCTGGCCGACGACCGCACGCTGGATCTCCTGCCACGGCGTCTGCGACGCAGGATAGGCATAGCCCCCCGCCGCCTCGAGCGCACGGCGGCGCTCCATCAGTTCGGCGTCGGAGATCAGCACGTTCGCCGTCCCGGTGTTGAGGTCCACCCGCACCCGGTCGCCGGTCTTGAGCAAAGCCAGACCGCCCATCGCCGCCGCCTCGGGCGAGGCGTTGAGGATCGACGGCGAACCGCTCGTCCCCGATTGGCGGCCGTCGCCGATGCAGGGGAGAGCATGCACGCCCTCGGTGATGAGATACGCGGGCGGCCGCATATTGACGACCTCCGCCGCGCCGGGATAGCCGATCGGGCCCGCGCCGCGCATGAACAGCAGCGTTTCGGGCGTGATCCCGGTCGCCGGATCGTCGATCCGGTGATGATAATCCTCCGGCCCGTCGAACACCACCGCCGGCCCCTCGAACGCGTTGAGATCGCCGGGGTTGGACAGATAACGCTGACGGAATTCGGGCGAGATCACGCTGGTCTTCATCACCGCCGCGTCGAACAGATTGCCCGACAGCACGATGAAGCCCGCATCCTCGACCAAAGGCTGGTCGAAGGGACGGATCACCTTCTCGTCCTCGATGGCGACGCCGCGGCAATTCTCGCCCATCGTCTTGCCGTTGACGGTCAGCGCGTCCTCATGGATCAGGCCCTGCCCGATCAGCTGGTTGACCACCGCGGGCACGCCGCCGGCGCGATAATAATCCTCGCCGAGATATTCGCCCGCCGGCTGCAGATTGACCAGCAGCGGCACCTTGTGCCCCTCCGTCTCCCAATCCTTGATCGGCAGGTCGACGCCGATGTGGCGCGCGATCGCGGCGAGGTGGATCGGCGCGTTGGTCGAGCCGCCGATCGCCGAATTGACGCGGATCGCATTGTGGAACGCCTGTTTGGTCAGGATGTCCGACGGCTTGAGGTCGTCGCGCACCATCTCGACGATGCGCTTGCCGGTGAGGTACGACACCTCCTGCCGGTCGCGATACGGCGCGGGGATCGCCGCCGAGCCGGGCAGCGACATGCCGAGCGCCTCGCACAGCGAGTTCATCGTCGTCGCGGTGCCCATCGTGTTGCAATAGCCGGTCGACGGCGCCGACGAGGCGACGAGGCGGATGAATTCGGCATCGTCGATCTCGCCCGCGGCGAGCAACTGGCGCGCCTTCCACACGATCGTGCCCGAACCGGTCCGCTCGCCCTTGTGCCAGCCGTTGAGCATCGGCCCGACCGACAGAGCGATCGCCGGGATGTTGACCGTCGCCGCCGCCATCAGGCACGCCGGCGTCGTCTTGTCGCAGCCGATCGTCAGCACGACGCCGTCGAGCGGATAGCCGTACAGCGTCTCGACGAGGCCGAGATAGGCGAGGTTGCGGTCGAGCCCCGCGGTCGGCCGCTTGCCCGTCTCCTGGATCGGATGGACCGGGAATTCGAGCACGATCCCGCCCATCTCGCGCACGCCCTCGCGCACCCGCTCGGCGAGCACCAGGTGATGGCGATTGCAGGGCGACAAGTCGCTGCCGGTCTGCGCGATGCCGATGATCGGCTTGCCCGATTGCAGCTCCTCAAGGCTCAGCCCGAAGTTGAGATAGCGCTCCAGATAGAGCGCGGTCATGTCGATATTCGCCGGATTGTTGAACCAGGCGCGGCTGCGCAATTGCGTCATCTTATTTGGCCACCGAGAGTTTGTAGATCATGACGTGACGATACGGCTTGCCGGGATCGACCCGGGCCGAGGCGAAATTGGGGTGGTTGGGCGCGTCCGGGAATTTCTGCGGTTCCAGCGCGACGCCGTCGCCCATGCGATAGACGTGGCGGCTCTTGCCGATGTAGCTGCCGTCGAGGAAATTGCCGGTGTACATCTGCACGCCCGGCTCGGTGCTCGACACTTCGAGCACGCGGCCCGAGGCGGGGTCTTCCAGCCGCGCGGCGAGGCCCGGCGTCGCGGTCACGCCCTTGTCGAGCGCGAAATTGTGGTCGTAGCCGTGCCCCATCACGATCTGCGGATCGCGGCCGTCGCGCACGCCGTCGGCGAGGATGCGGCGGTTGCGGAAGTCGAACACCGTGCCCGCGACCGGGCGTAGCTCGCCGGTCGGCACCAGATTGGCGTCGACGGGCGTGATCGCCTTGGCCGGGATCGTCAGCCGGTGGCCGAGCGCGCCCATCGGCGATCCCTCGCCGGCGAGGTTGAAGATCGCGTGGTTGGTCATGTTGACCACCGTCGGCTTGTCGGTCTTCGCACCGAAGGCGATCGTCAGCGCGCCGTCGTCGCTCAGCGTGTAGGTGATCGTCACGTCGAGCTTGCCGGGATAGCCCTGGTCGCCATCCGGGCTGGTCAGCGCCATCGTCACCGACCCGTCCTTGATCGTGACGATCCGCCACGGCTGCTTGTCGAAGCCGACCTTGCCGCCGTGCAGCGAATTGACCTTGTCGTTGAGCGGCAATTGATAGCTCTTGCCGTCCAGCGTGAACTTGCCGCCGCCGATGCGGTTGGCGAAGCGGCCGACGGTCACGCCGAAGTAATTGGGATGTTCGGCATAATCCTTGGCGTCGTCATAGCCGAGCAGCACGTCGGCGACCTTGCCGTTGCGGTCGGGGCCGGAGAAGGCCTGCAACGTCGCGCCATAGGTGAGCACCCGCGCCGAGACGCCGTTCGCCGCCGACAGCGTCACCGCCTCGACCGCGGTGCCGTCGGCGAGCGTGCCTGCCGAGTCGCGCCGCGCGGTCGCGGCGTCCGCCTGCGCGGCGACCATCGCCATGAACCCGACGCCTGCGATGATGAGTGCCTTTCGAAGCTTCATTGCCCCCTCCTTGGATGCATCCCCGGCATTGACCCGGCGTGTCTGGGCTATATAGTCTGACAAATACCCGGCGCGCAAGGCAGCCGAGCAGCGCGACAGGCGGAGAGGACGAGATTATGGCAGGACCGATTGGGGTAACGACGAACGGCGCGGCACCCGCCGCTTCAGGCGGGGGCGGATCGTACCGTAAAGCGTTGAGCCTGTTGGCAAGCCTCTTCTTCATGTGGGGCTTCATCACCGTCATCAACGGCGTGCTGCTGCCGCATCTGCGCTCGGTGTTCGAGCTGGATTACACGCAGACGACACTGATCGAATCGGTCTGGTTCATCGCCTATTTCTTCGCCTCGATCCCCTCGGCCAAGCTGATCGAGCGGGTCGGCTATCAGCGTGCGATCGTCATCGGCCTGCTCATCATGGCCGCCGGCGCGCTCGGCATGACGCTCGCCGCCAGCCTGCCCTCTTACGGCGTGACGCTCGTCATGCTGTTCGTCATCGCCAGCGGCATCACGCTGCTGCAGGTCGCGGCGAATCCGTACGTCACCGTCATCGGGCCGCCCGAGACGGGGTCGTCGCGTCTCAATCTGGTACAGGCATTCAACTCGCTCGGCACCACGCTGGCGCCGCTGTTCGCGGGCTATCTGATTCTCGGCCGCAGCCGCAGCGGCACCGCCGAGGCGGGCGCGACGATCAGCCAGGCGCAGCGTTATGCCGACGCGCAGTCGGTCATCCTGCCCTACGTCCTCGTCGCGATCGTGCTGGTCGTGCTCGCGGTGGTCATCGCGCGCTTCCCGCTGCCCGCTCTGGGTGGCGCGACGCAGCGTGCCGCCAAGGCCGATCGCCACCAGCATTCGCTGTGGAAGCATCGCAACCTGACGCTCGGCATCCCGACGATGATCGCCTATCTCCTCGCGGAAATCGGCGTCGCCAACCTGTTCGTCAATTTCGTCTCGCAGCCGCAGATCGCCGCGACGACGCACGAACAAGCGTCGCGCTATCTGTCGCTGCTGTGGGGCGGGATGATGATCGGCCGCTTCGCCGGCAGCTTCATCATGCAGAAGATCGCGCCGGAACGCGTGCTCAGCGTCTTCGCCTTCGGCGCGCTGATCGTCGTCGCCATCGCCACCTTCACCACCGGACCGGTGGCGATGTGGTCGCTGATCGCGGTCGGGCTGTTCCATTCGATCATGTTCCCGACGATCTTCACGCTGGCGATCCGCGGCCTTGGCCCGCTCACCGAGGAAGGCTCGGGGCTGATGATCATGGCGATCGCCGGCGGCGCGCTCGTCGTGGTGCAGGGCTGGCTGGCCGATCATTACGGCCTGCAGAATTCGTTCTTCCTGACCATGGCGTGCGAGATCATCGTGCTCGCTTATGCTCTGTGGGGATCGAAGCCGACGGCCGACCTCGGCGACCAGACCGTAAGCTGAGGACGTCCCACCCGTGACCAGCGGAACACCGCCCCGCGACGGCGCGATCATCGCCGTCGATTGGGGGACGACCAACCGCCGCGCCTATCGGATCGAGGCGGACGGCAGCATCGGCGACCGGATCCGCGACGATCGCGGCGTGCTGGCGATGGCGGCGGCGGATTATCCCCCCGCGCTCGCCGCGCTGCGCGACCGGCTCGGCGACCTGCCGGTGATCGCCGCGGGGATGATCGGCTCGACCCGCGGCTGGTATGAGGCGCCGTACGTCCCCGCCCCCGCCGACCTGCACGCGCTGGCGATGGCGGCGCTGCGCATCGACAAGGCCGGGCTGACCATCGTCCCCGGCGTCTCGCTGCTCACCGACACGCGCGCCGACGTGATGCGCGGCGAGGAATTGCAGGTGCTCGGCGCGATCGCCGCCGGCCTCGCCCCCGCCGAAGCCCTGTTCTGCCAGCCCGGCACGCACAACAAGTGGATCGCCACCGAAGCGGCGCGGATCGTCGACGTCGCCACGGTGATGACCGGCGAATTGTTCGCGCTGCTCAAGGGCCACGGCATCCTCGCCGGCATGCTCGACGGTCCGGTCGCCGACGGCGCCGCCTTCCGCGACGGCATCGCCCGCGGCGCCGGCGCGGTCGACCTCGGCACCGCTTTGTTCGAAGTGCGCGCGAGCGTCCTGCTCGGCCGCCGCGCCCCCGACGACGCCGCGGCCTATGCCAGCGGCGTGCTGATCGGATCGGACGTCGGCGCGCGCGCGCTCGACGGCCGCACCGTGCATCTCCTCGCCGAGGGTGCGCTCGCCGACCTCTACAAGATCGCGATCGAGGCGCGCGGCGGCGTCACCGTCGCGGTCGACGCCACCGCCGCCTTCCTCGGCGGCGTCCACCACCTGCGCGGGCACTTAGGGCTGTGACCGCGCGCCCGTCGCATAACCCCCGTCACCCCGGTCTTGAGCCGGGGTCCCGCTACCTCATGACGGTGGAAGAAGCGGGACCCCGGCTCGAGGCCGGGGTGACGAACGATGGCGAACGTCGTTCACCCCTCATCCGCCCATTTCCGGAGCAACCCAGATGACCGATCCCGCCACCCGGTTCGCCGAGGCCTTCGCCGCCTGCCCGCTCGTCGCGATCCTGCGCGGCCTCACCCCCGCCGAGGCCGAGGGCGTCGGCGACGCGTTGGTCGACGCCGGCTTCACCCTGCTCGAAGTCCCGCTCAACTCGCCCGATCCGCTGACCAGCATCGCCGCCATGGCGAAGCGCTACGCCGGCCGCGCGATGGTCGGCGCCGGCACCGTCCTCACCCCCGAGGCGGTCGCGCAGGTCGCCGACGCCGGCGGCGAGCTGATCATCTCGCCCAACACCAATACCGACGTCATCCGCGCCTCGGTCGCGCGCGGCCTCGTCTCGCTGCCCGGCTATTACAGCCCGAGCGAGGGCTTCGCCGCACTCGCCGCCGGCGCGCATGCGCTGAAGCTCTTCCCCGCCGACGGCGCCAGCCCCGCCTTCCTCAAGGCACAGCGCGCCGTGCTGCCCAAGACCACCCGCGTCCTCGCGGTCGGCGGCATCTCGCCCGACAATATGGCGCAATGGCGCGCCGCCGGTGCCGACGGCTTCGGCCTCGGCTCCAACCTCTACCGCGCCGGTAAATCCGTCGCCGACGTCGCGCGCGATGCCGCGGCGTTCGTCACCGCCGCCAAGGATCTCGCATGACCGCCTCCCGCCTTCTCCAGCAACGCCTGCCCGACGGCACCCGCCGCGTCCTCCTCGCCGAGGAGACCGCCAACGTCCTCACCGGCGTCGCCACCACGCGTGAGCTCGCGACACAGGCGATCGCCGAGCGCGTGTCGCTGCTCGACGCCGCCCGCGCGCGCCGCTCCGACGAGACGGTCGACCTCGCCGGGGCGCTCGCCGCCGGCACGTTGCTGCCCGCGATCGATCATCCCGATACGGCGCGGCTGATGCTCGCCGGCACCGGCCTCACCCATCTCGGCTCGGCCGCCGGCCGCGACGCGATGCACAAGGCCGCCGCCGCCGGCACGCAGACCGATTCGATGCGCCTGTTCCTCGAAGGGATGGAGGGCGGCCGCCCCGCCCCCGGCACGGTCGGCGCGCAGCCCGAATGGTTCTACAAGGGCGACGGCCAGTCGCTCGTCGCCCCCGAGGCGCCCTTGGTGTCGCCGTCGTTCGCGCAGGACGGCGGCGAGGAACCCGAACTCGCCGGCATCTATCTGATCGGCGACGACGGCACCCCCTTCCGCCTCGGCATCGCGCTCGCCAACGAATTCAGCGACCACATCACCGAGCGGCACAATTACCTTTGGCTCGCGCATTCCAAGCTGCGTGCCGCATCGCTCGGCGCCGAATTGCTGCTCGGCGAACCGCCCGCGGATATCCAGGGCACCAGCCGCATCGAGCGCGATGGCGCGACTTTGTGGGAAAAGCCGTTCCTGACCGGCGAGGCGAACATGTCGCACACGCTCGCCAATCTCGAACACCATCATTTCAAATATGCCTCGTTCCGCCGCCCCGGCGACATCCACGTCCATTTCTTCGGCACCGCGACCTTGTCGTGCGCCGACGGCGTGCAGACGCAGGCCGGTGACGTTTTCTCGATCCAGGCGGCGCCGTTCACGCTGCCGCTCCGCAACCCCCTCGCGCTTGCCGATGCGGCGCCCGTTCAGGTGACCGCGCTGTGAGTCAGAAGATCCGTCTCGCCCTCGTCGGCATGGGCAAGATCGCCCACGATCAGCACGTCCCCGCGATCGCCGGCAATGCCGACATCACCCTCGCCGCCACCGTCAGCCGTCATGGCGAAGGCGTCGCCGACGTGCCGCATTTCAGGGACATCGACGAACTGATCGCCAGCGGCCTCGGCATCGACGCGGTGGCGCTCTGCACCCCGCCGCAGGTGCGCCGCGCCATCGCCGCGCGGGCGATCGCGCAAGAGTGGCACGTCTTCCTCGAAAAGCCGCCCGGCGCGACGCTCGCCGAAGTCGCGCAGCTCCGTGCCGCCGCGGATGCGGCGGGGATCAGCCTCTTCGCCAGCTGGCATTCGCGCTACGCGCCCGGCGTCGAGCCGGCGCGCGCCTTCCTCGCCGATGCGACGATCACCAAGGTGACGGTGACCTGGCGCGAGGATATCCGCGTCTGGCATCCCGGACAGGCGTGGATCCTCGAAGCCGGCGGCTTCGGCGTGTTCGATCCGGGCATCAACGCGCTGTCGATCGTCACCCGCATCCTGCCGCGGCCATTCTTCATCGAGGAGGCCGAGCTCGACTTCCCGGCGAATTGCGACGCGCCGATCGCCGCGCGCATCCGCTTCTCTGACGATGCCGGCCTGCCGATCGAGGCCGATTTCGACTTCCGTCAGGAAGGCCCGCAAAGCTGGGACATCGCCGTCGAGACCGACCGCGGCACGCTGACGCTGCACGACGGCGGCGCCCGCCTCGTCCTCCCCGACGGCAGCGAAGCCGAGCAGCAGGCGGCGCTGCACGGCGAATATGCCGGCCTCTACCACCGCTTCGCCGAGATCGTGCGCGCGGCGACCAGCGACGTCGACATCGCCCCCCTCCGCCACGTCGCCGACGCCTTTCTCCGCGGCCGCCGGATCACCGTCGAACCGTTCGTCGAGTAAGGCGCGGAGAAGGATTTTCGCGCAGAGACGCGGAGACGCAAAGAAGAAGGACGGGCCGCGTCAGCGGTCCATTTACCGTCCCGCCGTTGGTACAGAGGGCGCTTCGCGCCGGGTCCAACACCTCCGCGCCTCCGCGCCTCTGCGCGAACAACCCTTCTTCCTTCCCTTCGCGCCTTCGCGCCTTCGCGCCTTCGCGCCTTCGCGTGAAAAATTCGACGCCGGCGTCCCGGACCGGAGCCATCGACCGATACGTACTCGGCATCGCAAAAGAAGATTATCACGCGAAGGCGCGAAGGTGCGAAGGCGCAAAGAGAAGAAGGGTTCACGCGGAGACGCGGAGGCGCGGAGATGAACCGCACGGCGCAAAGCCCCGCCCGACAACACCGGTAGAAAAGCGGCGACGCTAACCCAACCCGTCCGTGCCGAGCCACCGAAGCACGGTGAGACTCGAGCCCTCTTCTTCTCCGCGCCTCCGCGCCTCCGCGTGAATCGCCTTCTCTGCGCCTCTGCGCGAACCCGCCTGTCCTACACCCCGCGCATTTGCTACCAAGGCAAACGACGAACACCGCTCTTTCTCATCAGTGCAGAAACGGAAACGATCAGGGGGAGATCGTTTCCATTCAGGTGTCCAACTTGTCCATGTTGCCGCATTTCAGCCGCAATTGGCCGCCGCGTCGCCGATCGCCGTATAGACCGCATCCAGATCGGCATCGTCGATGCAATAAGGCGGCATCACATAGACGGTATTCCCCAACGGCCGCAGCAGCAGGTCGCATTCGCGGAAGAACGCCAGCAATCGCGGCCCGAGCGCGGACAGATAATCCGCCCCGTCCGCGCCCAGATCGACCGCCGCGATCGTCCCCAGCACGCGCGGATTGCGCACCCCGCGCAAACCGCCGAGCCGCACCGCCTGCCGCGCCGCCAGATCGGCGACCCGTTCCAGCACCGGCTCGTCTTCCCAGATCGCGATATTCGCCGCCGCCGCCGCGCAGGCGATCGGATTGGCGGTGTAGCTGGACGAGTGGAAGAACATCTGCGCGCGATCGTCGCTGTAATGCGCCTGATAGATCGGCTCGGTCGCCATCGTCACCGCCAGCGGCACCGCACCGCCGGTCAGCCCCTTGGAAAGACACAGGATGTCCGGCACGACCTCGGCCTGTTCGCACGCCAGCAACGTGCCGGTCCGTCCCCAGCCGGTCATCACCTCGTCGGCGATGAACAGCACGCCATGCCGCGCGCAGATCGCCCGCATCTCGGCAAGCACCCACGCCGGATAGGTCAGCATCCCGCCGGCGCCGACGATCAGCGGCTCGACGATCAACGCCGCCGGCGCGTCGCGGCACGCCGCCTCCAGCGCATCGAGCGTCGCCTGCTCCGCCCCCGCCGCGGGAAACGGGATCGTCGCCACGTCGAATAGCAACGGCGCATAGGCCCGGTTGAACGCCCCCCGCGCGCCCACCGACATCGTCCCGATGGTGTCGCCGTGATAGCCGTGTTCGAGCACGAGGATGCGATGCCGCGGCTCGCCCCGGTTGAGCCAATAGCCCAGCGCCATCTTCAGCGCGACCTCGACCGCGGTGGACCCCGAATCGGAGAAGAACACCCGCGTCAGCGCCGCCGGCATCAGCCGCAGCAGCCCCGCCGCCACCGCCTCCGCCGGTTCGTGGCTCCACCCGGCGAAGATGATCTGGTCGAGCCGGTCCGCCTGCGCCGCGATCGCCGCCATGATCCGCGGGTTGCGATGACCGTGCGTCGTCACCCACCAGCTCGAGATCGCATCGACGATCCGCCGCCCGTCCCTGGTGAACAGCGCCGCGCCCTCGCTGCGCACGACGGTCGGGATCGGCTCGCCCAGCCCATGCTGGGTGAAGGGATGCCAGATCGGCGAACTCATACGAAATCCTCCGTCCTGAACCCCTTGGCGAACGCCTGCGCCAGCGTGTCCGCATCGAGCGGCGCGATCCGTCCCAGCCGTCCGAGCCGCCGTACCCCGCCGATCCGCGCGATCGTCGCCTCGCTGTCCTCCTGCGCATCGCCGACGAAGGCGACGCCGAGGATCGGCACGCCGCGGCTGCGCAACGCCTCGATGCTGAGCAGGCTGTGGTTGATCGTCCCCAGCGCGGTCCGCGCCACCAGCACCACCGGCGCCCCCCAGCGCGCGAACACGTCGGCGTAGAGCAGATCGTCGGCGAGCGGCACCAGCACGCCGCCCGCGCCCTCGACCACCAGCGGCCCGTCGACCAGCGGCCGCGCCAGCCGTTCGGGATCGATCGTCACCCCGTCGATCGCCGCGGCGCGATGCGGCGAACACGGCGTCGCCAGCCGATACGCCTCGGGCAGCACCCGGGTCACGCCGAGCCGCCGCACCGTATCGCCGTCGCCGCCCTCGTCCAGCCCGGCCTGCACCGGCTTCCAATAAGTCGCGCCGAGCGCCACCGCGAGCCCCGCGGCGAACACCGTCTTGCCGATCTCGGTATCGGTCCCCGTCACCACGATCGTCGTCATCGCAGCACCTCCCCCAGCCCGGCGATCGCCGCTTGGTCGACGTTGAGCGTGACCGACACGCGCAGCCGCGCGGTCCCCGCCGGCACCGTCGGCGGCCGGATCGCCCGCACGTCGTAACCCGCCGCCCGGCACCGTTCGGCAAGCGCCACCGCCGCGCCGTCCGCGCCGACGATCACCGGCACGATCTGCGATCCCGTCGCCCGCCCCAGCGCCGCCTCCGCCGCCGCGATCAGGTCCCAGAGCCGCGCCTGCCGCTCCGGCTCGTCGGCGAGGATGCGCAGGGCTTCGCGCACCGCCACCGCCATGAGCGGCGACGGCGCGGTCGAAAAGATGAACCCGCGCGCGCGGTTGACCAGCATGTCGCGCAGCACGCGGGGCACGCACAGCAAACCGCCCTCCGCCCCCAGCGCCTTGCCGCAGGTGTGCAGGGTGACGACGTTCGGCCGGTCGTGGAGCCCCGCCGCGAGCCCCCGCCCGCCCTCGCCGAACACGCCCGTCGCATGCGCCTCGTCGATCAGCAGCATCGCCTCGTGCCGCTCGGCCAGCGCGACCAGCGCGGCGAGCGGCGCCCGGTCTCCGTCCATCCCGTAGAGGCTTTCCACCGCGATCCACGGCGTCCCCTTGCCGCCGCCGGCGCGCCAGTCGCGGATCGCATCCTCGAACGCCGCCACGTCGTTATGCGCCGCCGCCACCCGCGGTGCCCGCCCCAGCCGCATCCCGTCATGCGCGCTCGCATGGATCAGCGCATCGTACACGACCAGATCGCCCGGCTGCGGCAGCGTCGCCAACGCCGCGACATTGGCGGCATAACCGTTGGCGAAGAACAACGCCGCCTCGCTGCCGAAATACGCCGCCGCCTCCGCCTCCAGCGCCTCATGCTCGGGATCGTTGCCGCGCAACAGCCGCGATCCCCCCGAACCGATGCCGACCCCGCGGTCGAGCGCCGCCGCCACCGCGCCGCGCAGCCGCGCCGACGCGCCGAGGCCCAGATAATCGTTCGAGGTGAAATCGGCGCCGCTGCGCGGCACCAGCCGTCTCAGCCGGTCCGCGCCCGCCAGCCGGGCAAGATCGTCGCGATAGAATTGCAGCATCGCCGCCTCTTAGCGAAACCGTGCGCGCATGCCATCATCCAGCGCTGGCCATCCCCCCGCCGCATCCGATACGGCGGCACGATCGATGCGCGACGACCGAAGGACCATGCGACGATGTTGAGGCGATTCCTTGCCGCCCTCCTGCTGCTGGCGGTGCCGGCTGCCGCCGGTGCCGCACAGCGCGGGCCGACGCCGGTCGTCCTGCCGCGCACGATCCTGTTCATCGGCAACAGCTTCACCCAGGGCGCGCATTCGGCGGTGCGCAACTGGCACGCCGGCACCGTTACCGACCTGGCCGGCGCGGGTTATGGCGGCGTACCGGCCTTGTTCAAGGAATTCACCGAGGAGGCCGGGCTGCGCTACGCGGTCAGCCTCGAAACGCAGGGCGGGCAGAGCCTCGCCTTCCACTACGACCAGCGCCGCCATCTGTTCGACCGCGCCTGGGACGTCGTCGTGCTCCAGGAATTCAGCACGCTCGACCGCGACCGCCCCGGCGATCCCACCCGCTATATCCGCAGTGTCGGCCAATTGGCCGCCCTGTTCCGCGCGCGCAACCCGGCGGTCCGCATCGACCTGATGGCGACGTGGAGCCGCGCCGACCAGACCTATCTGCCGAACGGCCGCTGGTACGGCCGCGGCATCGCCGCGATGGCAGACGACCTGCGCATCGCCGCCGAACGCGCGCGCCGCGCGCATCCGACGATCACCGGCGTCATCCCGGTCGGCCAGGCGTGGACGCGCGCCTTCGCGGCGGGCGTCGCCGATCCCAATCCCTATGACGGCACCGCCTACGGCCAGGCCAATTTCTGGTCCTACGACCAATATCACGCCAGCACCGCGGGCTATTATCTGGAGGCCCTGATGGTGTTCGGCCGCATCACCGGCGTCGATCCGCGCACCCTCGGCCGCAACGAGCGCGCAGCCGACGAACTCGGCCTGTCCCCCGATCTTGCCGCCTCGCTGCAACTCATCGCGCGCGAGCAATTGGCCGCGGGCTGATCCTCCACCGCCATGCGCCCGACGGATGGCCTACCAGGCGGCGAAGCGCGCCTTCGGCACCGCCGGTCCGGTCCGCGGCGGCCCCAGCCGACCGTCACGCCCCAGCGGCAGCACCGCCATCGCCGGGCTGCGCTCGTTGGCGACCAGCATCTCGCCCGCCTCCGGCCGCAACAGGAAGAACCGCGGCCAGTCGCCGCCGCACGGCGCCTGCTCGATCAACCGCGGCCGCAGCGGATCGTCGAGCGCGAACACCGCGATCGTGTTCGGCCCGCGATTGGAGGCATAAAGCCGCCGCCCCTGCGGATCGATCGCGATATGGCCGACATAGCCCTTGCTCCCCGCCGGCAGCGTCGGCTGCACGTCGAGCGCGGTCAGCCTGCCGTCCGCCTCGATCCGCAGCGTCGTCAGCGTGCTGACCAATTCGCTCACGACGTACGCGAGGCGCTTGGTCGGATGCCAGGCGAGATGGCGCGGCCCCGATCCCGCCGGCGCCTGCCACGCGATCCGCGTCTCGACCGCGCGCCCCTGTTCGATCCGATGCGCGAATACCGCGTCAGCGCCGAGATCGACCACGTAGAGCCAGCGCCCATCCGCGCCGAACCCCACCCAATGCGGATGCGGCCCCGCCTGCCGCGACGCGTTCGGTCCGGAACCGCGATGGCGGATCAGCGTCGGGGCGCCCGGCACATTGCCGCGCAGGCGATGGAGCGACACGGTCCCGCCGCTGTAATCGGCCACCGCCGCCACCGTTCGATCGGGTGCGATCGCCAGATGCACCGGCTCGCCGCCGCCCGTCGCCGCCTCGCCGCGTGCTCGCCAGCCGCGATCGAAGCCGATCAGCCGCCCGCCGCCCTTTCGCGTGAAGACAGCGAGCCGTCCCCCCGCACCATCGGGCACGACCCATTCGAGACCGTCGCCGATTTCCAGCGGCCGTACGCCCCCGCCCGCGACGAGTGCGAACGCCCCGCCGTCGGAGGATGCCGCGACGCCCTCGCCCGCCGCGCGCGTCGCTGCGGCGGGTACGGCGATGCCGACGCCGATCCCGGCGATCAGCGCACGCCGGTCGAGCGCGAACCCGTCATCGCCCAGCGGATCAGACCCGCATCGGCATCAGCACGTAGAGCGCCGGTGCCTTGTCGTTCTCGCGGATCAGCGTCGGCGCGGCGGCATCGTTGAGATGCACCTCGACGACATCGCCGTCGATCTGGCCGAGGATGTCGAGCAGATAGCGGCTGTTGAAGCCGATCTCGAACGGCAGCGAGACGTATTCGCCCGGCACCTCTTCCGCCGCCGTGCCGTTTTCGGGGCTGGTCACCGACAGCGTGATCTTGTCGCGATCGAGCGCCATCTTCACCGCGCGCGTCTTTTCGGTCGCGATCGTCGAGACGCGGTCGACGCCCTCCTCGAAGCTGCGCGGATCGAGTTTCAGGATCTTGTCGTTCGCGGTCGGGATGACGCGCGAATAATCGGGGAAGGTGCCGTCGATCAGCTTCGAGGTCAGCACCGCCTGCCCCAGGTCGAAGCGGATCTTGGTCCCCGACAGCGACACGCCGACCGAACCGTCGACCTCGTCGAGCAATTTGCGCAATTCGGCGACGCATTTGCGCGGCACGATCACGTCGGGCATCCCCGCCGCGCCCTCGGGCCGCGGCAGCGTCACGCGCGCCAGCCGGTGGCCGTCGGTCGCCGCCGCCTTGAGCGTCGGCTCGGCGGCATCGTCCTGGACGTGGAGGAAGATGCCGTTGAGATAATAGCGCGTCTCCTCTGTCGAGATCGCGAAACGCGTCTTGTCGATGATCTGCTTGAGCGTCTCCGCCGGGATTTCGAACTGCGTCGGCAGCTCGCCCTCGGCGATCACCGGAAAGTCGTCGCGCGGCAGCGTGCCGAGGCTGAACCGCGCACGGCCCGCGACGATCGACATCCGCCCCTCCGATGCGGCGAGTTGCACCTGGCTGCCGTCGGGCAGCTTGCGCGCGATGTCGAACAAGGTGTGCGCCGACACCGTCGTCGATCCCGGCTGGTCGACCGCCGCCGCCACCGATTCGTTGATCTGCAAATCGAGGTCGGTCGCCATCAGCCGCAACTGCCCCTCGGCGGTCGCTTCGAGCAGCACGTTCGACAGGATGGGGATGGTGTTGCGCCGTTCCACCACGGACTGGACATGGCTCAGCCCCTTGAGGAGCGTTGCGCGTTCGATGGTCGCCTTCATGATCTTAATCCCCGTCCCCCGAGTCCGGGGCAAGTTTCCCCTGTCCTACCCATGAAAAAGGGGTTGGAGCAAGCGCGAGCACCCCTCGGGCGATTCCGGTTAACGGTGGGTTAGCGGCGCGGGGGCGGCGCCGCGGCGAAAGCCGTTGCTTTTGCCGCATTGCGATCCGACACGGACGGCATGACGCAGCCCCCCGCCCCCTCCGCCCGCCAGGGCCGCGACTTCATCGCGCGCCACGGCGAAACCGTGTTCAACGCGGCGCGGCGGTTGCAGGGTGACCATCCGCATACGCCGCTGACCCGCGCCGGCTTCGCGCAGGCGGAGGAGATGGGGCGGGCGCTGCGCGCGCTGCTCGGCGCGAAGCCGGCGCTGACGCTCTGGGCGTCGCCGACCGGGCGCGCGTTGCAGACGCTGAGCGTCGTCGCCGAACATCTCGAACTCGACTGGCACGCCGCGCATACCGACGCGCGGCTGGTCGAGATCGGCATGGGCGCCTGGGGCGGGCGCTATTATGCCGAGGTGATCGGCGAGGTGGGCGCGGTGGTGACCCCCGACGGGCTGCTCCGCCCCGCCCCGGACGGCGAGGATTACCGCCAGATCGCCACGCGCGTCTCGGGCTGGCTGGCGGACACCGACGCGCCCGGCGACCGGCTGGTCATCATGCACGGCATCTCCAGCCGGGTGTTGCGCGGCGCGATGACCGGCGCAGCCGCGCACCCCGAATGGGGCGCGCCGATCGCCGCCGGCCTGCCGCAGGGATCGTTGGTGTGCATCGAGGGCGCGCGCGAATCGATCGCGCACCTCGGCAGCGGGCACGCGCCGGCGTGAAGGCGCTGCTCCTCGCGCTGCTGATCGCCGCGCCGGCGGGCGCGCGCGACACGATCGGCGTCTACCGAAGCTGGGGGGCGTTCCGCGATACGGTGCCGGCGCGCTGCTATGCGATCGCACGCCCGGTCACTGCCGGCGGCCGCAGCACCGGCTGGGCGAGCGTCGCGACCTGGCCGGGTCGCGGCCTGCGCGCCTCGCTCCACGTCCGCCTGTCGCGCCCGCGCGACCGTTCGGCACCGGTGACGCTGACCGTCGGCGAGCGCCGCTTCGACCTCGCCGCCAACGGCCTCGACGCCTGGGCGACCGACGGCCCGAGCGACCATGCGATCGTCGCCGCGATCCGCTCCGGCCGCAGCATGAGCATCGAGGCGGTCGCCACCGGCGGGCGACCGTTCGCCGATGTCTATCTGCTCGCCGGCGCCGCGACCGCGATCGATGCGGCGGCGCTGGGGTGCGTCCGCTAGCCGGTCCGCCGCCCGTTGCCGAAGGCATGGCAAATCGCGCCATTTTCGCCTATATGCCGGCGATGCTCGACAGCGTTGCTCCCCCCATGCCCATTCCGGGCCATATCGATCCCGTACCCGTGCCGCGCGCCAAGACGTTCCGCGAGGACGGGCGGATCGACCTGATCGGCCTCGGCAAGGACGCGTTGCGCGAGACGCTGCTCGACGCCGGCATGGAGCTGCGGCAGGCGAAGCTGCGTGCCAAGCAGATCTGGCATTGGCTCTACAATCGCGGCGCCACGGAATTCTCGGCGATGACCGATATCTCCAAGACGATGCATCCCTGGCTCGAGCAGCGCTTCGTCATCGGCCGGCCCGAGGTGGTCGAGGCGCAGGTGTCGACCGACGGCACGCGCAAATGGCTGCTGCGCTCGCCCGACGGGCAGGATTACGAGGCGGTGTTCATCCCCGACGCGGATCGCGGCACGCTCTGCGTGTCGAGCCAGGTCGGCTGCACGCTCAACTGCCGCTTCTGCCACACCGGCACGATGCGCCTCGTCCGCAACCTGACCGCGGGCGAGATCGTCGGCCAGGTGATGCTCGCGCGCGATGCGCTCGGCGAATGGCCGAGCCAGCCCGAGGGCCGCATGCTCACCAACATCGTGATGATGGGCATGGGCGAGCCGCTCTACAATTTCGACGCGGTGCGCGACGCGCTGAAGCTGGTGATGGACGGCGACGGCCTGGCGCTGTCGAAGCGCCGCATCACGCTGTCCACCAGCGGCGTCGTGCCGATGATGGCGCGCGCCGGCGAGGAGATCGGCGTCAACCTCGCGGTATCGCTCCATGCGGTGACGAAGGAGGTGCGCGACGAACTCGTGCCGCTCAACAAGAAATATGGCATCGAGGAGCTGTTGCAGGCCTGTGCCGATTATCCCGGCGCGAACAACGCGCGCCGCATCACGTTCGAATATGTGATGCTCAAGGACAAGAACGATTCGGATGCCGAGGCGCACGAACTCGTTCGGTTGCTGCGCAAATACGACCTGCCCGCCAAGGTGAACCTGATCCCGTTCAACCCCTGGCCGGGCGCCGCCTACGACACGTCGACGCCCGAGCGCGTGCGCCGGTTCAGCGACATCATCTTCGAAGGCGGCATCTCGGCGCCGGTCCGCACCCCGCGCGGTCGCGACATCGACGCCGCCTGCGGCCAGCTCAAGACCGCCGCCGAGAAGAAGAGCCGCGCGCAGATGGACCGCGAGGCCGACGAAAAGATGGCCGCGCTTGGCTGATCCGCTCACGCTCGCCCTCGCGGCGGGCGCGGGTCTGCTCGGGGGCGCGATGAACGCGCTCGCCGGCGGCGGCTCGTTCGCGACGATGCCGACGCTGATCGCGCTCGGCCTGCCCTCCACCGTCGCTAATGCGACCAGCAACGTCGCGGTCCAGCCCGGTGCGGTCGCCAGCGCCTGGGCCTATCGCGGCGGGCTCGCCCCGCTCGGCGGCGTCGGGGTGCGGACGCTCTCGGCGATCACCTTCACCGGCGGGCTCGCCGGCAGCCTGTTGCTCGTCTGGACGCCGGCGCGTGCGTTCGACGTCATCGTGCCGTGGCTGCTGCTCGCCGCGACGATCGCGATCGCGCTCGGCCGCCACGCCTCCGACTGGCTGAGCGCGCGTTTCACCGCCGGCCCGCGCAGCCTCGTCGCGGGACAGGCGCTGCTCGGCGTCTACGGCGGCTATTTCGGTGGCGGCGTCGGCATGATGCTGACCGCGATGTGGGGGCTGCTCACCGGCGCCAGCCCCGCCGAACTCGCCGCGCCGCGGACGCTGATGCTCGCGGTCGCCAATACCGCGGCGACGATCGTCTTCGTCGCCAGCGGCATGGTCGCCTGGGCCTTGTGCCTGCCGATGATGGTCGGCTCGATCGTTGGCGGCTATCTCGGCGCGCTGGTCGGGCGCAGCCTGCCACCCGGCCTGATCCGCGGCTGGACGCTGCTGGTCACGACGGTGACCACCGCGGTGTTCTTCTGGCGCGCTTATGGCTGAGGCGGCCGCTTACCCCGGCCGGCGCATCTCGAACCGCGTTTCGGGCGTGACCTCGAAATAATCCGCCGGACCGCCGCCGCGCAGGATCGGGCGGGCGCGGGCGGTCTGGTAGACGCCGTCGTCCAGCATCGCCGCATCGATATGGATGCCGATCGCCTCGCCGATCACCAGATATTGGTCCAGTTCCACGCCATGCCGATCGGTCAGCCGGATGAGCTGGGTCAGCTTGCATTCGAACGCTACCGGGCTCGCCGCCACGCGCTCGGGCGTCACCAGCCGCGAGGGCAGCGTTGCCAGCCCCGCCAGCCCGAATTCGTCAACCTCCGGCGGCACGATCGCCGCGGTCGCGTTCATCGCTTCGGCAAGGTCGCGCGTCGCGAGGTTCCAGACGAACTCGCCGGTCGCGTCGATATTGGCGACGCTGTCCTTCCACCCCATCGACGAAAAGGCGATCAGCGGCGGCGAATAGTTGATCACGTTGAAGAAGCTATAGGGCGCGATGTTGCGCACCCCATCGGCGGAGACGCTGCTGATCCAGCCGATCGGTCGCGGTGCGACCATCGCGTTGAGCGGGTCGTGCGGCAGCCGGTGGCCGTCGCGCGGTTCGTAGAAATGCCATTCGATCATGGCTGCTTAACTGCTATGACGCGGGAATGGACGCAACACGACCCGGCACGTCGATCTTCCGCCACGCGCTGGCGACGCGCATCTGGCACTGGATCAACGCCGTCGCGGTCGTCATCCTGCTCGGCAGCGGGCTCGGCATCTCCAATGCGCATCCGCGGCTCTATTGGGGGCGGTACGGGGCGAATTTCGACCACGCCTGGGCGCAGTTGCCGCGCTTTCCGGCGTGGATCACCATTCCCGCCAATTACAATCTCGCCATCTCGCGCCGCTGGCACCTACTGTTCGCGCTGGTGCTCGCCTTCGGCCTGCTCGCCTTCATGATCGCCAGCCTGATCAACCGCCATTTCGCGCGCAAGCTGCGGCTGACGCGCGCCGACGTCAGTCCCGCGCATCTCGCCGAGGATGTCCGCGACCACCTCAATCTCCGCTTCCACGACGCGGACGACCCCGGCGCGTACAACAGCCTTCAGAAATGGAGCTACATCCTCGTCATCTTCCTCGCGCTGCCGCTGATGATCCTCACCGGGCTCGCGCTGTCGCCGGGGATGGATGCGGCCTGGCCGTGGCTGCTCGACCTGTTCGGCGGCCGCCAGTCGGCGCGGTCGCTGCATTTCGTCACCTCGGCGACGATCGGCGGCTTCGTCGTCGTCCATCTGACGCTCGTCATCCTAGCCGGCGCGGGCAACGAACTGCGCTCGATGATCACCGGCAAGTGGAAGGTGCCCGAAGCATGATCCTCCCCCGCCGTACATTGCTGACGGCAGGCGCCGGGCTGCTGCTCGCCGGCTGCGACAAGGTCGCCGCGCTTCCCCAAGCACGCAAGATCCTGTTCGCCGGCGAGGATATCCACCGCGGCCTGCAGCGCGCGTTGCTCGATCGCGGCGCGCTCGCGCCCGAATTCACCCGCGAGCAGATGTCGCCGATCTTCCGCGCCAACGGCACGCGCGATCCCGGCACGCCCGGTTATGCCGCGATGGTCGCCGACCAATTCGCGGGTTACCGCCTCAAGGTCGGCGGCCTCGTCGACCGGCCGCTTTCGCTGTCGCTCGATCAGCTCGCGTCGATGCCCGCGCGCAGTCAGATCACCCGCCACGATTGCGTCGAGGGCTGGAGCGCGATCGGCCAGTGGCAGGGACCGATGCTGGGCACCGTGCTGAAGGCGGCGGGGATGCGCACCGGCGCACGCTACGTCGTCTTCACCTGCGCCGACCTCTACAACGGCCAGCCCTATTACGAATCGATCGACACGATCGATGCCTTCCACCCGCAGACGATCCTGGCGCTCAAGATGAACGGCGCCCGCCTCACCGTCCCGCACGGCGCGCCGGTGCGGCTGCGCGTCGAGCGCCAGCTCGGCTACAAGCACGCCAAATACGTCACCGGCATCGACGCGGTCGCCAGCCTCGCCACCATCGGCAAGGGCAAGGGCGGCTATTGGGAGGACAATGTCGATTACGATTGGTATGCGGGCATCTAGCGGATTAAGGCAGCGCGCATGGCGCTGATCGATATGTTCCTCAGCCGCGCCGTCAAGCGTGGCCAACTCACCCTCCACCGTCCCGGCAAACCCCCCGCCACCTTCGGTACTCCCGATCCAGAGCTCGGTCATATCCAGCTCCGGTTCCAGGATAACGGCGTCGCCGGACGGATCGTCCGCAACCCCGCGCTCGCCGCCGGCGAGATGTATATGGACGGCCGCATGACCGTCGACGGCGACGACATCATGGGCCTCGTCCAGTTGATGAAGCGCAACAGCGCGTGGGAAGCCGGCCAGAACGCGCTGCAACCCTCCGCCTTCGTGCGCGGCTTCGGCGCGGTGAAGCACCGGCTCGACCGGATCAACATGGAGCGCCGCTCGAAGCAGAACGTCGCGCATCATTATGATCTGTCCGCGCGACTCTACGACCTCTTCCTCGACGCCGACAAACAATACAGCTGCGCCTATTACACCGATCCCGACAACAGCCTCGAACAGGCGCAGAGCGACAAGCTCGCGCATATCGCCGCCAAGCTCGCGATCCGGCCGGGCATGCGCGTGCTCGACATCGGCTGCGGCTGGGGCGGCATGGCGCTGTATCTCAACAAGCATTTCGGGGTCGAGGTGCTCGGCGTGACGCTGTCGGAAGAGCAGCTCAAGATCGCGCGCGAACGCGCCGCCGCCGCCGGCGTCGCCGACAAGGTCAAGTTCGAGCTGATCGACTATCGCCGCGTCGAGGGGCAGTTCGACCGCATCGTCTCGGTCGGCATGTTCGAACACGTCGGCCCACCGCAATATCGCGCCTATTTCCGCAAATGCCGCGACCTCCTCACCCCCGATGGCGTCGCGCTGATCCACACGATCGGCCGGCTCGGGCCACCCAGCGTCACCGATGACTGGACGACGAAATATATCTTCCCCGGCGGCTACAATCCGGCGCTGTCGGAGACGATCGCGGCGTTCGAGGGGCTCAAGCTGTTCCTTACCGATGTCGAGGTGCTGCGCCTCCATTACGCCTACACTTTGTACGAATGGTATCGCCGGACGGTGGCGGCACGCGATGCGATCGTCGCGCTGTACGACGAACGCTTCTATCGGATGTGGACCTTCTATCTCGCCGGCGCGGCCAATGCGTTCGAGAACGGCGGGCTGGTCAATTTCCAGATCCAGTTCAGCCGCAGCCGCACCGAACTGCCGATCACTCGCGACTATATATTCGAGGGCGAACGCGCGCTGCGAGGATACTGACGACACCCCTCATCGTCATCCCGGCGTACGCCGGGACCCATGGTCACGGTGTCGCCGCTAGTCGCGCGCACCATCAGCCGCTCGCAACCATGGGTCCCGGCTTTCGCCGGGATGACGGTAGGGATGGAGTCGTTAAGCCCTACCGCGCTTTGGGCACCGGTGCCGGCGCGATGATCGCCGCGCGCGCGGCGGTGCGCTCCTCGAGGCTCACCACGCCGTCGTGGTTGGTGTCGTACCGCGACGCCAGCGCGCGGAACAGGCCCTGCATCTCGGCGGGGGTCACCTTGCCGTCGTGATTGGCGTCGGCGGTGTTGAACCATGCGGTGCTGATCGCCTTGGCCTTGCCCGGCGGCATCTTGTTCTTGCCGACATCCATCCGCGCGACGCGCGCGTCGATCTCCGCGCGGGTCAGCACGCCGTCGTGATTGGCATCGCTGCGGTCGAACTCGGCCTTCAGCTTGGGATCGATCGCCTGCGCCGCCACCATCGGCGTGGCGAGCATCAGAACGGGCAATGCGGCGAGCAACGGACGAAACATGATGTCTCCGAAAAAAAGGGATCGGCCGCGATACTAGCGGCAGCCGTTTAAACCCACCGTGAACGCAACCGTTGCGCGGGCGCGCGCAGGAGCCTAGGGGCGCGGCGACCCGACCATAGCCAAGGATGCTGCCGTGACCGATCAGATCAACCGTGTCGTTCTCGCCTATTCGGGTGGGCTGGATACGAGCGTGATCCTGAAGTGGCTGCAACAGACGTATAATTGCGAGGTGGTGACCTTCACCGCTGACCTCGGCCAGGGCGAGGAGCTGGAGCCCGCGCGCCAGAAGGCGCAGATGGCCGGCGTCAAGCCCGAGCATATCTTCATCGACGATCTGCGCGAGGAATTCGTACGCGATTACGTCTTCCCGATGATGCGCTCCAACGCCTTGTACGAGGGGCTGTATCTGCTCGGCACCTCGATCGCGCGGCCGCTGATCGCCAAGCGCCAGATCGAGATCGCGCGTCAGGTGAACGCCGATGCGGTCAGCCACGGCGCGACCGGCAAGGGCAACGACCAGGTCCGCTTCGAACTCGGCTATTACGCACTCGCGCCCGATATCAAGGTGATCGCGCCGTGGCGCGAATGGGATCTGACCAGCCGCACCCGGCTGATCGAATTCGCCGAACAGCATCAGATCCCGGTCGCCAAGGACAAGCGCGGCGAATCGCCCTTCTCGACCGACGCGAACCTCCTGCACACCTCGTCGGAGGGCAAGGTGCTCGAGGATCCGTGGCAGGAAGTGCCCGATTACGTCTATTCGCGCACGGTGAACCCCGAGGACGCGCCCGACGCGCCCGAATATATCACGATCGACTTCGAGCGCGGCGACGGCATGGCGCTGAACGGCGAGGGGGTGAGCCCGGCTACGCTGCTCACCAAGCTCAACGAACTCGGCCGCCGTCACGGGATCGGCCGGCTCGACCTCGTCGAGAACCGCTTCGTCGGGATGAAGAGCCGCGGGATGTACGAAACGCCGGGCGGCACCATCTATCACCTCGCGCATCGCGGCATCGAACAGATCACGCTCGATCGCGGCGCGGCGCACCTCAAGGACGAGCTGGCGCCGCGCTATGCGGAGCTGGTCTACAACGGCTTCTGGTTCAGCCCGGAGCGCGAGATGCTGCAGGCGGCGATCGACCACAGCCAGGCGAAGGTCAGCGGCACCGTCCGCCTCAAGCTCTACAAGGGCGGCGTCTATATCGTCGGCCGCAAGTCGCCCAATTCGCTCTATTCCGAAAAGGTCGTGACCTTCGAGGACGATCAGGGCGCCTACGACCAGCGCGACGCGGCCGGCTTCATCAAGCTCAACGCGCTGCGCCTCCGCCTGCTCGGCCGCCGCGACGCATAAGCTGCCGTTCGACGAAGCGACGCGCTCAGCCATATCAGCCGTCACCCCGGCCCTGCGCCGGGGTCCCGCGTCTTCCCGGTCACCGACGAAGCGTCATGCCGGATCACGTCCGGCATGACGGAGCTCACCTCCATTCGGCGCACCCGGCACGACAATGCTTGTCGGACGCCGTCCCCACCCACTAAGGCAGGATGATGCAGGGGCATAAGCTGCACTGGTGGCAAACGCGGTGGTTCGTCGTGGCGATGGTGATCGCGGCGGTGATCCCGTTGCTGTGGCCCGACATCCCGCCGCTAGTCGACCTGCCCGGGCATATGGGCCGCTATCGCGTCCAGCTCGACGGCGCCGCCTATCCGTGGCTCGCCGAATGGTACGACTTCCGCTGGGCGCTGATCGGCAATCTCGGCGTCGACCTGCTGATCGAGCCGCTCGCGCCGATCTTCGGCCTCGAACTCGCGGTCAAGCTGATCATCATGGCGATCCCCGCGCTCACCGTGTCGGGGCTGCTGTGGATCGCGCGCGAGGTGCACGGCCGCATCCCCGCCACCGCGCTGTTCGCGCTGCCGCTCGCCTACAGTTACCCCTTCCAGTTCGGCTTCGTGAATTTCGCGCTGTCGATGGCGCTGGCGCTCAACCTGTTCGCGCTGTGGCTGCGGATGGGCCGGCTCGGCAGCCTCAAACTGCGTGCGATCCTGTTCGTGCCGCTGTCCTGCGCCTTGTGGGTCTGCCACACCTTCGGCTGGGGGGTGCTCGGCATCCTCGCCTTCTCGGCCGAGATGGTCCGCCAGCACGACCTGCGCAAGGACGGCCGCGGCGGGCATTGGCTGGAAAGCTGGACACGCGCCGCGATCGGCTGCCTGCCGCTCGCCTTGCCGTTCCTGATGATGGTGCTGTGGCGCTCGGGCGATCACGTCACCGGCAAGACGATGGACTGGTTCAACTGGCGGGCGAAGGTCGGCTGGGTGATCATGGTGCTGCGCGACCGCTGGATGGCGTTCGACCTCGCCTCCGCCACCGTGCTGTTCGTCATCCTGCTCAAGGGCGTGCGCGACCATCGCGTCGAATATTCGCGCAACCTGCTGCTCTCGACGCTGTTCCTGACCGCGATCTTCGTGCTGCTGCCGCGCATCGTCTTCGGCTCGGCCTATGCCGACATGCGGCTCGCGCCGTTCGTGATCGCGATCGCCTTGATCGCCTTGCGCCCGCGTCACGGCCTGTCGTTCCGTGGCGCCTCGACGCTGGCCGCGCTCGGCCTGCTGTTCTGCGGCGCGCGGCTGGTCGGCACGACGATCAGCTATCTCCAGTTTGATCGGGAATATGACCGCACGCTCGCCGCGCTCGATCACGTCCCGAAAGGCGCGCGGCTGCTGACGATGGTCGGGCGGACCTGCCGCGACGAATGGCTCTATTCGCGGCTCGAACATGCTGCCGGCATCGCGCTCGAACGCCGCATCGCTTATGCCAACGATCAATGGTCGATGGCCGGCGGACAGTTGCTCACCGTCCGCTACACGCCCGCCGGACGCTTCGCGCACGACCCGTCGCAGCTCGTCACCGACCGGCGCTGCCGCGGCGAATGGTGGCGGCCGCTGCGCGTCTCGCTCGCCTATCTGCCGCGCGACGCATTCGATTACGTCTGGCTGATCAATCCGGCGCCGGTCGAGCCCGAATTCCTCACCGGCCTGACGCCGATCTGGCGCAGCGGTCGCGACGTCCTCTACCGGATCGACGATCGCCGCCGCCCGAACGTGGTGCTCGACCCCGATCTGCTGCCGCCGCGGCGACGCCCAGTCAGCCTTCTCCCTTCCTGAACGGCGCCAGTTCGGCGAGGTAGCTCTGCTCGTCCGCCACCGCGGCGCGCTCGCGGACGAGGAAATCGGCGATCGCCCGGCGAAAGCCCGCATCCGGGATATAATGCGCCGACCAGGTCGGCACCGGCACATAGCCGCGCGCCAGCTTGTGCTCGCCCTGCGCGCCTGCCTCGACCGTCTTGAGCCCGCGCGCGATCGCGGCATCGATCGCCTGATAATAGCAGAGCTCGAAATGGAGGAACGGCACCTCCTCGGTACAGCCCCAATAGCGGCCGTAGAGCGTATCCGCGCCGATCAGGTTGAGCGCCCCCGCGATCGGCCTGCCGTCGCGCTCGGCGAGGATCAGCAGCACGTCATCGCCCATCGTCGCGCCGAGCAGCGGGAAGAAGCTGCGCTTGAGATAGGGCTGCCCCCATTTGCGGCTGCCGGTATCCTGATAGAAGGTCCAGAACGCGTCCCAATGTTCGGGGCGGATCTCGGCGCCGGTCAGATGCCGGATCGTCAGCCCCTGCACCGCCGCCTCACGCTCTTTCCGGATCGCCTTGCGCTTGCGGCTGGCGAGCGCGGCGAGGAAATCGTCGAAGCTGGCATATCCCTGGTTCGCCCAGTGGAATTGCGTGCCTTCGCGGATCAGCCAGCCCGCCTGTTCGAACAACGGCACCTGCTCGGGGCTGAGGAAGGTGGCGTGCGCGGAAGACAGGCCATGCTGGTCGGTCACCGCTTCCAGCGCCGCGATCAGCGCCGGGCCGGCGCTCTCCTCGCGCAGTAGCAGGCGCGGGCCCGGCACCGGGCTGAACGGCGCGGCGATCTGGAGCTTGGGATAATAATGCCCCCCTGCCCGCTCCCACGCGTCGGCCCAGGCGTGGTCGAAGACATATTCGCCCTGGCTGTGGCTCTTGGCATAGGCCGGCGCGACCGCGGCCGGCATGCCGTCGGCACCGTCGACGACGATTGGGATCGGCTGCCATCCCGACCGGCCGCCGGTGCTCGCCGACTCCTCGAGCGCGGCGAGAAACGCATGGCGGACGAAGGGATTGCCGGTGCCGGCGCAGGCATCCCATTGCTCGGCCGGGATGGCGCGGACGCCATCGACGAGGCGGGCGGCGACCTGGGTCATGCGGCGAGGATCGTGAAGGTCATCGCCGCCGATATAGGCGTTCTGCTGCCGTTGCGGAGGGGGTGTGGGGCACGATCGCTCGCACAATCCATGCGCCACCCCGGACCCGTTCCGGGGTCCACCCTGCGGCGAGGAGAACGACCGGATGCGTGCGCGGCGATCACCGTTCACGCCCTCCTGCATCCTGCAAAGGAAATCATGTTCGCGCGGAGGCGCGGAGGCGCGGAGATGTAACGCTTGGGGTGGCGGGGCCCTGTCATTTCACGCCTCGGTGAAAGCGCCGCTGACGCAGCGGGCGCGACACCTCCGCGCCTCCGCGCCTCCGCGTGAACCGTCTCTTCCTATCGACGGTGTGGGCGGGGCGACGCCCCACCCCCCAAATCACGCCAATTCGACGATCGCATCCACCTCGACCGCGGCACCGAGCGGCAGCACCGGCACGCCGACCGCGCTGCGGGCATGCTTGCCGGCGTCGCCGAACAGCGCGACCATCAGCTCCGACGCGCCGTTGGCGACCTTGGGCTGGTCGGTGAAATCGGCGGCCGAATTGACGAACACGCCGAGCTTCACGATCCGCTTCACCCGCGACAGATCGCCGCCGAGATATTTCTTCACCTGCGCGACGATCATCAGCCCGCACAGTCTCGCGGCTTCCTGCCCGTCCTCCAGCGAGACGCCGTCGCCGAGCCGGCCGGTGACGAGCTGCCCCGCCTTGAACGGCAATTGCCCCGACAGATGGAGCATGCCGCCCGCCTCGACCACCGGCACATACGCAGCGACGGGGGCGGCGGCTTCGGGCAGCGACAGGCCGAGTTCCTCGAGCTTGCGATCGACGTGGGTGGTCATGGCTGGGGTCCTTTTCGGAATGTGATGCGAGGCCGCTTAGCCGATTGGGCGGGCGGGTGGAACGCCGTCGCGCGTCGATCTCCAACCTGTTCGGTCATCCCGGCGGACGCCGGGACCCATGGTGGCGGGGGGTAGCGAGGCACGCTGACGCCGATGGCGCCGTGTCCATGGGTCCCGGCCTTCGCCGGGATGACGAAGGTGGTGGTGGAGAGCCCGCCTGAAAATCCTAAGCCCCCACCCCCGCGGCAAACCGCGCCGCGATCCAGTCCGCCGCCTCGCGCCAGTCGTCGATCCGCGCATGCGCATGCGCGGCCGGCGGCACGTTGGGTGCCAAAGTCGGTTCCGACACCATGTGCAGTCGATGCACCTCGGGTGCGTGGCGCGCGACCGATTCGTGATGCACCGCGAGATCGTCGACGAACACCGTCACCGGGTCGCCATATTCCGCCCGCAATCGTGCGACCGGATCGCCCTTGCCGCCCTGGTTGCATTCGACGCGATGCGCGATGCCGAACCGCGCCAATTGCTCGATCCGCGCCGGCTTGCACGCATCGGTGATGTTGGTGAGCACGACGATGTCCGCCTGCTCCGCCAGCCGCGCCAATGCCTCGGCGGCATGGGGCACCAGAGTCTGCCGGTGCATTTCGTCGGGGAAGAAGCCGCCGAGCATGTCCCACATCTCCTCGCGCGTCGGCGCGGGGCCGCCGTCGCGGCGGCGCATGCTGTTGGCGAAATCGGCACCGTCGGGGGTGAAGTCGATGGCGTGCGCCTCCCCGACCCAGGCGCCGAAATGCTTCACCATGTGCAGCAGCACCTCGTCGCAATCGGTAATCAACAACGGTTTCATCGCAGCTCCAAAGCCTGGCGGGCGCCGACCAGCGCCTCGGGGGGAACGCCCAGCGCATGGGCGCAGGCGATCAGATCGGGTTCGTAGGATTCGAGATATTCGATCACCGCGCCCAGCACCGCCGGCTCGCCCGCCCGCGCGCGCAGATCGTCGGGGAACAGGCCGGTGACCGCGATCAGCCGGTCGGCGCGGTCTGGCTCGCCGATCGCCCACACCAACGCCTGCAGGGCGAGCACCTCGGGATCGGGGATGTTTGTATCGCGCGCGCGCATTGCCTATCGTCCATTATCGGAAGGGTTGGTGACGCACGTGGCGAAACGGGTACTCGTTGTCGAGGACAACGAACTCAATCTGAAACTGTTCTGCGACCTGTTGCGCGCGCACGGCATGACCGCCGAGCCGGTGCGCGACGGGCGCGAGGCGGTGGCGCGCGCGCGCGCCTTCGGTCCCGACCTGATCGTCATGGATATCCAGATGCCGCACGTCACCGGCTATGAGCTGATCCTCGAATTGATGGCCGACGAGCAATTGCGCGAAATCCCGGTGATGGCGGTGACGGCCTATGCCGGCCGCGACGACGAGGAGCGCATTCGCGCTGCCGGCGCACGCTCCTATGTGTCGAAGCCGATCAGCCTCGCCCGGTTCATGGATGCGGTGAACGCGTTGCTCTGACGGAAAGACGCCCTGCCGAGCCGGCGAGGCATCGACAGGGCGCCGCGCGCTTCCAGACCCCTGCCCCCCGAAAAGGGCCAGATGCTGCAAGCCTGCTAAAAACGTGACACCGGCCGTCCGGTTCCCGCCCCCCCCCCCCGGCACCCCGACCCTCGCTGCCACACAAACCAAGGGCGGCATCCTCGTTAAGAGAACACCGCCCTTGGCCCGTAGTGACGCGATACAGGGCAGCCGGAGGATCCAGCCGCCAGTGTTCGCTATGCCAAAAGAAGATGAACGCAATGTGTCCGAAGCGCGCCCGGATCAAGGCGTCAGTCGCGGCGCGGCAGCGCATGCGAAAAGCCGCCGGCGCCCATGCACCGGCGGCTTTTCGAAACCCGCAAACAGCGGCGGCGCAATGCGCCGCCCGGCCGCTTACTTGATCTTGGTTTCCTTGAACTCGACATGCTTGCGCACGACGGGATCATACTTGCTGAAGCTCAGCTTCTCGGTCTTCGTCCGCGGGTTCTTCTTGGTGACGTAGAAGAAGCCGGTATCGGCGGTGCTGACGAGCTTGATCTTGACGGTAGTCGGCTTGGCCATGAGCCCTAATCCTGAAAACAAGGAGAGCGGCAGCAACAACGCCGCCGCTCGATCAGTCGCGGCGCATGGCGGATGGCCGCGATAAAGTCAACCGTCGACGGCGCCGCGCCGCTGCCTTAACCCTCCTATTACCTTTTGACGCGCACGATCACGACGCAAAAAAGGGGAGCGGATGATGCCACAGGCGATCGACGGCGAGCTACACCTGCTGGACGCGGTCCGCGCCGACCTCGCCGCGCGAATCGCGGCGATCGACGTGCGTGCGCCCTACACGCGGGCCTATGACCTGAAGCCCGACATCAACCAGATCCGGCTGATCGCGCATCGCAACGGCCTCAACCCGGCGGTCACCGTCGCGCATTTCGTCGATTCGGCGCTGTCGCGCGGCGAACATGGCGCCTTGCTCCACGGCTGGCTGTCGGTGCTCGGCGATGCCGTCGCGTCCGAGCGGCAGGACGTGCGCGCCTGCGAAGCCTTTGCCGCCGCCTGTTCGATACGGCTGGCAGGCTGACGCGGGGATGGACGCATTGATGGCGGCGCTGGTCGCCGCCGCTCTGGCACAGGTCGGCGATCGGCCGGCGTGGCTCGCGTCCATCCTGTCGGACCGGTATCGCGCGCCGGGGCTGGTGATCGCCGCCGCGGCGGTGGCGCTGCTCGGCGCCGGCCTGCTCGCCGCCGCGGCGGGCGCGCTGCTCGCACCGCGGCTGACGCCGGAGGCCAGCCAGCTCTTCCTCGCGCTGGCGCTGTTGTTCCAGGGCGGCGGCGTACTGTTCCCGGTCAAGCCGCCCGACCGACTCGCCGGATGGCGCCTCGGCGCGGCGCTGACCAGCCTGATCGGCCTGTTCATCCTCGCCTTCGGGGACGGCGTGCAGTTCATCGTCCTCGCGCTCGCCGCTCGGGCGCAACTGCCCTGGCTGGCCGCGGTCGGCGCGATGCTCGGCTCGCTTGCGGTGATCGCGCCCGCCGCGATCCTGGGAGAGGCAGGCTGGACCGCCTTGCCGCTCGTCACGCTGCGCCGGATCGTCGGCGCGATGTTCGTCCTCGCGGCGCTGGGACTGGGGCTTTCCGCGCTGCGACTGATCTGATCCGTCGATCATCGACATGCGCAAAATGGCTGCGGCGGGCGGAGCGTTTCGGCTATCGGATCGTTGCCGCAACGATCCTTTTTCCACGGAGATTTCCATGGCCGACATCAACCCGGCGCTGAACACGCCGACCGACCTTAGCAACACCCGTTCGGTGGCGGATGCGCTCAACTCCTCGCTCGCCGACTGCTTCGCGCTGTATTTCAAGACGAAGAACTTTCACTGGCACGTCTCCGGGCCGCATTTCCGCGACTATCATCTGCTGCTCGACGATCAGGCGGCGCAGATCCTCGGCGTCACCGACGCGATCGCCGAGCGCGTCCGCAAGACCGGCAACACGACGCTGCGCTCGATCGGCGACATCAGCCGCCGCCAGACGATCGCCGACAACGACCTCGACTTCGTCGACGCCGCCGCGATGCTCGCCGAATTGCGCGAGGACAATCTCAAGCTGGTCGAGAGCTTCCGCGTCGTGAAGGACGCGGCCGACGAGGCGAAGGACAATGCCACCAGCGGCATCGTCGACGATTGGACCGACCAGGCCGAGGAACGCGCCTGGTTCCTCTTCGAGGCCAGCCGCAAGGGCTGAGCCACCCGGTGCCGTTCGTGCCGGGCCTCCCGGAGGCTGGGTGCGAACGGCAGACCGCATCACCGCCCCTTGACGGTCAGGAGCCAAAGGTCCGGTGGCGCCCCGACCCGCAGCGGCACGCCGCTCGTGCCCAGCCCCGCCGTGATGATCGTCGTGGTCGCGCCATGCCGGACGATGCCGCAACGCAGTCCGGGCTTCCAGAAGACGCGGATCGACCCGATCACCGGGAAGACTCCCTGACCGCAATGCGTATGGCCCGCCAGCACCAGCCCGACGCCTGGCGGCACCTGCAACGACAGGTCGGGCGAATGGGTAAGGATGATCTTGGCGCCGCGCCTCGCCGCCATGGCATGCATCGTCGCGGACAGATCGTCATGATGGCTGAACGCATCACCTGCCCCGCCGATCACCAACGGGCCGCGGACGACCGCCGCATTGTCGAGGACCGTCACGCCGGCACGGCGCAGCGCAGCCGCGATCAACGCGGGTTCCGACTGGTCGTGATTGCCGAGCACTGCGACCACGCCCAGTGGGGCGCGGAGGCCGGCAAGCGGCGCGATCATCGCCCGGGCGCCGGCACGCGCCACCGCCGGGTCATGCCCCGCCACATAGTCGCCGGCGAGGAGCACCACGTCAGGGCGCTCCCGGTTCACCTGCGCGACGATGCGCGCAAGCCGGCCGACGTCCATCGTCGCATTGCCGATGTGGATATCGCTGAGCAGCGCCAGCCGCATCGGCCGCGCGCCGCGGGGCCATCCGGGCAGCGACACGGTCCGTTCCCGCACCAACGGGTCGGCCCGCGCGTTCCTGTACCCCCAGCCGGCAACACCGAGCAGCAGCAGGCCGAGTGCGGCAACGATCCGGACGATCCTTGGCATCGCGCGGTGATAGCGGGAGCGGATCGCGCTCGCCAGGCGTTCCCCCCTTCATGCACGCCTTTGCCGCGCTCCTCGATTCGCTCATCTACACGCGCGGCCGGAACGCCAAGCTCAAGCTGATCGTCGATTATCTGCTCGCCACCCCAGATCCGGATCGCGGCTGGGCGATGGCGGCGCTGACCGGCGATCTCGACCTGCCCGGCGTCAAGCCCGCGCAGATCCGGGCGTTGATCGAGGCGCGCGTCGATCCCGTGCTGTTCCGGATGAGTCGCGACTATGTCGGCGACACCGCCGAGACGGTCGCACTGCTCTGGCCGGCGCCGGTCCCCGCACCTGCGGGCGCGCCGCTGTCGATCAGCGCGGCGGTCGACGCGCTGCGCCACCTCTCGCGATCGGACGCGCCTGCGGTGCTCGCCGCGATGCTCGACCGGCTCGATTCGGAGGAACGGTTCGCCCTGCTCAAGATGGCGACCGGGGCGTTGCGCATCGGCGTCTCCGCCCGCCTTGCCAAGACCGCTCTGGCGCAGGCGTTCGGGCTCGACGTCGATGCGGTCGAGGAGGTCTGGCACGGCCTTACCCCGCCTTATGCCAGCCTGTTCGCCTGGGCCGAAGGTACCGGCCAGCAACCCACCGCCGCCGACGTCCCCGTCTTCCGGCCGTTCATGCTCGCCCACGGGCTGGAGGACGCGCAGGTCGATCTCGCCGATTACGCCGCCGAGTGGAAATGGGACGGCATCCGCGTCCAGATCGTCCACGTCGCCGGCCAGACGCGACTCTACAGCCGCACCGGTGACGACGTCACCGGCAGCTTCCCCGACGTCGCCGCGGCCTTCTCCACCCCCGGCACGGTCGACGGCGAATTGCTGGTCAAGGGCGATGCGCAGGGCGGCGAGGCCGCCAGCTTCAACGCGCTGCAACAGCGACTCGGCCGCAAGACCGTGTCGGCGAAGATGTTGAGCGATTATCCCGCCTTCGTCCGGCTCTACGACCTGCTGTTCGATGGCGACGAGGATCTGCGCCCGCTGCCGTGGAGCGAGCGGCGACAGCGGCTCGAAGCGTTCGTGCCGCGCCTCGACCCCGACCGGTTCGACCTCAGCCAGGTGATCGACGCCGCCAATTTCACCGAACTGGAAGCGATCCGCGCCGGTGCGCGCGATGCCGCGATCGAGGGCGTGATGCTCAAGCGCCGCGATTCGCCTTATGTCGGCGGTCGCCGCGCCGGCCTGTGGTACAAGTGGAAGCGCGATCCGCTCACCGCCGATTGCGTGATGATGTACGCGCAGCGCGGCAGCGGCCGACGGTCCTCTTATTACAGCGACTATACCTTCGGCTGCTGGACCGAAGAGGGCGAGTTGCTGCCCGTCGGCAAGGCCTATTCGGGCATCACCGACGAGGAATTGAAGATGCTCGACACTTTCGTCCGCCGCCACACGCTCGCGCGCTTCGGCCCGGTGCGCGAGGTCGAGAAGACGATGGTGCTGGAGATCGCGTTCGATTCGATCCACGGCTCGACCCGGCATAAGTCGGGCGTTGCGATGCGCTTTCCCCGCATCGCCCGGATCAGGACGGACAAGCCCGCCGCGGAGGCGGACCGGGTCGAGACGCTGCGCCGACTGGTGACCTGAGCGGCCGCAGGCCCCCGCCGGGGTACGAGCTGGGTGTGCGACGGCAGGCTCGGCCTATCCCGCCCGGCCGACCTCTTCGCCGATCCGTATCTCGAATAATGTCGGCCAATATTTGCCCGTTACGAACAACCGATCGTGCGCCGCGTCGTAAGCGATGCCGTTGGCCACCGCATCGGGATCGGGATTGTGGATCTCGGCGAGGAGCGGACGGAGATCGATCAGTCCGTCGACCTTGCCCGTCGCGGGATCGATCCGCGCGATGAAGCCCGTCATCCACACATTGGCGAGGATGCGCCCCTGGACATATTCGAGCTCGTTGAGCTTGGCCAACGGCCGTCCGTTGAGCGTCACCGCGATCCGCCCGCGTTCCTCGAACGTCGCCGGGTCCATCCGCCGCAGCGTCGGCGTACCGTCGGAGAGGATCAGCGCGCGTCCGTCGCCGGTCAGCGCCCAGCCCTCGCCGGCGTAGTGGAAGGGCTGGCCGATCCGCTTGAGCGCGGGCAACGACCAGCGGAAGCCGATGCCGGTCTTCCACGTCAGGCTGAGCAGGCTGTTCCTGAAACAGCCGATGCCCTCGCCGAACAGCTCGGGGCTCAGCCGCGCGCGCGCCGCGACCTTGCCGTCGGCGAGGCCGACGCGGCGGATATCGGACGCGCCCTCCTTGCCGGTGCTTTCGTAGAGCTCGCCGCCGCAGAACAGCAGCCCTTCGGTGAACGCGCCGGTGTCGTGCGGCAGCCGCGCGACGACCGTGGCGGCATAGACCGGGACGCCCGCCTCGGCTGGTGCCGCTGGCGTGGCCGGGACCGCCTGTGCCGCCGGCGGAGCGGCCGTGGGCGCAGCCTGCCACGCCGACGCCCCGATCGCGCCGAGCAGCCCGAGCGCCAATGTCACCTTCACCACACGCATGTCCTCATCTCTCCGCCGACGCGGCGCCCCGCGGCATAGCCCGCACCGGCGCGGGCGTCATCCCCGCGTCGATGGGGTCGGACGATGGCGCGTTCGCTACAAGTGCCGGCGAAGGCTGAGTCGAGTAGAAAGGCTGTCGCACTCGTCGCGTCCACCACCGAGATGCGGCGGCAGTGAGGTTCGATCGGTCTCTTTGACAGGTCCGTCACCCCGGACTCGTTCCGGGGTCCACCGAGCCGCGGGAGAAAGGTGTCGCCTCAAGCCGTACCCTCTCGCCGCAGCGTGGACGCGAGGCCCGGTCGAAACCTCTGCAAAACCGCCCCAGTGCTCCTGCGAAAGCAGGAGCCGAGGAGTCCCGAGCGCCATAAGGCGTTGTTTTGCTTGGCCCTAGGCTCCGGCTTCCGCAGGAGCACTACGCTGCTTCACCGGGCGGGGCGAACGTTTGCAGAGGTCTTCAACCCGTCCGGAATGACGGAGCAAGCGGGGAAGGCATGACGCCGACATGAACTCCCGCGCCCCGCAACAGCCGTTTTCGCAAACACCCCATCCCAAAACGCAAAAAGCCCGGCACCGCAGGTTGCGGGGCCGGGCTTTTCGTTAGCGGGTCGGGACCGTTACGACGCGGCCGACAGGTTCACCGCGGCATATTTGCCGCGACGATCGACTTCGAGCTCGAACTGCAGCTTGTCGCCCTCGTTGAGGGTCGACATGCCGGCGCGCTCGACCGCCGAGATGTGCACGAACGCATCGGGCTGGCCATCGTCGCGCTGAATGAAGCCGAAGCCCTTCATCGCGTTGAAGAACTTGACGGTGCCCGTCGCCTTCTCACCGGTCAGCTGACGCTGCGGCGCGGCACCGGCGCCACCGGCACCGCCCGGACGCGGGCCACGATCGCCGAAGCCACCTTCGCGCGGCTCGCGGGGCGCACGCTCGGTGACGGCCATCGGCTCGCCGTCGATCTTCAGCTCGGTCGCCGAGATGCGGCCGCCGCGGTCGACCAGGGTGAAGCCGAGCGGCTGACCTTCGGCGAGCGCGCTCATGCCGGCCTGTTCGACGGCCGAGATGTGCACGAACACGTCCTCGCCGCCGTCATCACGGACAACGAAACCGAAGCCCTTCTGCGCGTTGAAGAATTTGACTACGCCAGTGCCTTCGCCGACGACCTGGGGGGGCATGCCGCGGCCACCGCCGCTGAACCCGCCGCCACCGCCGCCGCCGCCGAAGCCGCCACCGCCGCCGCCACGGAAACCACCGCCGCCGCCACTGAAGCCGCCGCGATCACCGCCGCCGCCGCCGAAGCTGCTGCCGCCGCCGAAGCCGCCGCGATCGCCGCCGCCGAAGCCGCCACCGCCGAAACCGCCGCCGCCGCCAAAGCCGCCGCCACCGCCGAAATCGCTGCTGCCGCCACCGAAATCGTCGCGCTTGTCGCGACCACGTCCGCCACGATTGCCGCGGCCACCTTTGTCGTAACCCATAACCCTATTCGTCTTCCCGGTTCGCCCGCATCCAATCCGTAACAAGAACCCGTGCGCCGGACGACGAACGCGAGCCCTCGGGCGCGAAACCTATTGCGCCTTGGGAGTCGTCATAGCGCAGAAAACAAGTCCCCGCGAATGAATTCGTCGCAATCGTCTGCCAATCCATACCGGATACCGGCCTTTCCCCGGCCCGCCACAGCAATGGTGCGGATTTCCGGCCGATGACGCTTAATCGTTGAGCATACGGGCGTTGCAGCGTAGGGCACCGCCATGACCGTTCACTTCCACGAGGAAGACCTCCCCGCCGACGTCTTCGCTCCCGGCGCCTCGATCGCCGTCGATACCGAGACGATGGGCCTCATCACGCCGCGCGACCGGCTGTGCGTCGTACAATTGTCCGACGGCGGACCCGACGAACATCTTGTCCGTTTCGGCCCGACCAGCGACTATGCTGCGCCCAACCTAAAGGCGGTGCTCAGTGATCCCGCCCGTGTGAAACTATACCATTACGGGCGCTTCGATATCGCCGCGCTTCAGCATTATCTCGGCATCGTCGCGATTCCCGCTTACGACACCAAGATCGCGTCGCGACTGATCCGCACCTATACCGATCGCCACGGCCTCAAGGAACTGGTGCGCGAACTGCTTGGCCAGGAACTCAGCAAGCAGCAGCAATCGTCCGACTGGGGCGCACCCGAACTGTCGGACGCGCAGAAGGATTATGCGGCGAGCGACGTGCGCTTCCTCCATCGCCTGCAGGCCGAGCTCAACCGCCGGCTCGAACGCGAGGGCCGGATGGAGATGGCGCAGGCCTGTTTCGACTTCCTGCCAACCCGCGCCGCGCTGGACCTTGCCGGCTGGCCCGAGATCGACATCTTCGCCCATGCCTGAGGTCCTGCGGTGAGCGCCGTGACCGCACGCCAGACGCGCTCGGCGCGGCAGCGCTGGGCCGCGCCCGGCGGCCGGCAGGACCGGATCGTCACGCTGCTCAACACCGGGCTGCCGATCGGGATCGGCGTGCTCGCCGCCTTCCTGGTGCTGGCGCCGCTCACCGCCGCCAACGAAGTGTCGTTCGTCCTCGACAAGAACAAGGTGGAGGTCGCCAAGGAGCGGCTGAAGCTGCAGGCGGCGACCTATCGCGGCCAGGACGACAAGGGGCAGGCGTTCGCGCTCAACGCCGGCACCGCGGTGCAGCAGAGCAGCAGCGTGCCGATCGTCCAGATCAACGGCATGACCGCCGATCTCGCGCTCGACGACGGGCCGGCGACGCTGCGCGCCGACAAGGGTCGCTACGATCTCAACACCGAACAGATGAAGGTCGACGGTCCGATCGCCTTCCGCGCCGCCAACGGCTATCGACTCGACACGAGCGACGCGACGATCGACTTGAAAACCAAGACGATGCGCAGCGGCGGCAAGGTGACGGGCACGGTGCCGCAGGGCAATTTCAGCGCCAATGCGCTGACCGCCGACCTGGCGGGCCGTACCGTCCGGCTGAGCGGCAATGCCCGCTTGCGGATCGTGCCGCGACGGGCGAAATAGCCCGCCATGCGCACCCCCCTTCTCGCCGTCGCCCTGCTCGCCGCCACCCCGCTGGCGGCACAGACGGCGCATAACTCCAATGCCCCGATCGATTTCGGCGCCGACCATATCGAATTGCAGGACAAGGCGAATCGCGGTGTGCTGTCGGGCAACGTCTCGGTCCGCCAGGCCGAGATGACGCTCAACTCGGCGCGGATGACGGTCAGCTATACCGGTCAGGTGGTCGGCGGCAGCCCGCAGGTGTCGCGCATCGACGCGAGCGGCGGCGTCACCGTCCGCCGCCCCGACCAGACCGCCAAGAGCCAATATGCGATCTACGACCTCAACCGCCGGGTCATCACCATGCTCGGCGCGGTGACGCTGACGCAGGGCGGCAATACGGTCAACGGCGGCCGGCTGACGATCAACCTCGACACCGGCCGCGCGGTGGTCGACGGCAATTCGGTCCGCGGCTCCAGCGGCGCCGCCCCGGGCAGCACCACCACCACCGCCCCGAGCGGCCGCGTCACCGGCACCTTCTCGGTCCCCAAGCGGGACTGAGGCCGGGCGGGGCCGATGCGCCCCACGCCCGCGACATGCCGACGGGGAAACCCGTACGACCTAAAGGGTCTTCCCTCGCGCGCGTCTCCGCGCCATGACGCAACGGCATGCACGAAGCCTGCCAAGGCTTTGCCACTCTTTTGATGCGAGGCATCGAGCCCATGGACGCCGCCGTTTCCGACCTCCAGACCGCCGAGCCGATCCACGAGCCGCCCGCCAATCGCGGGTTGCAGGCGATCTCGATCGCCAAATCCTACGACAAGCGCGTCGTGCTCACCGACGTCTCGGTTTCGGTCGATCGCGGCGAGGTGGTCGGCCTGCTCGGCCCCAACGGCGCCGGCAAGACGACCTGCTTCTATTCGGTGATGGGGTTGGTGAAGCCCGATTCGGGCCGGATCATGCTCGACGGCGAGGATATCACCAAGCTGCCGATGTACCGCCGCGCGATCCTCGGCCTCGGCTATCTGCCGCAGGAGACGAGCATCTTCCGCGGCCTGTCGATCGAGAAGAACATCGGCGCGGTGCTCGAACTGTCCGAGCCCGATCCCGCGGCGCGCCCCGCCAAGCTCGACAAGCTGCTCGACGAATTCGGCCTCACCAGGTTGCGCGCCAGCCCCGCCATGGCGCTGTCGGGCGGCGAGCGCCGCCGCGCCGAGATCGCCCGCGCGCTCGCCGCCGACCCGTCGATCATGTTGCTCGACGAACCCTTCGCGGGCATCGACCCGATCTCGATCGCCGACATCCGCGATCTGGTGAAGGATCTCAAGCGCCGCGACATCGGCGTGCTGATCACCGATCACAACGTCCGCGAGACGCTCGACATCGTCGACCGCGCCTACATCATCTACGACGGCCGCGTGCTGTTCGCCGGCAGCCCCGAGGAACTCGTCGCCGATGCCAACGTCCGCCGCCTGTATCTCGGCGAGGGCTTCTCGCTCTAGCATATGGCCGGGGTCCCGCCTTGTTCCGTCACGGCGCGGGAAGCAGCGGTTTCATGAGCCTCGCGCCGCGCCTCGACCTGCGCCAGTCGCAGTCGCTGGTGATGACGCCGCAGCTCCAGCAGGCGATCAAGCTGCTGGCGCTGTCCAATCTCGAGATCGAGGGCTTCATCGCCGAGGAGGTCGAGAAGAACCCGCTGCTCGAAGCCGCACAGACCGACGAGATCGTCCGCCCCGAACGCGTCGAGCGCGACGAACCCGCCGGTGCCGACGAACTGGTCAGCGGCGCCGCGGCCGCCGATCCGCTCGACCTCGATTACGCCACCGAAAGCCACCAGCAGGACAGCGTCGCCGACGGCGGCGGCGGCTTCGACGGCGCATTGTCGATGACCGGCGGCAGCACCGGCGGAGGCCTGGGCGGCGAGGACGGGCTCGACTTCGATTCGTTCGCGCAAGGAGAAGGCACGCTCGCCGACCATCTGCTCGCGCAAGCGGGGACGGTGATCGACGGCGCCGACTGGTTCATCGCGCAGCATCTGATCGACCAGATCGACGAGGCCGGCTATCTCACCGTCCCGCTGCTCGACATCGCCAACCGCCTCGGCACCGCGCTCGCCCGCGTCGAGCACGTGCTGCGCCAGATCCAGACGCTGGAGCCGACCGGCGTCGGCGCCCGCGACCTTGCCGAATGTATCGCGCTCCAGGCGCGCGAGGCGGACCGCTACGATCCCTGCATGGCACGGCTGATCGACAATCTCGACCTGCTCGCGCGCGGCGATCTCGCCCGGCTCAAGCGGATGTGCGGCGTCGACGACGAGGATATGGCGGACATGATCCGCGAACTGCGCGCCTACGATCCCAAGCCCGGCTGCCGCTACGGCGGCGAGCCCGCGCTGGCGGTCACCCCCGATCTGTTCGTCGCGCGGACGAAGGCGGGCTGGGGCATCGAACTCAACGGCGCGACGCTGCCGCGCGTCCTCGTCAACCGCCGCTATTACCACGAACTCAGCCACGGCCCGCAGGACAAGACGGCCAAGGCGTGGCTGTCGGATGCGCTCGCCTCGGCCAATTGGCTGATCAAGGCGCTCGACCAGCGCCAGCGCACGATCATCAAGGTCGCCACCGAGATCGTCAAGCAACAGGAAGCGTTCTTCCTCAAGGGCGTCGCGCACCTCAAGCCGATGACGCTCGCCAAGGTCGCCGAGGCGATCGAGATGCACGAATCGACCGTCAGCCGCGTGACCAGCAACAAATATCTGAGCTGCGCCCGCGGCGTGTTCGAGCTGAAGTACTTCTTCACCAGCGCGATCCAGGCGGCGGACGGCGGCGATGCAGTGTCGGCGGAGGCAGTGAAGAGCGCGATCCGCAGCCTGATCGCCAACGAAGGCGCCAAGATCCTGTCCGACGACACGTTGGTCGAACTGCTGCAGGCCAAGGGCTTCGACATCGCCCGCCGCACCGTCGCCAAATACCGCGAGGCGATGGGCATCGGCAGCTCGGTCCAGCGCCGCCGCGCACGGACCTTGGAGGGGACTTAAGGCCGACCACTGTTCAGCGCCCAAGTAAGCGCTTTGAAAACACGGATGATGTTCGTTTGGCGGCGGCAAGGACGCAAAAATGGCAAGCCGTAGCGATAGCGGCGTATCCTACCAAGCCGTAACAACGGGGCCAAACTACCCGCTGCGATGCGCCTCCGCGTGAACCATAGCCTTTCTGGGACTAGTCGGAATATCTACTCGTCATGACGTTGATCTTCGCCGTCACATATAGCATTGTGACCGTGCATAGGGACGATTTGTCATGCCGAATTGCGCAAAACGCCTGACTAGAATCGCTAACTACTTGGCAGTGTTTGTTTTTTGCTTACTTGCCATGGAGCACATCTATTTCTTCGGCATTTCTCGACCCTGGAAAGATGGGCCCCTCTTGGGCGGCCTTGCACTGGCGTTCCTCGTCAATGCCTGGCTGGTCGTGCCCGCCAAGCGAACCGCGCGGATCGCGATGATCGTTGTCAATCTTGCTATTGCTGCCGCCGGTGGCTTTCTGACATTGGTGGGGCTCATGGTCGATCCGGTCGGCCTGCTACTGGGAACGCTGGCGCTGGTGCCAGCGATCGCCACGGTGTTTGTCTGCATCCGTCCGTCCGCCCAGCCTCGCCCCGCCTGATCGACCCGGCCCGGCCGGTGTCAGAGGTCAATCATCCTCGTCCTCGAACCCCACCAGCGCCAGCGCGCGCGCCTTCATCTGGCGCTGTTCGCACCAATGGACCAAAGCCTCCTCGCGGCCGTGCGTCACCCACACCTCCTTGGGCGCGATCTCCGACAAGGTGTCGGTGAGTTCGTCCCAATCCGCATGGTCGGACAGGATGAGTGGCAGCTCGATGTTCTTCTGCACCGCGCGCTGGCGCACGCGCATCCAGCCGCTCGCCATCGCGGTGATCGGATCGGGCAGCCGCCGCGACCAGCGGTCGTTGAGCGCTCCCGGCGGGCACATCACGACATGCCCCGCCATATCCGCCTTCTTCGCGTCGGCGACCGGCAGCAATTCGCCGAGCCGCACGCCATGCTCCTGATACAGGTCGCATAACCGCTGGAGCGCGCCGTGGATGTAGATCGGCGCCTCATGGCCGCGCGCGCGCAGCTCCGCGATCACCCGTTGCGCCTTGCCCAAGGCATAGGCGCCGACCAGCACGCAGCGATCGGGATTGGCGTGGAGCCGCGCGATGAGCTTGTCGATCTCGTCGCCGGTGTCGGGATGGCGGAACACCGGCAGGGCGAAGGTCGCCTCGGTGACGAAGACGTCGCATTTGACCGGCTCGAACGGCGTGCAGGTCGGGTCGGCGCGGCGCTTGTAGTCGCCCGAGACGACGACGCGCTCGCCGCGATAGTCGAGCACGATCTGTGCCGAGCCGAGCACGTGCCCGGCGGGGACGAAGCCCACCTCGACCTCGCCCATGCGGATCGTCTCGCCATAAGCGACCGGGTGTCCCGCCTGCTCGCCGTAACGCGCGTCCATGATCGCCAGCGTCTCCGGCGTCGCCCACACCGCGCCATGCCCGCCGCGCGCATGGTCGGCATGACCGTGCGTCACCAGCGCGCGCGCTTCGGGTTCGGACGGATCGATCCACGCATCCGCCGGCCTGACGTAGATGCCATGCGGATGCGGTTCCAGCCAGTCGCCCAATCGTGCCATACCGTCACTACGCGCCAGCGCGGCAGTCGGTGCCGCGATGATCGCGACGCACACCGCTCCACGGACGTTGGCGGACCTCCGCGCGTCATCGTGACCTTCTACGACCTTCGGGCGAAGCCGATGATTTGCCGCCATACATTCCCCCGCCCCACCCCGCGCCCTACATAGGGCGCGATGGACCTCCCCCAGCCGCTCGCCTCATGGTTCGCCACCCGCGGCTGGCGCCCGCGCCGCCACCAGCTCGACATGCTGCGCGAGGGCCGCGCCGGCCGCCACGCGTTGCTCGTCGCCACCACCGGGGCGGGCAAGACGCTCGCCGGTTTCCTTCCGACGCTCGCGGAACTGATCGAGGCACCGACCGAGGGACTGCACACGCTCTACGTCTCGCCGCTGAAAGCGCTGGCGGTCGACATCCAGCGCAACCTCGTCACTCCGATCGACGAGATGGGCCTGTCGCTGCGCGTCGAGACGCGGACGGGCGACACCCCCAGCGACCGCAAGGCGCGCCAGCGCGTCCGTCCGCCGCAGATCCTGCTCACCACCCCCGAATCGCTGTCGCTGCTGCTGAGTTACCCCGACAGCTTCACGATGTTCGAAGGACTCAGGACGATCGTCATCGACGAGGTCCATGCCTTCGCCACCGGAAAGCGCGGCGATCTGCTCTCGCTGTGCATGGCGCGGTTGCAGCGGATCAGCCCCGGCCTGCGCCGCGTCGCGCTGTCGGCGACGGTCGCCGATTCCGACGGCTATCGCGCCTGGCTCGCCCCGGATGGCGACATCGATCAGGTCGCGATGGTCCAGGGCGAGCCGGGCGCCGCCCCGAATATCGCGATCCTCCTTCCCGAGGATCGCATCCCCTGGTCCGGCCATTCGGGCCGCTATGCCGCCGAACAGGTGATGGCCGAAATCGAGCTGCACAAGACGTCGATCATCTTCTGCAACACGCGCAGCCTCGCCGAGCTGATCTTTCAGGACCTGTGGAAGGTCAACACGTTGAGCCTGCCGATCGGCGTCCACCACGGCAGCCTCGCGCTGGAGGCACGGCGCAAGGTGGAGGGCGCGATGGCCTCGGGCCGGCTGCGCGCGCTGGTCGCGACCGCCAGCCTCGACCTCGGCGTCGACTGGGGCGACGTCGATTGCGTCATCCAGATGGGCGCGCCCAAGGGCTCGTCGCGCCTGCTCCAGCGCATCGGCCGCGCCAACCACCGTCTGGACGAGGCGTCGGAGGCGATCCTCGTCCCCGGCAATCGCTTCGAATATCTCGAGGCGCGCGCCGCGCTCGACGCGGTCGAGGCGGGCGAGCTTGACCCCGACCTGTTCCGCCCCGGCGCGCTCGACGTGCTGGCGCAGCACGTCATGGCGATGGCATGTGCGGCGCCGTTCGATCAGGCGGAGCTGCTCGACGAGGTGCGTTCCGCCCTCCCTTATTCGGCGCTGACCGACGAGACGTTCGATCGCGTGCTGAGCTTCATCCGCGACGGCGGCTACAGCCTCAAGGCCTATGATCGCTTCAAGCGGCTGACGCAGGAGGCGGACGGCCTGTGGCGCGTCAGCCATCCGAAATTCGTGACGCAGCATCGCCTCAACGCCGGCATCATCGTCGAGGCGACGATGCTCAACGTCCGCTTCAAGAACGGCCGCAACCTCGGCAAGGTCGAGGAAGGCTTCGCCGCGCAGCTCAGCCCCGGCGATACCTTCTTCTTCGCGGGCCTCAGTTGCGAGGTGCAGAAGATCGACACCGAGGATCTGATCGTCCGCGCCTCGTCCAAGCCCGCGCGTATCCCGACCTATGGCGGCAGCCGTATGCCGCTGTCGACCAACCTCGCCGACCGCGTCCGCGGCTTCCTCGCCGACCCCAGGCAATGGTCGCGCTTCCCCGACGATGTGCGCGAATGGCTCGAATTCCAGGCGAAACGCTCCGCCCTCCCCCGCCCCGGCGAGCTGCTGGTCGAAACCTTCCCGCGCGAAGGCCGCAACTATATGGTCGCCTATAGCTTCGAAGGCTGGAACGCGCACCAGTCGCTCGGCATGCTCATCACCCGGCGGATGGAGGCGGAAGGGCTGAAGCCTTTGGGGTTCGTCGCCAACGATTATGCGCTCGCGGTCTATGGCATCGAGAAGATCACCGATCCCGCCGCCTTGTTCAGCCCCGACATCCTCGAACACGAATTCGTCGACTGGGTGCAACAGTCGCATCTACTCAAGCGCGCGTTCCGTGAGGTCGCGGTGATCGGCGGGCTGGTCGAGCGCCAGCATCCCGGCAAGCGCAAGACCGGGCGGCAGGTCACCTTCTCGACCGACCTGATCTACGACGTGCTGCGCAAATACGAGCCGACGCATCTGCTGCTACAGGCCGCCTGGGACGACGCCCGCGCCCGCATGACCGACGTCGGGCGTCTCGCGGGTCTGCTCGACCGCGCGGCGGAAACGATGCTCCACGTCGATCTCGAGCGCGTCACGCCGCTGGCGGTGCCGGTATTGACGCTGATCGGCCGCGAGAAGGTGTCGACCGGTTCCGCCGACGACCATCTGCTGATCGAAGCGGAGGCGCTGGCGGCGGAGGCGATGCGGATCGACTGACCCAAAATCCTCCCCCGCCAGGGGGAGGTGGCGCCGCGAAGCGGTGACGGAGGGGGAGGATGCGGCGAACGTAATCGTATGCGGAAACGCCCCCTCCACCACCCGGCTACGCCGGGCGGTCCCCCTCCCCCGCTGCGCGAGGGAGGACTTAGCTACACCGTCACCTGCTCGCCCAGCTCCAGCACCTTGCCCGGCGGGATCTTCAGGAACTCCGTCGGGTCGGCGGCATTGCGCTGCATGAACATGAAGATGCGGTCCTGCCACATCGGCATGCCCACGTCCGCCTCGGGCTTCAGCGTATTGCGGCCGATGAAGAAGCTCGTCTTCATCGCGTCGAGACTGCGCATCTCGGTCTTGCCGCCAACGCCCAGATCGGCGGGCACGTCGGGCGATTCCATGAAGCCGTAATTGAGCACGACGATCTCGAAATTGTCGTCGAGCCGCTCGCTGGTGCGGCGATGCTCGGCGTCGACCACCGGCCGGTCGGTGGTGCGGATGCTGACCACCAGATTGCGCTCGTGCAGCACCTTGTTGTGCTTGAGATTGTGGAGCAGCGCGCCCGGCGCCGAGCGTGGGTTGGCGGTGAGGAACACGGCGGTGCCCGGCACCCGCTCGGGCGGCCGCTTGGCGAGCGCGGCGGCGAGGTCGGCGAGCGGGATGCTCTGCCGCGCCTCGAACGCGCGGACGATGCCCTTGCCGCGCACCCAGGTGTAGATCAGCAGACCGATCGCCGCGGCGATCACCAGCGGCACCCAGCCCCCCTCGACCACGCGCAGGATGTTGGCGCCGAAGAAGACGAGGTCGAGGCACAGGAACGGCAGGATTGCCGCCAGCGCCCATGCCCGCTTCCAGTGCCAGACGTGCCGCGCGACGAGATAGCCGAGCAGCGTCGTCACCACCATCGTGCCGGTCACCGCGATGCCATAGGCCGCGGCCATCGCCGACGAGGTCTTGAACTGGATGATGAGGATCAGCACGCCGACGAGCAGCAGCCAGTTGATCGTCGGCAGATAGATCTGCCCGACGAAATCGGCCGAGGTCTGGCGCAGCTTCATCCGCGGCAACAGGCCGAGCTGCACCGCCTGCTGGGTCAGCGAGAAGGCGCCGGTGATCACCGCCTGGCTGGCGATCACGGTCGCGAAGCCGGCGAGGACGATCAGCGCGCCGCGCATCGATTCGGGCGCCATCAGGAAGAACCAGTCCTGATTCTTGAACACGGTGCCCGCCGCCTGCGCCGCTTCGAGGTGCGACAGCGCGAACGCCCCCTGCCCCAGGTAATTGAGCATCAACGCCGGAAAGACGAGGATCAGCCAGGCGATGCGGATCGGCTTCTTGCCGAAATGGCCCATGTCGGCGGTCAGCGCCTCGGCGCCGGTGACGGTGAGGAACACCGCGCCGAGCACGAACAGCCCGATCGTGCCGTGCGTCGCGAGGAAGTGGATGCCATATTGCGGCAGCAGCACGCGGAAGATCGAGGGCTCGTCGGCGATATGCCAGATACCGAGGCCGCCGATCGTCAGGAACCACAGGATGCAGACCGGGCCGAAGAGCTTGGCGACGATCGCGGTGCCGCGCCGCTGGATGAAGAACAGAGCGACAAGGATCGCGATCGTCAGCGCGCGGATCGTCCCCTCGTCGAAGAATTTGGCGGCGCTGGGGATCGTCCGCAGCCCCTCCATCGCCGACAATACCGACAGCGACGGCGTGATGATCGCGTCGCCGTAGAACAAAGCCGCGCCCGCCGCGCCGAGCACCAAGGCGACGCGGCTGCGCATGCCGAGCGAGCGCCGCGCCAGCGCCGCCAGCGCGAGCACGCCGCCCTCGCCGTGATTGTCGGCGCGCATCAGGAACAGCACGTATTTGACCGTGACGATCAGCGTCAGCGTCCACAGCGCCAGGCTGAGCACGCCGAGGATCTCGGTCGGGTCGATGCCATCCGCCGCGGACTGCTGCAACGCCTCGCGAAAGGCATAGAGCGGGCTGGTGCCGATGTCGCCGAACACCACGCCGATCGCGCCGATAGTGAGGCCGATCAATGCGGGGTGGGACTGGCCTTGGGAAACGGGTGCTTCGACGGCGAGCGACATGCGCGCGACTACCCCTGACAAAAGCCTTCCGGCGGAAGGACGGCGCGCTTTACGCCGATTGGCCGGCCACGCAAGCGGATTTGCGTGAAGCCGCGCAAGGCCTTGATCGCCTGTCCCTTTGCGGGCAAGGCGAGGCCATGGTTCCCTTTTCGTTCGGTGGTCACGCGCTTTATGCTTTGCCCGAAGGGGCCTTGCTGTGGCCGGCGCGGCGCGCGCTGCTCGTCGCCGACCTGCATTTCGAGAAGGCGAGCTGGTATGCCGCGCGCGGCCAGATGCTGCCGCCCTATGACTCGCTGGCCACGCTCGCCGACCTCGCGAGGCTGGTGCAGGCGACCGGTGCCGAGGAATTGTGGTGCCTCGGCGACAGCTTCCACGACAGCGACGGCTGCGAACGGCTGCCGCAGGAAGCGCAGATCCGGCTGCGCGCGCTGACCGAGGGGCTGCGCTGGACGTGGATCACCGGCAACCACGATCCCGACATCAAGGACCGATGCGGCGGTGAGACGGCGGACGAGGCGGAGGTCGACGGCCTGATCCTGCGCCACGAGGCCGATCCGGCCGAGACGCGGCCGGAACTGTCAGGGCATTTCCACCCCAAGCTGCGTATCCACGTGCGAGGCAAGAAGGTCGCGCGCCGCTGCTTCGTCGCGACCGCGCGCAAGATCGTGCTGCCCGCCTTCGGTGCGCTGACCGGCGGGCTGGATGTCGACCATCCCGCGCTGACCAAGGCGGTCGGCCGCGGGGCGGAAGCGCTGGTGCCGGTGGAACAACGACTGCTCCGCTTCCCGATCGCGGCCTAGCAAATCCTCCCCCGCCAGGGGGAGGTGGCAGCGAAGCTGACGGAGGGGGAGGATGGGGCGAAGCCTCGTTACAACACTCCCGCCCTGTCCTCCCCCTCCGTCACCGCTTCGCGGCGCCACCTCCCCCTGGCGGGGGAGGACTTACGCGTTATCGATACAGGGTCGGGAAACCGGTCTTGAACGCCGCGACCTTGGGCATGTCCCAATGGACAATGTACGGATGCCCCGGATTGCGATCGTAGAAATTCTGGTGATACGCCTCGGCGGGATAGAAGCCGCCCTGCTCCACCTTGGTCACGATCGGCGACGGAAAGCTTTTCGCCGCGCCGAGCTGCGCGATATACGCGCGCGCCACCGCCGCCTGCCGCGCATCCTGCGGGAAGATCGCCGAACGGTAGCTCGGGCCGCTGTCCGGCCCCTGGCGGTTGAGCTGCGTCGGATCGTGCGCGATCGAGAAATAGACGCGCAGCAAGGTCGCATAGCTCACCACGCGCGGGTCGTAGGCGACTTTCACCGCCTCGGCATGGCCGGTCCGCTCGGTCGAGACCTGATCGTATGTCGCGGTACGCGCCGCGCCGCCGGCATAACCCGCGGTGACCGCGCGTACGCCCTTCACATGCTCGAACACCGCCTCCATGCCCCAGAAGCAGCCGCCGGCGAAGACCGCGGTCTGCGTACCGGTCGCGGCCGGCACGTCGGCCTTGGCGACCGGAATCGGCACCGCGCGTTCGGCCTCGGCAAAGCCGGTGGAGGCAAGCACGGCGGCAGCGGCGCCGGCGATCGGCAACAGGATTTTCAGCATGTTACCCAGATGGGGTGCCGGCCGCCTCTCACCAAGAGCGACCGGCGACACAATCACTGCGCCTGAACGATTGGCGAGGCGGCCGGGATCGGCTGCACCGTCTGCGCCGCCGCCGGGTGCAAGGTCACGACACCGACCGCGCCGATGGCGAAGCCGCCGACGAATTGCCAGAAGAAGCCGCTCTTGATAACCTTGCGCATGACGCATGCCTTTGTTGTCGGGCGGGCAGGTCATTCGTCCTGCCCTATTGTGGACGCCGAGATCGTCTCTCTGCGCCCCGTTCGCAATAGCATTTATAGAAACGCTGCATTAACGCCGCGTGGCCGCGGCGTTCATCGCTCAGCAGGGTCGCCGCCGCCGGGTCAGCGCAGGTCGGCGCACGCCTGCTGGATGCGCTCGCAGGCCTTGCGCAGCAGGTCGTCCGACGTCGCATAGCTGATCCGCATCGCCGGCGAGAGGCCGAACGCCGCGCCCTGCACCGCCGCCACCTTGGCATCGTCGAGCAAATAGCCGACGAAATCCTCGTCGGTGTCGATCCGGCGACCGTTCGGGCTGGTCTTGCCGATCAGCTCGGCGAACGACGGATAGACGTAGAAGGCGCCTTCCGGCTTGGGACAGTGCATGCCGGGGATCGCGTTGAGCATGTCGACGACCAGATCGCGCCGCGTCTGGAACGCGCGGCTGCGCTCTTTCAGGAAATCCTGCGGGCCGTTGAGCGCCGCGACCGCCGCCGCCTGCGCGATCGAACACGGGTTGCTGGTCGACTGCGACTGCAATTTGGCGATCGCCTTGATCAGCCACGGCGCGCCGGCGGCGAAGCCGATCCGCCAGCCGGTCATCGCATAGGCCTTGGAACAGCCGTTGACGGTCAGCGTGCGCTCGTACAGCTCGGGGCAAACCTCGGCGATCGTCGCGAAGCGGAAATCGTCATAGACGATATGCTCGTACATATCGTCGGCGAAGATCCAGACGTGCGGATGCCGCGCCAGCACCGCGCCGAGCGCTTTCAGCTCGTCGACCGAATAGGCCGCGCCCGTCGGGTTGGACGGCGAGTTGAGGATCACCCATTTGGTCCGATCGGTGATCGCGGCTTCCAGCGCTTCGGGCGAGAGCTTGTAATCCTGCTCCGGCCCGGCGACCGCGAACACCGGCGTGCCGCCGGCGAACTGGACGACGTCGGGATAGCTCACCCAATACGGTGCCGGGATCACCACTTCGTCGCCGGCATCCACCGTCGCGACGATCGCGTTGAACAACGTGTGCTTGCCGCCGACGTTCACCGTCACCTGATCGGTCGTATAGGTCAGGTGGTTGTCGCGCGCGAACTTGGCGACGATCGCCTGCTTCAGCTCGATCGTGCCGTCGACGTTGGTATATTTGGTCTTGCCGTCGCGGATCGCCTGGATCGCCGCGTCCTTGACGAAGTCGGGCGTATCGAAGTCGGGCTCGCCCGCGCCGAGGCCGATCACGTCGACGCCCGCCCGCTTCAGCTCGAGCACGCGGCTGGTGATGGCGAGCGTCGGCGACGGGCTGATGCGGCCGAGGGCGGCGGAGGGCTTCATGAATCGGGCCTCGATGGCGGATAGGACGCCGCGCCTATAGCGACAGCACCGGCTCTTTCGCAATCGCAACAACCGCCGACATCAGTCCGCGCAGCGCGTTTCCGACAAAAAATGGCGCGGCAAGGTCGTCGCGCGACAGATAACCCTCTGTCGCGCGGCCCGTTTCGATCATTTCGGCGCGCAGCACGCCGGGCAGCAACCCGAGTGCGCGCGCTGGCGTCAGCAGCCCGCCGTCGCCTGCCGGCACGAACAAGGAGGTGAAGCTGCCCTCGGTCAGCAGCCCGTCGGGTCGCACGAACACCACTTCGTCCGTCCCCGCCGCATGCCGCGCCGCATCGTAGAAGCCGCGGTCGCTGGTCTTGTGGCGCAGGCGGAAATCGCTCGCCGCGACCGGCAGCGGCACCAGCGCGACCCGCAGCGGACCGGTGCGCGATACGGGCGCCGGCGCGATCTCGATCGCGATCGCGCCGCTTTGCGCGAGCAGCAGCCGGATGCGCGCCGCCCCGCGCAGCCGGAAGGTCGCCGCCTGCAATTCGTTGCGCGCGCCATGCCGGTCGAAGCGGAAGCCGAGCGCCGCCGCACTCGCGGTCAGCCGCGCGAGATGGCGTTCGAGCAGCACCACGCCGTCCTCGGGATCGAAGGCCATTGTCTCGATCAGGTCGAGCGGGTGCTGTCCGGCGGTGACGAATGCGCCCTTGGCCTGCACCTCCGCCCATTCGTCGTCGGCGCGGCTGTCGGCGACGATCCCGGAGCCGAGGCCGAGTTCCCCGCTATCCGCACCGGCGGTGATCGCCAGCGTGCGGATCGCGACGTTGAACGCGGCGTCGCCACCCGCGTCGATCCGGCCGATCGCGCCCGTATAGACGCCGCGTGGCGCATCCTCGATCGCGGCGATCACCTCCATACTGCGCTGCTTGGGCGCGCCGGTGATCGACCCGCAGGGGAACAGCGCCTCCAGCACGTCCACCGCGTCGCGTCCCGCCGTCAGCCGCGCGGTCACGGTGGAGGTCATCTGGTGGACGGTCGGATAGCTTTCGATCGTGAACAGCTCCGGCACGGCAACGCTACCCGCAACCGCGACGCGCGACATGTCGTTGCGCATCAGGTCGACGATCATCAGATTCTCGGCCTGCTGCTTGGCATCGCCGCGCAGGCCCGCGATGCGCGCCGCATCCTCGTCCGCGCCGTCGCCCCGCGTCGCCGTCCCCTTCATCGGCCGGCAGGTGAGCCGGTCACCGTCGAGCGCGAAGAACAGCTCGGGCGACAGCGACAGCAGATGCCGCTCCCCGGTGGCGACCAGCGCGCCATGGCCCGCCGCCGCGCTCCGCCGCAGCCGGGCGTAGAGCGCCAGCGGATCGCCCGCCACGGCGACATCGGCACGCAACGTCAGGTTCGCCTGATAGATGTCGCCGGCGCGGATCATCTCCAGCACGCGTGCCAGCGCCTCGTCATAGGTCGCCCGCGCGATCCGCGGCCGCGGTGCCGCCGCCCAGGCACCGGCGGGATCGGGCAGCAATGCCGCCACCGCATCCGCCTCGATCCGGCGATAGCCGGCGAACAGCCCGAACCACAGCAGCGGCCCCTCGCCGTCGCGCGTGGCGACCGCGCGCGGCATCAGCGCCGCGCCCGCCTCATAGGTCAGATAGCCCGCGGCATGCAGACCCCGCGCCCCGGCCGCGCGCAGCGTCGCGAGCGCCGCCGCCACCGCCTCCGGCGTCGCGGCGCTGACGATCTCGACCGGATCGGTATAGAGCCGCGCGCCGGCGCCATCCGGACGGGCATCGTCGAGCAGCACGAAGGGCGCGTTCAGCATCCGCTCACGAATGCACGGCGTGACGCCCTCCGCGCAAGCGGCGATTGCCGCCACGGCATCAGCGGCTTATCTCCCCGCCATGACCAGCACGCCGGCCCGCGCCACGCCCCTGAAGGCCGTCATCGTCCAGGTGACGCCGTTCCAGCAGAATTGCACCCTGATCTGGTGCACCGAGACGATGAAGGCGGCGATCGTCGATCCCGGCGGCGATCTGCCGCGGATCAAGGCGGCGATCGCGCAGGCGGGCGTGACCGTCGAGAAGATCCTGCTCACCCACGGCCATATCGACCATGCCGGCGAGGCCAAGCCGCTCGCCGACGACCTCGGCGTGCCGATCGAGGGACCGCACGAGGCGGACCGGTTCTGGCTCGCCCGGCTCGACGACGACGGCCGCAGTTACGGCATGACCGGCGTCGTCTTCGAACCCGACCGCTGGCTGGTCGAAGGCGATACGGTGACGATCGGCAATCTGGAACTCGACGTCTACGAAACGCCGGGCCACACGCTCGGCCACGTCATCTTCCACCATGCGCCTTCGAAGTTCGCGCAGGTCGGCGACGTGCTGTTCCAGGGTTCGGTCGGCCGCTCCGACATGCCCGGCGGCAACCACAAGCAATTGATCGAGACGATCGTCACCAAATTGTGGCCGCTCGGCGACGACACCGCCTTCATCCCCGGCCACGGCAACCCCAGCACCTTCGCGCACGAGCGGGCCAGCAACATGTTCGTCAGCGACCGCGCGCTGGCCGAATGAAGACGGCGGATCGTTGCGGCTGCGAAATCGGTAAATTGCTGAATTAGAACGTTTCTACCGGACACATATGTGGGGTGCCTCGTTGGCGGCGTGGGATTACCCCGACGAGAGGATAAGCCGCATGGCCATCAAGTTTGCCGGAACGATGAACGCGATCAATCGCGGGCTCGACGAGACCAAGCCCAACAAGGGCGCCGACATGGTCGAGGATTGGGAAGCGGCACTGGCCGATCTGGACGTTACGGGCGCCAAGGGCATTCTGCGCGACCTGGGCTCGCTCCGCAAGCAGCTCGAAAAGGACCAGCCGGACGCCGATCGCGTCCATGCGCTGCTGCACCGTCTCGGCGCGGCGACGACCAAGATCGCCGACAAGGCGGACAAGTCGCAGGACAAGCTGAAGGCACTGGGCGAAGCGCTGACCGAAGCGGGTGAAGACCAGCCCGACGAGGAAGAAGACACCGCCGCCGCCGCCGCTCCGAAGCGCGCGCGCAAGAAGGCGTGACGTCGACGGGCGGACGGCCGACCGGTCGTCCGCCCGCGATCCCGGCCGCATCCGCCGCCCTGTTCCGCGGCGGATACGGTCAGGCGATATCGAATGCCACCGGCACACCCTGCTGCCGATATTGCCGCAACGACGCGAGGAGGCGGGTCCCGAGTTCCTCCAGCGTCACCGCCGCCACCCGCTCCTCCGCCGAGGCCGAGGAGCGCAGCACATCCGCCATCGCGAGTTGCGCCTGCGTGATCCGGTCGATCGCCTGCAGACTGTGCATATGCTGGCGCAACGTCTCCGAATTCGCGGCGAGGTCGTAGGCGAGATCGGCGAGCACGGTGGTGAGGCCGGCCAGCTCGTCGGCCAAAGCATGCGCGAGCGCAGGCTCGACGCCGTCGACGGCAAGTGGGGCGTTCTGGATGAGACCGGTCATTTCAAGCACAATCTGATGACGCTGCGCGACAATTGGTCGGGCGGCACGGGTTGCGATGCCATCCGGCGGGTCATGACGAAGCCGTCGGCGCGCTGTTCGGCGGGCGCGATGCAATAGCCGCCCCCCGCCTGCAGCGCACGGACGCCGGCATCGCCGTCCTCGCCATCCGCGCCGAGCAGCAGGCCGACCGCTTCCGCCCCCGCCGCCTTGGCAACCGAGGCGAAAAGGATCGAAATCGAGGGCCGTTCGCCCGCGACCGGATCGCGCGGCAGCATGCGCAACCTGCCGTTCGGCCACCCGTCGACGACGACGTGATGATCGCCCGGCGGCGCGAGATAGATCGTCCCCTGTTCGATCGCCATGCCGTCCTCGGCGAGCACGATCTTCGGCGCGATCTCGGCGGCCATCTTGTCGATCAGCGTACCGGCAAGCCCGGCACCGAGGTGCTGGACGACCACCGTCGGCGGGCAATTGGCGGAAAAGCTGCCGAACAGGTCGAACAACGCCTGCGTCGCCGCCGCCTCGCCGCCGATCGCGAGCAGGCGGCCGTTCCAGTCGATCGGCGGCGCCGCGACCGACTTGCCCGCCGTGCTGCTCTTCACCACGGCGCCCTTGGCGGCCTTGATCCGCTTGCCGAGCTTGGCGAGGATCTTGTCGAACTCCGCCGCCACCGCGACCTTGGGCTTGGGGAAACAGTCGATCGCGCCCAGCCGCAGCGCCTCGATCGACGCCTCCGCCCCCGCCTCGGTGCGGGTGGAGAACATGATCACCGGCATCGGCCGGTCCGCCATCAGCTCGGCGAGATAGTCGATGCCGCTCATCCCCGGCATCTCGACGTCGAGCGTCATCACGTCGGGGTGGAATTGCTGGCGCATCGCGCGCGCCTCTTCCGCACCGTCGGCGGAGCCGACGACGACGACGCCGGGAATCCGTTCCAGCGCGCCGGACAGCAAGGCGCGCATGGTGAGCGAATCATCGACGACGAGAACTTTGACCGCAGCGGCCATGGCCAGGCTTCCTTGAACGAAAATGGAGGTAAAAAGGGAGGAACGTCCGCGGACCGGCCAGCTTTACCGAAATGCGATGGACGGCCGGCTCATGCCGCGTCGGGCAGCGCCATCGTGCTGTCTATCAGCCGTTCCAGCGCCAGCACCAGGATCAGACGCTGGTCGATCGTCGCCAGCCCTTCCAAGAAATTCGCCGCGGGCGTCTCGCCGATATCGGGCAGCGGCTGCATGCCGTCGTCGGGCACGGTGACGATGTCGTTGACCGCATCGACGATCAGGCCCTGCAATTGCTCGCCGATGCGCACGACGATGATGACGTGGCGTGCCGACGGATCGGTCATCCCCCAGCCCAGCCGATGACTGAGATCGAGCACCGGCAGCACGATGCCGCGCAGGTTGACGACGCCGCGAACGTGCGGCGGCACGTTGGGCAATGGGGTGGCGGGCGACCAGGCGCGGATTTCGCGGATCGCCATGATATCGACGCCGAGGATCTGCTCGCCGATCTGGAAGGTAATGAGCTGGCGGGACATGGAACGGTCTCCTGAAAGGGCGATCAGTGCAGCACGCGGCGGATCGCCGCGGCAAGCTTTTCCGGGTGGAACGGCTTGACGATCCAGCCGGTCGCGCCGGCCGAACGGGCTCGCTGCTTCTTCTCGTCGGAGCTTTCGGTGGTCAGCACCAGGATCGGCAAATTGCGGTGCCGGTCCTGTTCGCGCACCTTCTCGATCAGGCCGAAGCCGTCGAGCCGGGGCATGTTGATGTCGGTGATCAGCAGGTCGGGCTCGACTCCGTCCAGCCGTTCCAGCGCCTGCACGCCGTCTTCCGCCTCGAGAACGTCATAGCCGAGGTCGGTCAACGCCGCTCTCAGCAGCATCCGCATACTCGGCGAATCGTCTACGGTCATGATGGTGCTGGGCACGGAACTTCCTTCACTGGGATAATTGGGGCGCATTAGAAGAATTCGACGTCGCCGACCGCGGCGACCGGGACGGGGACAGGGGCGACGCGCAATTGCTCGACCGGGCGGACGTTGGCGACGCGGCAGCGTGCGAGGCCCAGCGTCGGGCGGAACTCGACGCGGCGCGCGCCGTAGCCGCCGACGTCCTCGCCGACCAAAGCGATCCGCTCGTCACGCAGGAAACGACGTGCGAACAGCGCGTTGGTCGCACCGATGTCGCGGAAGCCGTCGCGCAGCGAGGCGCCGCCATAGATGCGCGCCTTCAGATTGGTGCGCGTGGCACCCATCGCCAGCATCGCGTTGATCAGCACCTCCATCGCATAGACGCCATAGCGCTGCAGCGACGAGACGTCGGTGTCGTTGCTCCCCGGTTCGGCGAGCAGGAAATGGTTGAGCCCGCCGACCTTGACGACCGGGTCGAACAGGCAGGCGGAGATGCAGCTGCCCAGCACGGTGGTCAGCACCGCCTCGGGATCGTCCGAGACCTTGGTCTCGCCCTGCATGATCGTGATTCGGCGGAGGCCATCGACCGTCCGTACGGCGCTTTTCATGCGCGGCACTCGGTGAGCAGGCGTGCCGCGATCCGCGACAGCGGCAATTGCACCGTCACCGCGCCGATCTGCTTGGCGGCGGCGGGCATGCCGTAGACGACGCAGCTATCCTGGTCCTGGCCGATCGTCATCGCGCCGGCATCCTTCATCTTCTTGAGGCCCTCGGCGCCATCGGCACCCATGCCGGTGAGGATCGCGCCGACCGCCGACGCCCCCGCCCAGCGCGCCACCGACAGGAACAACCGGTCGACCGAGGGGCGGTGGCCGCTCATCTTCTCGTCGGCGACCAGGCGGCAGCGGCGCAGCGTGCCGCCGGTGACCTCGAGATGGTGCGAACCGCCCGGCGCGACATAGACATGGCCCGGCTCCAGCGGCGCCCCGGAACGTGCGACGCTGACCTGCGGCGCCGACAGTCGGTCGAGCCGCGCGGCGAAGGTCGGCACGTAGGTTTCGGGCATGTGCTGGACGATCACCGTCGGCGGGCAATTGGCCGGGAAGCCCGACAACAGCTCGATCAGCGTCTCGACGCCGCCGGTCGACGATCCGATCGCGATCATCGCATCGGCACGCGGTTCGTAATCGGTCGCGGGCTTGGCGGCCGGCGTGACGAAGCGCGGGCGTCGGCGGCTCTTGGCGGCGGTGCGCACCAACTCGGCGAGATCGTCGCCCAGTCCTTCGCCGAACGCGGTCTTGGGCTTTTCGTAACAGTCGAACGCGCCGAGTTCGAGCGCGCGGATCGTCGCCTCCGCACCGCGCCCGGTCAGCGTCGACAGCATGACCACCGGCATCGGCCGCAACCGCATGATCTTCTCGAGGAATTCGAGGCCGTTCATGTCGGGCATCTCGATGTCGAGCGTGATCACGTCGGGGTTGAGCGCCTTGATCATCTCGCGCGCGCTGTGCGGCCCGTCGGCGGTGCCGATCACCTCGATATCGTCGTACCGAGACAGGCTGTGCGACACCATCGCGCGCATCGTCGGCGAATCGTCGACGATCAGGACGCGGGTCGGCGCGGTCTTGGGATGCGAGGCGATCATGACGCTACCTTCTGGAAAGTGGTCCGCCCGACGCAGGTGAACCGCGGCGCCACCGACGCGGCGAGCCGCTCCGAATGACCGATGTAGAGGAAGCCGCCCGGTTCGAGCTGGTCGGCGAGCCGCGACTGCAGCCGTTCCTTCGTCGTCTCGTCGAAATAGATCATCACGTTGCGGCAGAAGATCGCGTCGAACATGCCGCGCATCGGCCACGATTCGAGCAGGTTGAGCTTGCGGAACGCCACCCGCTCGCGGACCAGCGGATGCACCTCCGCCTGGTCGCCGTCGCGCGCCACCCAGACCGAGCGCAACGGCTGCGGAATGCTCGACGCCGTCTCCAGCGAATAGCGTCCGGCGCGCGCCGCCTCCAGGATTTCGGTCGAGAGGTCGGTGCCGAGCACGCGCAGATCGGTCCGCGCCAGCCGCTGTCCGTTGCCGCGTTCGGTGCCGAACATCGCCATCAGAAGCGAATACGGCTCCTCCCCGCTCGAACAGGCCGCCGACCAGATCCGCACCTTGCCGCGCGACGCGAGCCGCTGGTCGAGAGCGGGCCAGGCATGTTCCATGAAATGGTCGAAATGATGCGATTCGCGGAAGAAGCTGGTGTGGTTGGTGGTCAGCGCGTCGAGCGCGCGGGTCCGTTCCACCTCGTCCTGATCGATGAGATCGATATAATCGGCGAAGCAAGTCAGGCCGCAGGCGCGCACCCGCGGCGCCAGCCGGCCATAGACCAATTGCATCTTGCCCGGCGGCAGCAGAATGCCGGCCGCGTCGTAGACGAAGGCGCTGATCGCCGCATGATCCGCGGGTTCGAAACGGAATTCGGTCGGGCGGTTCGCCGCCAGCATCACCGCGCTCATGCCGCGAGGCCCAGCGGCGCGGCGACGACGCGGTCGCGCCGCCAGCGCGAGATCAGCGCATCGACGTCGAGGATCAGCGCGACGCGCCCGTCGCCGAGGATGGTCGCACCGGCAAGACCGGGGATCGCGGTGTAATTCGCCTCCAGGCTCTTCACCACGACCTGCCGCTGGTCCTGGATCGTATCGACCATCAGGATCGCCTGGCCGACGTCGGATTCGACGACGATCAGCACCGCCTGCGACGGATCGGTCTGCGCGCCGTCGATGCCGAGCTGTTCGGCGACGCGATGCACCGGCACGTAGGAGCCGCGGACGTCGAGCAGCGAGGCGCTCGGCCCGAGCACCTTCACGCCGTCCTGATCGGGACGCAGGCTCTCGACGATATGGCCGAGCGGGATGACGAAGGTCTGGTCGCCGACGGTGACGATCATGCCGTCGAGCACCGCTAGCGTCAGCGGCAACGACAGCGCGAAGCTGGAACCCGACCCGAAATGCGAGGTGATGCCGATCCGGCCGCCGAGCGCCTGGACGTTCTTGCGCACCACGTCCATGCCGACGCCGCGGCCCGAGATGTTGGAGACGGTCGCCGCGGTCGAGAAACCCGCCGCGAAGATCAGATTGTCGGTCTCCTCGTCGCTCAGCAAAGCGTCGGCAGCGATGATGCCGCGTTCGACCGCCTTGGCGCGGACGCGCTTGCGATCGATGCCGCGGCCGTCGTCGGCGACGGTGATGACGATCCGGCCGGAATGATGCGCCGCGGATAGCGTTACCACACCTTCTTCCGGCTTGCCCGCGGCGAGCCGCTCGGCCGGGGTCTCCAGGCCGTGGTCGACCGCGTTGCGGATGAGATGGGTCAGCGGTTCGCCGATCCGTTCGACCACGGTCTTGTCGACCTCGGTCATCTCGCCGACGATATCGAGGCGGACGCGCTTGCCGGTTTCGACCTCCAGCTCGCGGATGATACGCGGCACGCGGCTGAACACAGTCTTCATCGGCTGTGCGCGGATCGCCATCGTCGATTCCTGCAATTCGCGCGTCAGATGGTCTAGGTCGGTCAGCTCGGAAATCCCCGCCATCGCATGTTCGGACAGGCGCTGCGCCAGCATCGCCTGGGTGATGACCAGCTCGCCGACGAGGTTGACCAGCCGGTCGAGCTTGTCGAGATCGACGCGGATCGTCTGCGCGGGCGGCGCCACCGCGGCGCGCGGCGCGGCCTGCTCCGGTGGCAGCAGCGGCACCACCGGTGCCGGCGCGGGTGCCGTGGCCACCGGTGCGGGCGTCGGTGCCGGCGCCGGTGCGGGCGCGTCGAAATTCGCATCCAGCGTCGGCAGCGGCAGGTCGAACGGCAGGTCGTCGTCATTGTCCGCGATCGCCGCGCCGCCGATCCGCTCGATGCGCAGCTCGCACTCGCCCATGAACTCGAAGATCGCGCGAATGTCGTCCTCGGCGACCGCGGCCGGCACGATCGCGGTCCAGCCGAGATAGCAGCGCTCGGGATGCAATTGGTTGAGCGGCGGCAGCGCCGACAGATCGGCGGCGAGCACCTTGCCGTCCAGCATCGTCAATTCGCGCAGCAGCAGCAGCGGATCGCCGCCATTCTCCAGCGCGTCGGCACCGGGGACGAAGGTCACCTGCCAGTCGCCGGTCGCGCCGACCGGCGCGGGCGCCTCGCACAGGGCGAACAGATCGTCGAAATCGTCACCGGCGAACGCGACCGGCGCGAAGCCCATCTCGTCGGCGACCTCCTCGGCAGCGACCGGTGCCGCCGGGGTGGCAACCGGCGCGGGCGCCGCATCGGGCGAAGCGGCGGCAACGAGCCGCGCGAGCATCGCGCCGTCGGCGGGCGCGTCGCCACCGTCGCGCGCCGCGGTGACGTGGTCGCTCAGCATGTCGAACGCGCCGACGATCGTGCCGAGCAGGTCGGCGGTCAGCGTCAGCGTGCCGTTGCGCACCAGGTCGAGCAGCGTTTCGTATTCATGCGCATAGGCCTGCAACCGCTCGTGGCCGAAGGCGCCGGCGCCGCCCTTGATCGAATGGACCGCACGGAAGATCGTGTTGATCGTCTCGGGATCGTAATCGCCCTGGCGCACGCTGCCGAAGCTCGCCTCCATCGTGGCGAGGCCTTCGTCGCATTCCTGAAAGAAGATCTGCTGGATCTCGTCGAGGTTCATCATCAATCCTTTCAGGCGGCCAGATCGCGGTCGTCGTCGCCCGGCAGGTCGAGCGCCGCATCGAGCCCAGCGAGCGCGATCATCCGCGCCAGCGCCTCGCTGGGCTGGTCGATCCGGAAGTCCACATCCTGTTCCACCGCGGTGGCGCGGGCGCTGGCGAGCACCTGGAGGCAGGCGAGCCCCGCGCGCGTCACCTCGCTGCCGTCGAGATGGACCGGCTCACCGCGGTCGATGCGGTCGAGCAGCGCGACGCGCAGCGGACCGGCCGCCGACGTATCGAGCATCTCGGGAAGCAGGGAAGTGGCGGGCAGGGACATGCGGGTTCGACTTTCGATACGTTCGAAACGGGTTAGAATTCGGACCAATCGTCGCCGGCGACCGCGACGGCGGTCCCCCGGTGCGACTGTCCGGCGATGCGGCGGCCCTCGTCGGCGGCGCGGCGCTGCAGACGGTGGACGCGATTGTCGGTCGGCACCGCCTTCAGCGCGGGCTGGGCCGGGCGCCCGGTGCGGAAGCGCACCATCTGCGCGACCAGCTCGCTCGCGTCGGAAGACAGGTTGCGCGCGGCGGCGGTCGCCTGTTCGACCATCGCGGCATTCTGCTGCGTGACGCCGTCCATCTCGCCGACCGCGACGTTGACCTGCTGCAGGGCGGTCGCCTGCTGCTCGGCGGCGGTGGCGATCTGCGCGACCAGCCCGCTGATCTCGCCGAACCGGCCGATCAGCCGCTGCAACGCCTCGCCGGTCGCGCTGACCAGCGCGACGCCGGCATCGACCTGCACCGACGAAGCGGTGATCCGCGTCTTGACGTCCTTGGCCGCTTCCGCCGAGCGCTGGGCGAGCGCCCGCACTTCGGAGGCGACGACCGCGAAGCCGCGGCCCGCGTCACCGGCCCGCGCCGCCTCGACCCCGGCGTTCAGCGCGAGGAGGTTGGTCTGGAAGGCGATGCCGTCGATCACCGAGATGATCTCCGAAATCTCGTCGGAGGCGCGTTCGATCCCGCCCATCGCGTCGACCGCGCGGGCGACGACCTGGCCCGATTCCTCGGCCTCGCCGCGCGCCGCGCCGACGACGCCGTTGGCGCGCTCGGCCCGCGCCGCGGTGTCGCGGACGGTGGCGGTGATCTGCTGCATCGCCGCCGCGGTCTGCTCGAGGCTCGCCGCCTGCTGTTCGGTGCGCTGCGACAGATCGTCCGACGCCTGCAGGATGTCGCCCGAGCCGCCGTCGATGCTCGCGGCGGCGTGATTGACCGCTGCGACCGCTGCCATCATCGCCTCCATCGCGACGTTGAAGTCGCTGCGCAGCGCCTCGAACTCGGCCGGAAAGTCGCTGGTGATGCGGAAGGTCAGATTGCCCTGCGCGAGATGCCCCAGCCCCTCGGCCAGCGCGCCCGCCATCGCCCGCTGCGCGCCGGCGGTATTGGCTTCCTCCATGTTGTGGCGGAAGATCGCCATCGCCTTGGTCATCCGGCCGACGCAATCCTTGTTGTCGGTATGCGCGATCGGCGCCTGCAGATCGCCCGCGGCGAGCGCCTCCATGCGCAGCACCGTCTGGACATAGGGCCGGCACATGATGCCGCCGGCGAACAGCGTCGTCACGCACATCACGACGACGGTCAGTGCCGCGACGCCGATGTCGATCGCCGGGCTGGTATGGATCATGCCCGTCGACGCCCCCGCCGTGATCGCGACCAATATGGCACCGAGCAGCGCCTGCATTCCTGCGAGGACGCGGAATTTGACGCGGATCGGCGCGCGTTTCTCGAACCAGCTCAACATCGGCAACGTCTCCATCGACGACCGGCGGAAACGGTCCGTCCGGTCCATGACGATGGGGGGTGGCAGCATCGACTTAACGCGACGTTGACCACCCATTTTGGGTGTAATCAGATTGGTGCGGTGCCGGCGCTCGCGCTGCGCGGCATGGCCGCGATCGGTGACGAACCGCGTGCGGCCGGCGGAAGAGCGGCGGCAAGCACGGTCGCGATGATCGATACGATGAAACTGCACGCTGCCCCCCTTCCCTTCTTCCTAGAGCGGACCGGCCGTGGCCGGTCGCGATCGCTTAGAATTCCGACCAATCGTCCGATGCGACCGCGACCGCGGTACCACCGCCGGTGCCGGTGCGCCGCGCCGAGCGCGCGATGCGGCGGCCGGCGTCGGCGGCACGGTCCTGCAGCTGATGCACCACCGGCACCGCGCGCAGGACGGGTTCGCCGGCGTTCAGCTTGAAGCGCGCGACCTGACGGGCCAGCTCGTCGGCCTCGGCCGACAGGCTGCGCGCGGCGGCGGTCGCTTCCTCGACCATCGCGGCATTCTGCTGGGTGACGCCGTCCATCTCGCTGACCGCGGTGTTGACCTGCTGCAGGCCGGTCGCCTGCTGCTCGGCGGCCGAGGCGATCTGGCCGACCAGCGTGCTGATCTCGCCGATGCGGCCGATGATCCGGTCGAGCGCCTTGCCGGTCTCGCTGACCAGCTCGACGCCGGCATCGACCTGTTCGGACGAGGCGGTGATGCGCGTCTTGACGTCCTTGGCCGCTTCGGCCGACCGCTGGGCGAGCGCGCGCACTTCGGAGGCGACGACCGCGAAGCCGCGGCCCGCGTCACCGGCACGCGCCGCCTCGACGCCGGCGTTGAGCGCCAGCAGGTTGGTCTGGAAGGCGATGCCGTCGATGACCGAGATGATGTCGGAGATTTCGTTCGAGGAACGCTCGATCCCGCCCATCGCTTCGACCGCACGGCGGACGACCTGACCCGATTGCTCGGCGTCGATACGTGCTTCCTCGACGACGCTGTTGGCGCGCACCGCGCCAGCGGCGGTCTGCCGGACGGTCGAGGTGATCTCGTCCATCGCCGCCGCGGTTTCCTCCAGGCTCGCCGCCTGCTGCTCGGTGCGCTGCGACAGATCGTCGGACGCCTGGCGGATGTCGATCGCGCCGTTGTTGATCCCGCTGGTCGCTTCGGTCACGGCGCGCATCGTCTCGGCGACCGCATCCAGCGCCCGGTTGTAATCGACGCGCACCCGCTCGTAATCCGCGGGGAAGCTCTGCTCGATCCGGAAGCTGAGGTCGCTCGCCGCCAGCCGCGTCAGCCCCTCGCCGAGCGTGCCGACGACCTGCTGCTGCGCGGCGGCGGCGGCCTGGACGGTTTCGGCATTCTGCTTGAAGACGCTGACCGCGCGCGACATCCGGCCGATGCAGTCGCGATGGTCGGCGAACGGGATCGGCGCCTTGAGGTCGCCCGCGGCCAGTTCCTCCATGCGGACGACCGATGCGACATAGGGATCGCTGATCGCCTTGCCGCTGACCAGGACCGCGACGACCGTCACGACGAACAGCACGGCGGCGACGACGACGTAGATCGTCGCTTCGGCGGGCGTCGCCTCCGCGGCGAGATAGGTCGTCGCGACCCCGGTCGCGGCCACGGTGCCGTGCAGTGCGAGCAAAACCTTGAACTTGGTACGGATGGGCGCGTGATTCGCGAACCAGTTAAACATCATCAGGTCCTTCGATGAAGGCGGACGCTCCCGCCGATCCCGGCCTCTTCATCGTTTCGAATCAGCCTCTAACGTTCAAATTGGACCGAAAGTCTGAAGACCTCGTTAAATACAGCCAATCTGAACGGACCTGTTGCCATTATAGAACGGCTTTTAAAGGAATCGTGCCCGATGCGGCCATGATCGCCGTTGTCACCGCGCCGTCGTGCAACGGTCGCGGTTCTGTCACGCGCCTACGTCACCAGCCTCCCTGAAAGCGCATCGGCGCCAGGGGGATAAGAGCATGATCGAACGGTTTCGGTGGGTCGGCGTCGCCTCGGCCGCATTGCTGATGGCGCAGGCCGCCGAGGCGCAGGAGGTGCCGCAGGACACCGCCGCCGCGGTGACGCAGAGCGACGACGGGACGACCGGCGGCGCCGGCGGCGACATCGTCGTCATGGGCTTCGGCCAGAGCCGGCAGGTGCAGACGGTATCCGCGATCGACATGGAGCGGCTGACCCCGGGCACCTCGCCGCTGAAGGCGGTCGCCAAGCTGCCCGGCGTCAACTTCCAATCGTCCGACGCCTTCGGTGCCTATGAATGGTCGACGCGCATCTCGCTGCGCGGCTTCAACCAGAACCAGCTCGGCTTCACCCTCGACGGCGTGCCGCTCGGCGACATGAGCTACGGCAACGTCAACGGGCTGCACATCAGCCGCGCGATCATCTCCGAAAACCTGGCGACGACGACGGTGGCGCAGGGTGCCGGCGCGCTCGGCACCGCATCGACCAGCAATCTCGGCGGCACGCTGCAATTCACCAGCCGCAAGCCCTCCGATACCCCCGATCTCGTCGCCTCGGGCACCTATGGCAGCGACCAGACCTATCGCGCCTTCGTCCGCGCCGAGAGCGGCGACATGGGCGGCGGGCTAAAGGGCTATCTGAGCTACGGCTTCCTCACCACCGACAAGTGGAAGGGCCAGGGCGTCCAGCGTCAGCACCAGGCCAACGCCAAACTGGTCAAGGATTTCGGCGAGCGCGGCAGCATCACCGGCTTCGTCGATTTCTCCGACCGGCGCGAGAACGACTATCAGGATCTCAGCCTCGACATCATCCGCCGCCGCGGGCTGAACAACGACAACATCACCGGCAACTATCCGCTCGCGCTGCAAATCGGATAGGTCTACGCGAATCAACAGACGCGTGCCGGCAGCGCCACCGCCGCTTTACCGTATCCGTCGTCAGGCCTTTCCTTCCCGACCGGCATCGCGACGGTGGACGACGTCTATTACGATGCAGGCGGTCTCCGTCGCGACTGGCTGGGTGGCCTGACCTTCGACGCACGTTTGACCAGCAATCTGTCGATCACATCGACCAGCTATTACCACCACAACAAGGGACAGGGATCGTGGATCACGCCCTACCTTGCCACACCGGCAGGCGCGCCCAACGCCGACGGTTCCCCGATCACCAACCCGGCGCCGCTCTCGTTCCGCACCACAGAATACGGCATCGACCGGGCCGGCAATCTGACGCGGCTGCTCATCGAGACAGGAGCCAACCGGTTCGAACTCGGCGGCTGGTACGAAAGCAACACGTTTACTCAGGCACGTCGGTTCTACGGCATGGCTGCCGGCACCACCCCTAATCGCGAGACGCTTGCCTTCCAGTCCAACCCGTTCGCGACGCAATACAACGGCAAATACGATACGGAGACGCTACAGTATCACGTCGCCGACACGCTCGACCTAGGCCCGCTGACGCTGAACGGCGGGTGGAAGGGCATGCGCGTCCGCAACCAGGCGAACCTGCTCACTGGCGTACTCGTCGCTGGAAAAATCCAGGCGCGCGATTGGTTCCTGCCGCAGATCGGCGCATTGTATCGGCTGGGTGGCGGCGTCGAGGCGTTCGCCAGCTACACGGAGAACATGCGTGCCTTCGTTTCCGCTGCGACGGCGGGGCCGTTCGCGACCACGCAGGCCGGCTTCGATGCGATCCGCTCGACCTTGAAGCCGGAGACGTCGAAGACCGTCGAGGGCGGCGTCCGCCTCCATAGCGGCGGCTTGCAGGTGTCTGCGGTCGGCTATTACGTCGACTTCGCCAATCGCCTGCTGTCCTTTTCCAACGGCGCCGGCATCATCGGCAATCCGCCGACGCTGAACAACGCCGGCAACGTCGAGAGCTATGGCGCCGAAGCGTCGGCAAGCTATCGCATCGTCCGGCCGCTGACGCTGTTCGCCAGCTATTCCTACAACAAATCGACCTATCAGGACGACGTGCTCAGCGCGGCGGGCATCGTCTTGTCGCCGACCAAGGGCAAGACGGTGGTCGATACGCCAGAACATATGGTCAAGGGCGAGATCGTCTATGACGACGACCGCTTCTTCGCGCGCGCCGGTGGCGATTACATGACGAAGCGCTACTTCACCTATCTCAACGACCAGTCGGTCGGGGCGCGGCTGCTGGTCGATGCGAGCATCGGCTACCGGCTGCATGGCCTCGGTGGCGTTCTGGAGGGACTGGCGATCGAGGGCAGCGTCACCAACCTGACCGACAAGCGCTACATCGCGACGATCGGCAGCAACGGCTATGTCGCCAGCGGCGACAACCAGACGCTGCTCGCCGGTGCGCCGCGCCAGTGGTTCGTCACTTTACGCCGCGGCTTCTGACCCGCCGGGGGTCAGCGGGTGCCGAGCAGGCGACGATATTCCTGCTCGGCATGCCCGTAGGTGTCGCCGGCAAGCGTCATCAGCTTGCCGCGGTCGCGCACCACGACGCGGCCGCGAAAGGCACGGATCGCCTGTTCCTCTTCCAGCCGGTGCAGCGCGTCGGTGACGCTGCTGCGCCTCACGCCGAGCATCAGCCGGAACTCCTCGTGCGTCATGCAGATGTCGTCCTCGCGGACGCGATCGTGATAGAGCAGGATCCAGCGTGCCATGCGCCGCTCGATCGGGTGGGCAAGTGACGAGACGATCGTCCGCCCCATCTGCAGCATCAGCGTCTGGACGAACCGCAGCAGCAGAGCGCGCAATCCCGCGCTCTGCTCGACCGCTGCGAGCAGCACGGGGGCGGGCAGGCGCAGCGCCGCGCCATGTTCGGCGCGCATCGTCACGTCATAGGGCGAGCGGTCGTCGCCGAGCAGCAGCGGCCAGCCGATGAACCCCTCCGCCCCGACCAGCGCCACCGCATAGCGCCGGTCGCCCTCCAGCGCGTCGAGGATGCCGGCGATGCCGTCGTCGAGGAAGCAGACGCTGGCGATCCGTTCGCCGGCGCTGGCGATATCGTCGCCCACCGCGAACGTCACCCGTTCCAGATGTGGTGCCAGCATCGCCCAATCCGCATCCGCCAAGTGCAGCAGCAGCCGGTTGCTGGTGCCCCGATCCTGCGTGCCGATCACGCTCTTCAACCCCGTCGCCATCCGCCGTCCGCATCCCCCCGCCGCTTCGTCGACACCCTTTGGTCCGATTCCGTACAGCAACATAGATTGATCAAGGTTGTTCCTCGACAGTAACAACAGGAGGAATCATGTCCGTCACCCGCACGTCCGCGCGCACCGCGACCGCATTTGCCGTCGCGCTGCTCGCCTCGACCGCCGTCCGGGCGCAGTCCGCCCCCTCGCCGAGCGCGCCGCCGCCGCCCGCACCGCCCGCCACCGCGACGCAGCCGCCCAAGGCGGCACCCGACATGCAGGCGGTGCTCGACGCGCTCGCCGGGCTCGGCGGCAAGCCGATCGAGACGCTGACCCCGGCCGAGGCGCGTATGCAGCCGTCCGCCGCCGACGGCGCCAAGGCGGTGATGGCGAAGCGCGGCATGCCGACGACGCCCGACGCCTCCGTGACGACGCAGGACAGGCCCTATGGCGTCGATCCCAAGCAGTTCGCGCGCATCTACAAGCCCGCCATTGCCCCCGCCGGCGGTGCGCCGCTGCCGGTGATCGTCTATTATCACGGCGGCGGCTGGGTGATCGCCGACGTCGATACCTATGACGCGGCACCGCGCGCGATGGCCAAGGCGCTCAACGCGATCGTCGTCTCGGTGGAATATCGCCACGCGCCCGAGTTCAAGTTCCCGGCGCAGCATGACGATGCCGCCGCCGCCTATCGCTGGACGCTGCAGAATGCGGCGGGCTGGGGCGGCGATCCCGCCAAGGTCGCGCTCGCCGGGGAAAGCGCCGGCGGCAATCTCGCCGTCGCGACCGCGATCTATGCCCGCGACAATCGCCTGACCGCGCCGGTGCACGTCATCTCGATCTATCCGATCGCCAACAGCAGCAAGACGCTGCCCTCGCGTCGCGATTCGGCGAATGCCAAGCCGTTGAATGCGGCGATGCTCGGCTGGTTCGGGTATTACTATCAGACGCGTGCCGCCGATGCGCAGGACCCGCGGCTCAACCTCGTCGCCGCCGATCTGCGCGGCCTGCCGCCGACGACGATCATCAACGCGCAGATCGATCCGCTGCGCTCTGACGGCGAGACGCTTGCCGCAGCGATGCGCAAGACGGGCGATCAGGTCGAACAACGCACCTTCCCCGGCGTCACGCACGAATTCTTCGGCATGGGACAGGTCGTCCGCGGCGCCAAGGACGCCAACGACCTCGCCGTCGCACGGCTGAAGACGGCGTTCGCCGCACCGGCGCGCAAGCGCTGATCCGTACGCGGGGCGGAATCGTCCGCCCCGCGTTACCTGTTTGAACAGGAGACCTTCGATGACCGACGCCCCCATCCGCTACCGCCCCGATGTCGAGGACGTGCAGCCCGACGAGGCCGAGACGATCGCCGCATTGTGCACCACCTTCGACACGATCCTGGAGCGCACCGCCGAGGATTACGGCCACGCCGTCCGCTCGGTCCACGCCAAGGCGCATGCCCTGCTCGAAGGCGAACTGACCGTCGATGCCGGCCTGCCGCCGGAGCTTGCGCAGGGATTGTTCGCCGACGCCGGCACGCACAAGGTGCTGCTGCGCCTGTCGACCAACGCTGGCGACATCCTACCCGACGCGATCAGTCTGCCGCGCGGGCTCGCGATGAAGGTGTTCGACGTTAAGGGCGCGCGGCTGCCCGGCGCCGAGGGCACGTCGCAGGATTTCGTGATGGTCAACGGCACGGTGTTCCAGGCCAAGACCGCCGACAAATTCCTCGGCAACCTCAAGCTCCTCGCCAAGACCACCGACCGGCTGGAGGGCACCAAGAAGGTGCTGTCGTCGGTGCTGCAGGGCGTGCGCGCGACGCTGGAGACGGTCGGCGTCGAGAGCGCCGCGCTCAATTCGCTGGGCGGCGCGCCCAACGTCGATCCGCTCGGCGAGACCTATTACAGCGTCACGCCGTTCCGCTACGGCGATTATATCGCCAAGTTCAGCCTGAAGCCGATCGCACCGGAGATGACGGCACTGACCGGCAAGACGATCGACGTCGACGGTCGCGAAGATGCGATCCGCGACGAAGTGCGCAGCGAGATGCGCACGATCGACGCCGCCTGGGAATTTCGTGTCCAATTGTGCCGCGACCTCGACCGCCAGCCGATCGAGGACCCGACGGTGGAATGGGACGAGGACGAGGCGCCGTTCCACCGCGTCGGCATCGTCCGCGCCGCCGCGCAGGAAAGCTGGTCGGAGGACAATGTCCGTGCGATCAACGAGGAGAGCCGCTTCAGTATCTGGACGGGGCTCGACGCGCATCGCCCGCTCGGCAACATCAACCGCGCGCGCAACGAACCCTATCGCCACTCCGCCGACTTCCGCGCGCGGGTGAACGGCTGCCCGTATCACGAGCCGATGGGGGCGTAAGCGTCTCCATCGGGCAGGCGCATCAGGAGCCGTACGTAATGTCTGATGTACCCCCGCGAAGGCCGGGGCCTAGTTGGGAAGGCTGTTGTAAGTCATCACAGACCTTCACCCAACTGGACCCCGGCCTCCGCCGGGGTACAGCCCCGCTGAAATGTCAGCGGCTGACGAACTGCTGCTGTGACGGCGAGTAGCGTGTGCCGTGGATCTCGATCCCGGCCAGCGCGGCATCTATGCGCGTCAGATCCGCGGCCCCCAGCACGACGTCAGCCGCGCCGAGATTCTCTTCGAGCCGATGCAGCTTCGTCGTCCCCGGGATCGGCACGATCCACGGCCGCTGCGCCAGCAGCCAGGCGAGCGCAATCTGCGCGGGCGTCACGGCCTTCTCCGCCGCCAGCATCGCGATGAGATTGACCAGCGCCTGATTGGCCTGCCGCGTCTCCGCGGCGAAGCGGGGCACGTTGCTGCGGAAGTCGTTGGCGTCGAACGTCGTGTTCGCGTCGATCTTGCCGGTCAGGAAGCCGCGGCCGAGCGGCGCGAACGGGACGAAGCCGATGCCGAGTTCCTCCAGCAGCGGCAGGATCTCCGCCTCGGGCTCGCGCCACCACAAGGAATATTCGCTCTGCAACGCGGTGACCGGCTGCACCGCATGCGCGCGGCGGATCGACTCGGTGCCCGCCTCCGACAGGCCGAAATGGCGCACCTTGCCGGCCCGGATCAGTTCACCAACCGTGCCCGCGACATCCTCGATCGGGACGTTCGGATCGACGCGGTGTTGATAGAGCAGATCGATATGGTCGGTGCGCAGCCGGGTCAGCGCCGCATCGGTGACCGCACGGATATTCTCGGGCCGGCTATCGAGCCCTTCGGTGGTCACGCCGTTGGTGAAGCCGAACTTGGTCGCGATCATGACCGAATCGCGCACCGGCGCGAGTGCCTCGCCGAGCAAATCCTCGTTGGCGCCCCGCGCATAGGCCTCGGCGGTGTCGAAGAAGGTGACGCCGCGGTCGTGCGCGCCGCGCAACAGCCTGATCGCCTCGCCGCGCTCGGTGGCGGGGCCGTAGGCGTGGCTCAGCCCCATGCAGCCGAGCCCCAGCGCCGACACTTCGAGCCCGCGGCCCAATATACGCGTCTGCATCGTTCGTCCTCCAATTGGTTGGGACGCAAGATAGGGCTGCGTGGTGCGCGCGATTAGACAGGCCGCGTCGCTTGGGCCTATGAATGCCGGTCATGAGTTCCGATCTGCGCCGCGAAGACCTCGCCAGCCTGGCGTTGTTCCTGACGGTCGCCGAGGAGCGCAGCTTCACCCGCGCCGCGGTCCGCCTCGGCCTGTCGCAATCGGCGTTGAGCCATGCGATGCGCCGGCTCGAAACCAAGCTGGGCCTGCGCCTGCTGACCCGCACCACGCGCAGCGTCGCGCCGACCGAAGCGGGCGAACGCCTGATCGAGACGCTGCGACCGGCGCTCGACGCGATCGACGGTCGCATCGCCGCGCTGACCGAATTGCGCGAAAAGCCGGCGGGCACGGTGCGGATCACCACCCCCGAACAGCCCGCGCGGACCATCCTGTGGCCGGCGATCGACCGGCTCACCGCCGCCTATCCCGACATCTGCGTCGAGCTCGATCTCGACGCGAGCCTGACCGACATCGTCGCCGGACGTTTCGACGCCGGGGTGCGACTCGGCGAGCGGCTGGAACAGGACATGATCGCGGTGCCCATCGGCCCGCGGCTGCGGATGGCGACGGTCGCGGCGCCGGATTATCTCGCCCGCCGCGGCGCGCCGGCAACGCCGCACGATCTCGCCGACCACGCGTGCATCAACCGGCGGATGCCCAACGGCAGCCTGTATGTCTGGGAATATGAGAAGGATGGCCGCGTACTCAACGTCAAGGTCGAAGGCCAGATCGTCGTCAACGACGTCGATCTGATCCTCGCCGCGGCGCGCGACGGCCATGGCCTCGCGCATGTGGTCGAGGATCGGGTCCAAACTTTGGTCGCGGACGGGACGCTCGTCCGCCTGTTCGCCGAATGGTGTCCGCCGTTCGACGGGTATTTTCTTTATTATCCGTCGCGCCGCCAACCCTCGGCGGCATTTGCGCTGGTATTGGAAGCCCTGCGTTATCGCGATCCGGTCGCATAAGCGAACGTCTTACGACCCGATCTTGGTAGAAAACTGCGCCGGTCGTCGCCGCCTGCAAATTTTTAACTACGGTGATGGCCGACAGCTCTGCGGGCGGGGTGCGGCTAAATCCTTATCGTACCCAGATTAACCGCCGACCGCCGACGTCACGGCCTTCCGTCCGCCATGGAAAGATCGAGCTTTTACATAGAGTTATCCGGGCAAACGATCCGCAGCCGCTTTGTGTCCATTTTTAACTCATCTTTACGAATTGGGTCATAGATGGACATAACAATATCAAGTGGAGTCCGCGATGTCCCTCGCCAAGAAAAGCACGATTTCCCTCTCCGGCGAGGCGAGCACTCGTGCCGGCGCCATGAACAGCAGCAGCGTCCGCCTGACCGCCGATGCCGAAAAGCGCCGTGCGCGCACGTTCGCGCGCCAGCAGAAGGGCTCGGAGCGGCTCGCCTCCGCCACCGCCGAACTGTCCAGCGGCATCGCCGAAGCCTCGTCGGCGTCCGAGGAATTGCGCAAGGCCGCCGAGCAGATCAGCGTCGGTGCCGAACAGGCCTCGGCCGCGGCGCAGCAGACGATGAAGTCGATGACGCTCGCCTCCGACCGCCTGCGCGAGATGAAGACGCGCGCCGACGGCTCGGCGACGCTGACCCAGTCGCTGTCCAACCTCGTCGCGACGACGAGCAGCGACGTCGCCAATTCGCTCAGCGCGATCGTCCGCGCCTCGGAGCGCCAGGAGGCGTCGGTGAAGCTGGTCGAGGAACTCGACCGTCAGGCGAGCGCGATCGGTGAGGTGGTCAAGGCCGTCGCCCGCATCGCCGACCAGACCAACCTGCTCGCGCTCAACGCCGCGATCGAGGCGGCGCGCGCCGGCCAGCACGGCAAGGGCTTCGCCGTCGTCGCCGACGAGGTGCGCACGCTTGCCGAGACCAGCGAGAAGTCGGCGCGCGACATCCAGGACCTCATCGTCCAGGTGCAGGACGACGTACGGCAGGTCGCCGAGGGCATCGAGAAATCGGCGACTTCGGCGCGCGAGGAGGCGCAGAAGGGCACGATCGTCACCGCCGGGCTCGACCGCATCCGCGAGGAGATGGCGGACATCCTGAAGGGCTGTACCCTGATCGCCAATGGCGCCGAGGATGCCGTACAGGCGGCCAACGAAGCGCTGAAGGGCGCCGAGGTGATCGCCGCCGCCGCCGAGCAGCAGGCCGCCGCCTGCCAGGAATCGAGCAACACGATCGAACAGCAGACCGGCGCGCTCGAACAGAGCGAGCAGGCCGCGCAGGAGCTCGGCCAGCTCTCCGAAGAGCTGAAGAACAGCACCAACATCAGCAAGAGCGCCGAGGAAGTCGCGTCCGCCGCCGAGGAACTGTCGAGCGCGGTGGAGGAGATCAACCGCGCCTCGGTCCAGGTGTCGACCGCGCTGGAGCAGATCAACCGCGGCTCGCAGCAGTCCGCCGCCGCCACCCAGCAGTCGGCGACCGCGATCGAGCAGATCGAACAGAACGCCAAGGCCGCGGCGCAGGCCGCCGCGTCGGGCGCCGAGAAGGGCGAGGAAATCGCCAAATTGCTCGACGAGAACAAGACGCTGGTCGGTGCGATGATGCAGGGGGTCGCCGCATCGGTTGCCGCCGGCCGCAACAGCCGCGACCAGATCAGCGCGCTTGAGCAGGTCAGCCGCCGCATCGACAAGATCATCGATGCGATCACCACCGTGTCGATCCAGACCAACATGCTCGCGGTCAGCGGCTCGGTCGAGGCGGCGCGGGCCGGTGAATTTGGCAAGGGCTTCGCGGTCGTGTCGACCGACATCCGCAACCTCGCCCGCGATTCGGCGGAGAATGCCGAGCGAATCAAGGACACGGTGAAGAGCATCCAGGACACGATCGGCATCGTCCGCACCGATTTGCAGGACATCGCCGACACCGCCGCTGGCGAGGTCGAGAAGAGCCGGACGATCTCCTCCGGGCTGGAGCGGATCGCCGCCGACGTCAGCGAAGTCGTGCGCGGCAACGGCGAGATCTCCGATGCCGCCGGCGACGTCGCCCGCGCGCTCGGCGAGACGCAGATCGCGATCGAGCAGATCGCCACCGCCGCGCAACAGGCGGTGCGCACCTCGAACGAGGCGAGCAACGCCGCGCGCGAACAGGCGCGCGGTGCCGAACAGCTCGCCGCCGCGATCGAAGAGATCGCCTCGCTGGCCGACGAACTGCAGGCCGCCTGATCCCCGACCGCAACGAAAGGACGGGCGCATGAACGATATGACGACGATCGCGGCGGAGGACATCGCCTCCGCCGATCCCCTACCCGCACCCAACGAACGCGCTGGCCTCTGCCAGTTCGTCATCTTCCACAGCGCCGGCGAGATGTTCGCCGTGCCGCTGGAGCAGGTGAAGGAAATCATCCGCGTGCCCGACGTGGTGCGGATGCCGCTCAGCCCGCCGGCGCTGATGGGCCTCGCCAACCTCCGCGGCACGGTGCTGCCGGTGCTCGACCTGCGCAATCTGTTCGGGCTGCCGCCGGTGCTCAGCGACGATGCCAGCCGCGTCGTCGTGCTCGATCACGGCCACCCGGTCGGCCTGATGGTCGATCGCGTCGCCAATGTCGTCACCGTCGAGCGCGAGCGGCTGGAGCCGGTGACGCAGATCCAGGCGACGATCGATACCGAATTGCTGACCGGGATGATCAAGGAGGAGGACGGCCGCGGCATCGTCATGGTGCTCGACGTGTCCAAGTCGATCGGCCGCACCTTCGCGGCGCAGGACGAGGCGCTGCGCTTCGCCGACGTCGCCGGGCCGACCGCGCTCACGCTCGACGACGACGCCGCCGACGGTGCCGCCGACGAGGACCAATTGGTCAGTTTCGAGGTCGACGGCCAGGAATATGCCTTTCCGATCGGCGAGGTGCAGGAGATCGTCCAGCTTCCCGCCGCGATCACCCAGGTGCCCGGCACCCCCGGCCACGTGCTGGGCGTGACGACGCTGCGCAACCGGCTGCTGCCGTTGGTGTCGCTGCGCACGATGTTCGGCATGCCGGTGGAGGCGTTCACCGACGCCAACAAGGTCGTCGTCGTCTCGCTGCCCGGCGAACAGGATGGCGAGCCGCTGTCGGTCGGCGTCGTGATGGACAAGGTGAAGGCGGTGCTGCGCGTCGAGCGCGCGCTGGTCGAGCCGGTGCCTGCCGCGCTCCACTCGCAGCGCGGGCACAGCGATATCCGCGCGATCTGCCGCCTCGACGAGGGCCGCCGGCTGGTGTCGGTGCTGTCGGCGGACGCGATGTTCGACGTCAACGAATTGCGCGCGCTGCGCGCCGCGCAGGGCGATGCCGGTGCCGCACGCGACGGTGCCGCCGAAGGAGAGACCACGATGAGCGATGCCGTCACCGAAGATGCGCAATATGTGATCTTCCGCCTGATGGGCGAGGAATATGGCGTGCCGGTGGAGGCGGTGCAGGAGATCGTCCGCGTTCCCGACCAGCTCACCCACGTGCCCGGCACCCCCGATTTCGTCGAGGGCGTCATCAACCTGCGCGGCACCGTGCTGCCGGTGATCGACCAGCGCCGCCGCTTCGACCTCGAAGAGGCGGTTCGGTCCGACCGGCAGCGGATCATGGTGTTCACCATCCACGGCCAGCACGTCGGCTTCATCGTCGACAGCGTCTCGGAAGTCGGTCGCATCCCCGATGCGACGATCTCGGCCGCGCCCGATCTGTCGGGCACCCGCGCCAAGGTGGTGCGCGGCGTCGCCAACCTCACCGCGCAGAACCGCATGATCCAGCTGCTCGATGTCGACTGCCTGATCGAGCCGGCCACCGACGCATTGCTCCCGCCGCACCAGCCGGCGCTCGCCGCTTGAATCTGCCATGACCCGCGTCCTCGTCGTCGATGATTCCGCCCTGATGCGCCGTCACCTCGCGCAGCTCCTCCAACAGCAACCCGGCTTCGAGGTCCGCACCGCGCGCAACGGCGTCGAGGCGCTGGAACTCGTCGCGGAATTCGACCCGCAGGTCGTCACGCTCGACGTCAACATGCCAGAGATGGACGGCATCACCTGCCTGTCGCGGATCATGGTCGGCAGCCCGCGCGCGGTGATCATGGTCTCCTCGATCACCGAGGCGGGCGCGGAGACCACGCTGCAGGCGCTCAGCCTCGGCGCGATCGACTTCGTGCAGAAACCGGGCGGGACGATCTCGCTGTCGCTCGACGAGATCGCCGCGCAGCTCGTCGCCAAGGTCCGCATGGCGGCCGGCGCGCGGGTGCGCGGGCGCGCGGGGGTGGTCAAGCCGCCGCCCCCCGCCCCCGCCCCGCCGCCCGAGCGGATGATGAAGGACGGTTCGATCGAGCCGGGCCTCGTCATCCTCGGCGTGTCGACCGGCGGCCCGTCGGTGCTCGAGACGATCCTGCCGGCGCTCCCTGCGACGCTGCCGTGGCCGGTGCTGGTCGCGCAGCATATGCCGAGCAGCTTCACCGGCGTCTTCGCGCGCCGGCTCGACGCTTTGTGCGCGATCCACGTGCAGGAGGTGCGCGCGCCGACGCCGCTGCTCGGCGGCAATGTCTATATCGCGCGCGGCGACGCCGACATGATCGTCGCGCGCCGCGGCGGCGTGCTCACCGCGATGTCGGTGCCGGCGAGCGAACAGCATAATTGGCATCCCAGCGTCACCCGGCTGGTCGACAGTGCCGCCGAGCACGTGCCCGCCGACCGGCTGATCGGCGTCCAGCTCACCGGCATGGGCGACGACGGCGCCGAGGCGATGGCGCGCTGCCACCGCCGCGGCATGCGCACGATCGCGCAGGACGCCGACAGTTGCGCGGTGTTCGGCATGCCCAACGAACTCATCCGGCGCGCGGGCGCCAACCTCGTCCTGGCGAGCGATGCCATCGCCGGACAGATCGCCAATTGGCTCGCCTCGAACCGGCGCGTGCGCGCGTCATAACGAACAGGATACGTATCGTGCCGCTGGTCAAAGCCCCTAACGACACCCCCGCCGAACCGTCCGCCGCGGCGGCCTGTACGCTCGCCGATCTGGTCGAACTGCTCGCCTCGCCGAGCGGTGCGGACCGCCGCGCCGCGGTGCGGGGGCTGGAGACGCAGGCCGACGGCGTCGCCCCGCTCTGCGCCCGCTTGGCCGAAGAGAATGCGCCGAGCGTGCGCGAGGCGATCATGGCGGCGCTGATCCGGCGCCGCTCGCCCGAGGTTGTGACCGCGCTGCTGCCGTTGCTGCGCAGCGAAGGCGCGCCGCAGCGCAATGCCGCGCTGGAAGGGCTGGCGGCGATGCCCGACGAGGTCGCGCCGCATGTCGAACAGCTGCTGCGCGATCCCGACGACGACGTGCGCATCTTCACCGCGAACCTGCTCAGCGTGCTCCCGCATCCGCGCGCCGCCGCATGGCTGGTCGCGGCTCTGGACGACGCGCATGTCAACGTCTGCGCCGCGGCGATCGACGGGCTGGCGGAGATCGGCGACGAAACCGCCTTGCCCGCGCTGCTCGCCTTGCCCGACCGTTTTCCCGGCGAAGGCTTCATCGCCTTCGCAGTGCAGGTCGCCGCGCAGAGGATCAACCGGTGCTGAGCGCAGCCAGACACGCCGACGCCGCGCCACCCCCGGGCGCGCCCAGCATCACGCCCCAGGATTACGCCAAGTTCTGCGAGTTCTTCTACCGCAAGACCGGCATGATGTTCAGCGACACCAAGGCCTATTTCGTCGAACGCCGTCTGCAGGACCGTATCCTGGCGACGCGCAAGACGACGTTCCGCGAATATTTCACGATGGTGCGCTTCGAAACGGCGGGCGTCGAGATGCAGCATCTCGTCAACGCGATGACGGTCAACGAGACCTATTTCTATCGCGAGGATTATCAGTTCGACGCGCTGGTCCAGCACGTCCTGCCCGAGATCGCCAGGCACCGCGCACCGGGCCAGCCGATCCGCATCTGGTCGCTGCCCTGTTCGACCGGCGAGGAACCCTATTCGATCGCGATGCAGATCCTGGAGAATTGGCCGCAGGCCGATGCCTATGACATCCAGATCCTCGCCTCCGACATCGACAGCCGCGTCATCGCCGATGCCAAGGCCGGCATCTACAGCGACCGCGCGCTCCACCGCCTGTCGGCGCAGCTCAAGGGCAAATATTTCACGCAGCACGCCGAGGGCTTCCGCATCTGCGACGCGCTGCGCCAGTCGATCGACTTCACGGTCGTCAACGTGTCGGACGCGATGGCGATGCGCCGGTTCCGCGACATCGACGTGATCTTCTGCCGCAACATGCTGATCTACTTCGACGATGTGTCGCGGCGCGAGGCGGTCGAGACGCTCTACGACAGCATGCGGCCGGGCGGCGTCATCTGCCTCGGCCATTCGGAGAGCATGAGCCGCATGTCCTCCATGTTCGAGCCTCGCCGCTACGGCAGCACCATCCTGTACCAAAGGCCCGCCGACCATGACTAAGCCCGCCAACGGCAAGCGCATCCTGATCGTCGACGACGGCATGACCACGCGCCTCTATTACCGCTCGGTGTTCGAGGCGGCGGGCTTCGCGGTGGACGAGGCGGCGAACGGCCTGGAAGGGCTGGAACGCGCGCTGCTCGATCCGTTCGACCTGATGATCGTCGACGTCAACATGCCCAAGATGGACGGCTATGCGATGATCGCGCGGCTGCGCAGCGACAGCACGATGCAGGCGGTGCCGATCGTCACGATCAGCACCGAGGCTGCGGGCTGCGACGCCGATCGCGCTTATGAAGCCGGCGCCGATCTGTATCTGGTCAAGCCCGCCACGCCCGCGATCCTGATCGAAACCGCGCATCTGCTCACCGGGGTAGCCGCATGAACGACGCGCTGATGGCGCGCTTCATCGAGGAGGCGCGCGACTTGTTGCAGGCGTCGGCGGCCGGCCTGCTCGTGCTCGAACGCAATCCGGACGATGCCGCGGCCATCAACGAGGTGTTCCGCGCGGTCCATACGCTGAAGGGCTCGTCCGGCCTGTTCGACGTGCCCGCGCTCACCCGGCTGGTCCATGCCGGCGAAGACCTGCTGTCGGCGGTGCGGATCGGCGAATTCGCCTTGCAGTCCGACATCGTCGACCAATTGCTCGACAGTTTCGACCAGGTCGGCATCTTCATCGAACAGCTCGAAAACGACGGCCGCCTCGCGCCCGACGCCGACCGGATCGCCGCGCATGGTGCCGGACTGTTGCGCGCGCATCTCGGCGATGGCGAGGCAACGGTCGCCGCGCCCGACGCCGCGCTCGAAATCGCACCCGACGACTGGCTCGCCGACCTCGATGCCGCAGCGCTCGCCGCGAGCCGCACGTTCGCCGCGGCGGGCGAGCCGGTGCTCGTCGTCCGCTACGAACCCGATCCCGGCTGCTTCTATGCCGGCACCGATCCGGTCGCCTCGGTCCAGGAACTGCCCGACCTGCGCGCGCTGGCGATCGGCCCGCGCGAACCCTGGGCGGCGGGCAGCGATTTCGACCCCTATCATTGCAACCTGCGGCTGACCGCGCTGACCGGCGCGACGCGCGAAACCATCGAACAGACGATGGCTTACGAACTCGACCAGATCGAGATCCGCACGCTCGTCGCCCCCGCGCCCGCGCCGGCACCTTCGGTCGCCACCGCACCGGCGCCGCCGGCGACGGACACGCTGGCCCCGGTCGCGCATGTGCTGGCGACGCAATCGCGCATCCTCGGCCGGACCGGCTATGACCCCGCGCGGCTGCCGTCGACCGCGGCGGTCGTCGGCAACCTGCTGCGCAGCCTCGGCCATAGCGCGCTGGTCGATGGCTGGCAGGCCGCGCTCGCCGAGGCGCACGAGACCGCCGACGTCGCGCCGTTGCTCGCCTTTCTCGCGACGCTCGACACCGCCGCCGTTGTCCCGCCCCAGCCGGCGGCCGCGGCCCGACCGCCGGTCGCGGTGCCGCCGCCCGGCGCATCGCCCACCGCGAACGGCCCGTCCGGCGACGCCGCGCGTGCCTCGCGGACGCTCAAGGTCGATCAGGGCAAGATCGACCTGCTGATGACGCTGATCGGCGAGCTGGTCGTCTCGAAGAACGCGCTGCCTTTCCTCGCCAAGCGCGCCGAGGACATCCACGGCTCGCGCGACATGGCGCGCGAGATCAAGGAACAATATGCGATCATCGATCGGCTGACGCAGGAGATGCAGGGTGCGATCATGGCGGTGCGCATGCTGCCGGTCGCCGAGATCTTCGACCGTTTCCCGCGGCTGATCCGCGATATCGCGCGCCGGCTCGACAAGCAGGTCGATCTGGCGATCGAGGGCGAGGATACCGCCGCCGACAAGATGATCATCGAGGCGCTCGGCGATCCGCTGCTCCACATCGTGCGCAACTCGCTCGATCACGGCATCGAGCTGCCGCAGGTGCGGGTCGCGGCGGGCAAGCCCGCGGCGGCCACCGTCCGGCTGAAGGCGTTCCAGGACACCGACAGCGTCGTCATCGAGGTGAGCGACGACGGCCGCGGCATCGATCCCGCCGCGATCCGCGATGCCGCGGTCGCCAAGAGCGTGGTCACCCGCGACGAGGCCAACCGGCTCAGCGACCAGGAGGCGGTCAACCTCATCTATCGCCCCGGCTTCTCGACCGCGGCGGAAGTATCCGACCTCTCCGGCCGCGGCGTCGGCATGGATGTCGTGCTCAGCACCGTGCAGAAACTGGGCGGCCGGGTCGCGGTCAGCTCGCAGCTCGGCCGCGGCACCACGACGCGGCTGACCATGCCGCTCAGCATGGCGGTGACGCGGGTGATGGTCGTCGACGTCGGCGACAGCCTGTACGGCATCCCGATGGACGTCGTCGTCCAGACCGTCCGCCTCGCCCCCGACGCGATCCGCCGCATCAAGCACGAGGAGGTGTTCGTGCTGCGCGACGAGGTCGTGCCGCTGGTCCGCATGGCGCACAAGCTCGACGTCGCCGCCGACCATCGCCGCGCCGCCGACGAGCGCGGCGAGGCGGTGCTGGTCTGCCGCTTCGACAACCGCACCGTCGGTCTGGTCATCGACGATTTCCGCGAGGGCATGGATGTCATCCTCAAGCCGATGGACGGCATCCTCGCCGGCGTGCCGGGCTATTGCGGCACGACGTTGCTCGGCGACGGCCGCGTCCTGCTGATCCTCGACCTTCAGGAGATGCTGTGATGCCGATCCGCTATACGAAAACGCAGGTCCATTTCGAAGGCCGCTGCGCGGTCGAGGAGGCGCTCGACCTCGTCGCCTTCCTCAACGCCAATCCGCGCGCGAAGGTGTCGCTCGGCAAATGCACCGGCATGCACAGCGCGCTGGTGCAGGTGCTGCTCGCCCTGCGCCCCCCCGTCCAGGGCAACAGCGACGCGCCGGACATGGTCCGCCTGCTGCCCCTGCTGACCGCCGCGCCGGCGGCATCCCCCAAATACGTTGTTACGGAGTAAGAATGTCTATCCTGATCGTCGATGATTCCCCCTCGATGCTGATGAGCATCGGTATGACCCTCGCCACCACCACGCTCACCGTCCACAAGGCGGACAGCGGCGAGGCCGCGCTCGCGCTGCTGCAGGGCGGCCTCAAGCCCGCGATGATGGTCACCGATCTCAACATGGGCGCGATGAGCGGGATCGATCTCGTCCGCGAGGCGCGCAAGCTGCCCGGCTATGCCTTCATGCCGATCGTGCTGCTCACCACCGAATCGAGCCAGGACATGCGCAACCTCGCCAAATCGGCGGGTGCGACCGGCTGGCTGACCAAGCCGGTCGAAAGCGAGGCGTTGCTGCGCATCGTCCGCAAATTGGTCCCCTCGGCCTGATCCGGCGATGACCGCGCAGTCCGGCTTCGAGGGCGTTCGATGATCCATGCCCCCCTCGCGCTGCCGGCGGGTTCGTCCGCCGACCCGGCGCTCGCGGCCGAGCTGGCCGCGCTGGCGGCGGGGCTCGACGATCGCTTCCTCAACGCCGGCGCGACGCTCGCGCATGCGGTCGAGGCGATCCAGCGGGTCATCGCCGCGCTCGACGGCGTGACGCTGGCGATCGACGACGACACCGCCGCGGCGGCGGTCGGCGACCTTCAGGCGATCGCGCGGCGGATGACCGCATTGCCGGTCACCCAGGCGCGGCGCGACGCCGATCTCGCGGGTATCGACCGGCAGGCCGACGCGATCCGCGACCAGGTGCTCGAGGTGCGCACCACCCTGAGGCTGCTCGCGATCTATGGCCCCAACATCAAGATCGCCGCCTCGGGCGAGCCGGTCTTCCTGACCTTCGTCGACAATATGCTCCTCCGCCTCGCGCAGGGGGAGCAGCATCTCACCCAGATCCTCGCCGAACTCGTCAAGCTGACGCAGGGCATGGCGGACGGGCGGCGCTCGGCCGCGCAATTGCTCGCCGAATGCGATCGCATCGTGCCCGAAGTACCCGACCGGCTGGAACGCAACGCCGCCGACCTCGACGGCTATCTGACCGGCCTGAAGGCGGTCGCCCGCCGCGTCGCCACGGTCGCGCGCGAGATCGAGGGGCGGATCGCGGTGGCGCTCAACGCCTTGCAGATCGGCGACATCACCCGCCAGCGGCTCGAACACGTCGTCGCGATGCTGGCGATGATCGACGCGCTCGCGCTCGACGATCCCGCCGACGCCGTGCCGGTCGCCGCGCATATCCACGCGCTCGCCGCCGCGCAGATCGAGGCGCTTGCCGGCGATTTCGAACAGGACGCCGATCGCCTCGTCCAGGCGCTGGCCGCGCTCGGCGACGAGACGCGCAGCCTGCTCGACGTCATCGCCGCGCATGAAGAGGATAGCGACGGCGGCGTGCTCGCCAGCCTCGACCGCGACGTGTCCGAGGTGAGCGACCTCACCGCGCAATTGCTCGACGCCGACCGCCGCGCCAATGCGATGGTCGATATGACCACCGGCGCGGTGCGCGCGCTCGCCGACCGGTTCGAGGGGCTGCGGCTGATCCGCCGCGACGTGCAGGACATTGCGGTGAACACGCGGCTGTTGTGCCGGCGCTTCGGCACGATGGGCCGCGCGGTCGCGGTGATCGCGGTCGAGGTCGGCGTCTGCGCGGGCCAGCTCGATATCGCCACCACGCGGATCGGTGCGGCGATGGATGCGCTGTCCGGCGCCGGACGCACGATCGCGGCGATGCAGCGCGACCAGGGCGCCGGGTCGGGCGATCGGCTGGCGCAGGCGCTCGCCGCGGTCCACGCCGGCTGCGGCCGCAGCGAGCGCGGCGTGCGCGATGGCGGCAACGACGCGCGCGCGCTGATCACCGCGCTCGACACCGCCGGTGGCGCGCTGTCGGGTCAATTGGCGATGGGATCGGCGATCCGCGCCGCGGGCGCGCGGCTGTCCGCACTCGGCGTGCGCGCACCCGACGAATTGCCGGCGGCGGCGGACGCGGTGCTGCGCGACCTGCTGCTCCGTATCGCCGCCGCTTATACGATGGCGTCGGAGCGCGACGTCCATGCCGGCTTCCTGCTTGCCGGGATGGAGATCGCCGTCGCCGATCCGATCGACGACGACGGCCTGTTCTGATCCGGCGCGATAGGCTCCGCAGCCGCGGTCAGCGACCGATCGCGGTCTGGATCAGCCCCATCTGCTTGCGGTAGAGGTCGGTCATCGTCTGGAAGTCGGCCTGGATCTGGCCCATCTTGAGCAACTGATCCTCCAGCGTGACATTGTTGCCGTCGGGCTTGGTCTCGCTGATGTCGGCCGCGGCGATGACCGGCCCGCCGGTGGTCGCGGGCACGCCGAGCGCGACCATGCCGCTGGTCGCGCTGATCCGCGGCCGCGCGACATGGGGCACGCCCTTGTGGGTCAGCAGCGCCGAGAAATCGGGCGCCTCGACATCCTGCGCGCGGAACGCCGGCGTCTCGCTATTGGCGATATTCTGCGCGACGACCCGCTGCCGCTCGGCGAGGTGCTTCATCGAGCGGGTCAGCCCGTCGATGAGCGGAATGGCATCCGACATGATCCTGGTCCTTGCGTATCAGAAAAAGCTGCCGCCGCCGTTATTGTTGGCGGTCAGCCGGGCAAGCGCGGCTTTGTAGGAGGCGAGCTGCGCCTGCTGATAGGGTGTTCCTGCGCCGATGCTGCCGTTGATCCGGTCCGCCTTGCCCTGATCCCAATAGAGCGACCGATAGGCCGATTGGGTGGTCGAGACGGCACTGTCGATCTTGTCGAGCGCCGCCTTCGCGTTCGCCACGCTCGATAGGTTGAGCGTGCTGGCGAGCCCCAGGCCAAAGCTGCCGCCTGGCGTCACCTTGGTATCGGTCGTCTTGCGAAAGGGATCGGCGTGCAGCCGTACCGGATCGATGCCCAGCTTGTCGAGCGCGTCCTTGTTCGTCGGCCCCGCGGTCAGGCTGAGCGTATGGCCCTGCGCGACGGCGAAGGTCAGCTGGGTATAGCCGTCGGCGTTGCGCGGCGTGCTGATCGTGACGGCATCGCTCCCCAGCAGGTTGCGGATCTTGTAGCCCAGGCTGTTGAGGGTTTCGCCTTCGGCGATCGTCACCTTGCGCGCGGTGCCGCCATCCAGTTGCACCTTGAAGCTGTCGAGCAACGCCAGGCCGAATTGCGCGGACAGCGAGGTGGCGATCTCGTCGTTCAACGCACCCCGCCGCAATCCCAGCGTCCCGAGCACGTTGTCGCCGCCGACTGCCGCGGAGACGACGACCGGCTCGGTCGTCCCGCCGCCGGTGCCGAATTGCGAGATGCTGCCGATCTGCCCGTTCGCGGCATCGATGCGCGCGACGAAGCCGTCCACCTTGCCGCGACGCGCACCGTCGAGCGCACTGGTCGTGCGCCCGCCGACGTAGATCTGGCTGCCCATGAACGCGACGCTGTCGATCTCGTCGTCGCCCGTCGAACCGACATAGGTCGTCCGCGCATTGGTCAGGTCGCTGCGCAGCGTGGTGACGAAGCCGTCCAGCCCCTGCCCCGCCGGCCGGTTGGCGTCGCCGGGCAGGGCGGTCCGCGTCGCGCCGGCGACGGCGATCGTACCGTCCGCGCCGATCGCGATCGCGCGGGCGTCGGTAGCACCGAGATCGACGGTGGCGAGATCCTTGGTCAGGTCGGTGCCGTCGATGCTCCGCAGCCGCGACGTGCCGTTCTCGCGCGTCAGGGCCAGCAGATTGCCCGATTTGTCGATCGTGAGCGCGCTGAGCGTGTCGAAGCCGGGGGTGTCGATCGTCCGCTGCTTGATCATCCCCCCCTTGGCGTTGAGATGCGCGACATAGACGCCGCCGTCGCCGGCACCGGCGACGCGGCCGCCGAGATAGATCGACCCGTCGCCGCCGACCGTGACAGCGGTGGCGCGGTCGTCGCCGAGCGAGGGGATGGACGTGGCGAATTGCTTCTCGCCGCTTGCGCTGAACTTCGCCACCAGCATGTCGTAATTGCTGCTGTCGCCGCTATTGCCGTCGAACGGGCCGGTCACCGAACCGGCGACGACCACGTCGCCGTTCGCCGCCACGCTGACCGCCTTGCCCTCGGCCGTGCCGGAAACGCCCAGCCCGTGCTGCCAGACGATCTTGCCCTCGCTGTCCACCTTGGTCAGGAACAGGTCTTCGTTCCCTTTCGACCGATAGGTGCCCATGTCGCCGCTGGTCGTGCCGACGACATAAGTGAAGCCATCGGCGCCCGTGGTCGAGGCCTGCGCATGCAGGCTGGCCAGAACCGTCGGCAGCGCCGATTTGGTGTCATCGGTCTTCTTGCCCGCGGCGTCCGCGCGTGCCTTGGCCTTGCTTTGGGCGGCGTCGGTCGCGGTGCGATCGGTCGCGGCGATCGAGCCGATCGACTTGCCCTTCAACGCGCCGTCGGCATCGGTATAGCGATAGACGTCCGCGGCACCCTGCGCGTCGCCGACCTGCTGGCCGCTCACCACCATCAGCGCGTTGCCGGCATTGGCCTGTTGCAGCGAGACCTTGGCGCCGGAGGTGGAGGTCATGGTCAGGCCGTATCGGCCGTCGATCATCGCGACGGCGAATTTGACGCCATAGTGATAGTCGCCGCCGGCGCTCGCAGCCGCATCGCTGAGCGCCTTGGCGATCTGTTCCAGCGAGGGCGGTTTCGTCGCGAGCTTGGACAGGTCGACGGTCACCTTGTCGTGATGGTCCGCGCCGTCCAACTGGATCGTCAGCACCTCGTTTCCGGTCAGCCCCGCAACCGGCGCGGTGAAATCATCGACGACCCCTGCGCCGCGGGCGGCGGTTACGTCCTGCGTCGGCAACGCCGCCGCGCCCTTGATATGCGTCTGCGCCGCGCCGAAGGCGAGCGTCAGCTGCTTGCTCGGCGCCGCCGCCATGAAGCTCTGCAGCTCCGTCATCCCCTTGCTGAACGCCTTCTGCAGGGATTTGCGCTCGGTATCCGACAGCCCGCTTTGCTGCGCCGCCTGCGCCAGCGATTTCAGCCGGGTGAGCGCGCGATAGGTGATGAAGCTGGTCTCGACATCGTCGACCCCCTTTGATTCCTGATCGTTCGGCCGATCGATGATCGTCTGCATCGACCGGACCGCCGATGCGGCGGCGGTGACCGCGCTCAGCGCCGTCGACGCTTTCGCCGCGCCGACCCAGGGTGCCTTGGTCACGGGCGTCTTGAACGCCTTGCGCGCGATGCGGACCGCCGCGGTCTCGGGTGCATAAGTCACGCCCGTCAGGCTGCCTGAAGCATTTGCCATTTTCACGTTCCCTTACGGAGCAGGTGCGCATCGCTCCTATAAGATAGACGGAAACGCGCGCTCGCCGGCATCCCCGGCTGAATTTCGAGGTACGCATGAATATGATCGCGCCGGTCGTCGAACCTGCCGAACTGAAGAAATACTCGGGCCTGCAACGGGCTGGCGCCCTGATGCTGGCGCTGGGGAAGACCCATGGCGCCCCGATCTGGGAGCAGCTGTCGCTGGAGGAGATCACCGAACTTTCCTCGTGCATCTCGCAGCTTGGGCGCGTGCCGGTGGCGGTGATCGAGCATCTGCTCAGCCAGTTCACCGGCGAGGTCACCGGAATGAACTCGCTGCACGGGTCGTACGACACGACCGAGCGGTTGCTCGCGGGCGTCCTGCCCAACGATCGGGTACGCGAGATCATGGAGGGCATCCGCGGCCCGTCGGGGCGGACGATGTGGGACAAATTGTCGAACGTCAGCGAGACGCTGCTCGCCGCCTTCCTCAAGAACGAATATCCCCAGACCGTCGCCGTCATCGTGCAGAAACTGCGTCCGGATCATGCCGCACGCGTGCTCGGCGAGCTGCCGGAAGAGCTGTCCGCCGACGTGATCCTGCGAATGCTGCGCATGGACACCGTGCAGAAGGACGTCATCCAGGAGGTCGAGCAGACGCTGCGCAGCGAGTTCATGTCCAACCTGGCGCGGTCGAACCGCACCGACCCGCACGAGACGATCGCGGAGATCTTCAACGCGCTCGATCGCACCTCCGAGGAACAGATGATGGCGGCGCTCGACGAGCGCGCCCCGGAATCGGCCGAGCGCATCCGCAGCCTGATGTTCACCTTCGAGGATCTCGGCAAATTGCTGCAGCCGGCGGTGCAGACGCTGGTGCGCAACGCCAACAAGCGCGAACTGGCGCTCGCGCTGAAGGGCGCGTCGGACGACATCCGGCAATTGTTCCTGTCGAGCATGACCGAACGCGCCGCCAAGCTGATCCGCAGCGACATGGCGGCGATGGGCCCGGTCCGCGCGCGCGACTGCGACGAGGCGCAGGCCAATCTGGTGCGGCTCGCCAAGACGCTCAGCGACCGCGGCGAGATCATGCTCTTCGATTCGAAGAGCGACGATGCGATGATCTATTGACCACCGGCCGGCACCGCGCCGACTGCATGAGGTGTGCTGATCGATGATGGACTCCCGCGCCCACGTCGAGCCGTTCGGCTTCGATCGCGTCTTCCAGGCCAAGGCGGAAGCCGTCGCGACCGACGGCAAGGACCTCGCCGACCACGTCCACGAACTGCTCGCGCGACAGGCGGTCATGGAGCAGGAGCAGCAGGAGGAACTGGCGCGGGTGCGGCGCGAGGCGTTCCAGGCCGGGCTCGATCAGGCACGCCACGAGGCGACCACCGCCCTGCTCTCCGCCGCCGATGCGATCCATGCCGCGATCGACGATCTCGACGAGCGCTTCGCCGCGGCGATCGAACACCAGTCGCAAGCCGCCGCCGAAGTCGCGCTCGCGGCGGCGGAGGCGCTCGCCGGCCATGCGCTCGGCCATATGCCGTTGCGCGCGGTCGACGAGGCGCTCGGCCGCGTCCTGGTACAGGTGGCGCGCGGTACGCGGCTTTGCATCCGCATCAACCCGGCGCAGCACGACACACTGACGGCGCTGCTCGCCGAACGCCAGCGCCACGATCGGCGCCAATTGCATCTGGCCGCGATGCCCGATCCTGCGATCGCACCGGGGGATGCGGTGATCTTCTGGGACGAAGGCGGACTGGCGGTCGACGCCGCCGCCCGCCGCGCGGCGGTGCTCGCCGAACTCGATCCGGTGCTGCGCGGCGACGATCGATCGTGAAATTTTGCACGCGGCAAGTTTTGCCTAGGCCGCTGGTTCTATAATGGAAGCAACAGGGACGGCGTGTCCTTGCTCTACACGTGAGGCCGCCCTTGAACGGATTGCGATCCATGATCGCGCAGCTTGGTATGCGTCGCCTGATGCTGATGGGAGGAGTGGCCTTGGCGCTTCTCGTCGGCGTCGGCGCGCTCGCTCTGCACGGTTCATCCCCGCAGATGGGGTATCTGTTCACCGATCTCGATCCCTCGGCGGCGGCGTCGATCACCGAGAAGCTGAAGGCGCAATCGACGCCCTTCCAGCTCTCGCCCGACGGCACCGCGGTGCTCGCCCCGGTCGACAAGCTCGCCGAGTTGCGCATGCAGCTCGCCTCCGAGCGGCTGGGCGGCAAGATCGGCTATGAGATCCTCGACAACGAACAGCCGTTCGGCGTCTCGTCGTCGCGCGAGAAACTGAACGAAAGCCGCGCGATCGAGGGCGAACTCGCCCGCTCGATCGAGAGCCTGGAGAATGTCGACAAGGCGCGCGTCCATATCGTGATGCCCGACCGCGACCTGTTCTCGACGCAGGAGCGCAAGGCGACCGCGGCGGTGACGCTGAAGACCCGCAGCCGGCTGTCCGGCGAGGCGGTGCAGGCGATCCGCTATCTCGTCGCCTCGTCCGTCCCCGATCTGTCGCCCGAGAGCATCTCGGTGGTCGACCAGCAGGGTGCGCTGCTCGCCCGCGCCGGCGATTCCACCGAGGCCGCCTCGTCGCAGATCGAGGAGCGCCAGGCGGCGATGGAGGGGCGGCTGCGCGGCGAGATCGAGCATCTGCTCGAACCCGTGGTCGGCGCGGGCAAGGTCCATGCGCAGGTCGCCGTCAGCCTCAACCGCGACCAGACGCGCGAGGAGGCGGACAGCTACGATCCCGACCAGCAGGTCATCGCGCATCAGGTGACGGTGGAATCGAACGACCAGAACCAGCAGAACCAGGCGAACGCCCCCGGCGCGACGGTGAGCAGCCAGCTTCCCGACAGCAACGGCGCGGTCAACGGCACCGGCCAGGACAGCCAGCGTTCGGCGAAGACCGACACGTCCGAGGACACCAGCTATCAGAACGGCCGCAAACATTCGGTCAGCGTCCGCGCGCCGGGCAAGATCGACCGGCTGACCGTCGCGGTGATGGTCGACACCGGGGGCAAGACGATGCCGGTGCCGCAGAGCCAGCGGCTGACGCGACTGGTGCAGAATGCGGTCGGCTTCGACGCGCAGCGCGGCGACAATGTGGTGGTCGAGGGGATGTCGTTCGTCCCCACCCCCGAGGAGGAGGCCGCGCGCGCGGCTTTGCCCTTCGGCCTGACCGCGTCGATGCTGATCAACCTCGCCGAGGTGGCGATCGTGGGCGGGCTGCTGCTGTTCGGGCTGCGGATGGCGCTCGCCAGGCTCCGCCCGGTCGAGGCCGCGGACGACGCCGCCGGACCGATCGACCTCGCCGCGCAGCCGCCCGGCGGCGGCGGTGAGCCTGCCGGTCAGCTCGAGGCGCCGGAAGAGGAGATGACGCTGCTCGACCACGACATCTCGCTGGCCAATGTCGACGGGCGCATCCGCGCCTCCACCATCAAGAAGATCGGCGACGTCATCGCGACCAATCCCGCCGAATCGACTTCGGTTATTCGCAACTGGATGAACGCATGAACGACGACGATATCATCGACCAGGACGGCCAACTGAGCCAGTTGGCGCCGACCCAGTTCGACAATGAGGTCGAGGACGACCAGGGCGCCGACGCCAACCCGGATGTGCCGCCGAACGCCAACGATCTGCAGGCGGTGTTCGATGTGCCGGTGCGCGTCCAGGCGGTGCTCGGGCGGTCGCGGATGAACATCGGCGCTTTGCTCCGCCTCAAGACCGGCGACGTCGTCGAGCTCGACCGCCGGGTGGGCGAACCGGCCGATATCTTCGTCAACAACCGGTTGATCGCCCGCGGCGAGGTGGTGCTGATCGACGGCACACTCGGCGTCACGCTGACCGAGATCATCCATCAGGATCGCGGCTGATGCCCGACGGTGCCGAGACCGGGCATCTGCTGCTGATCGGCGCGCCCGGCCAGGTCCTCGATCTGGCGGCGGGCCTCGCGCGGACGCCGCGTACGATGATGTCGGTGGGCTGGAGCGCCCCCGACCTGCTGCGCCTCTATCGCCGCCGCCGCCGCAACCTCGTCGCGATCGACATGACGCTCGATTTGCCGGAAGTGCTCGCACGTTTGTGCGGGCCGCGGCGGCTGGCGCGGGTCGATCCGCCGGCGGCGGACCCTCTCGACGCCCTGGTCGGCCGGACGATCGCCGAGGTCGAACGCGACCTCATCCTGCACACGCTCGCCCGCTGCCGCGGCAATCGCACCTCGGCCGCCGCGGTGCTCGGCATTTCGGTGCGCACGATGCGCAACAAGCTGCGCAGCTTCCTGCAGGACGGCGAGCCGACCCGCGTCGGCGCCGGCGCCTGACCCGCGGTCCCGGCCGGATCGCCTCAGAGATCGATGATGCCGCCTAAAATCAAGCAATTGCTCCAGAGCCTCGGGCCGAGCCGCGACATCGCCGTCGCGCTCGGCATCGTCGCGATCATCGCGATGCTGATCCTGCCGATCCCCGGCTGGCTGCTCGACTTCGGCCTCGCGCTCTCGATCACCGCCTCGGTGCTGATCCTGATGACCGCGCTGTTCATCGACAAGCCGCTGCAATTGTCCAGTTTCCCGACGATCCTGCTGATCACGACGATGCTGCGGCTCGGCCTCAACCTCGCCTCGACGCGGCTGATCCTGGGGCACGGCCATGAGGGTGCGCAGGCGGCGGGCGGGGTGATCGGCGCGTTCGGCACCTTCCTGATGGGCGGGCAGACGGTGATCGGCCTCACCATCTTCCTGATCCTCGTCGTCATCAACTTCGTCGTCATCACCAAGGGCGCCGGCCGCATCGCCGAGGTCGCCGCGCGCTTCAGCCTAGACGCGATGCCCGGCAAGCAGATGGCGATCGATGCCGATCTCAACGCCGGGCTGATCGACGAGCGGCAGGCGCGCGAGCGCCGGTCGGAACTGGAAGCGGAAAGCGGCTTCTTCGGCGCGATGGACGGCGCATCCAAGTTCGTGAAGGGCGACGCGGTCGCCGCGCTCGTCATCACCGGGATCAACATCGTCGTCGGCCTGATCGTCGGCGTCGTCTTCCACGGCGTGCCGATCGGCGAGGCGTTCCGGACCTATACCGTGCTCAGCGCCGGCGACGGTCTGGTCAGCCAGATCCCGGCGCTGATCGTCTCCACCGCGGCGGGCCTGCTCGTCTCCAAGGGCAGTATCGCCGGCAAGACGGGCGCCACGCTCACCGAACAGCTCGGCAGCGATCCCAAGGCGTTCGGCGTCGTCGCGGTGCTGCTCGGTGCGCTGGCGGTGATCCCCGGCCTGCCCTTCCTGCCGTTCGCGGCGATGGCGGGGCTCAGCGGCTGGCTCGCCTGGTCGATGGCGCGCCGCGCCCGGGGCAAGGCGGCGCAGGCGCGGCTCGCCGAGGCGGAGGCGAGCGCGCAGCCGGTCGAGGAACCGATCCAGCAGACGCTGGCGATCGACGCGATGCGGATCGAACTGGGCTATGCGCTGCTGCCGATCATCAACCATTCGGTCACCGAGCCGCGGCTCGACGATCAGGTGCGCGCGCTGCGCCGCCAGATGGCGATCGACTATGGCTTCGTGCTGCCGGCGGTGCGGATCACCGACAATATGGCGCTCAGGCCCAACGAATATGTCGTCTTCATCAAGGAGACCGAGGCGGCGCGCGGCGAACTGCGCATCGACAAATTGCTGGCGATCAATTCGGGCCAGGCGCCGGCCGGGCTCGCCGGCGAACCGACGCACGAGCCGGTGTTCAACCTGCCGGCCCTGTGGATCGACCGGTCGCTGCGCGACGAGGCGGGCCTGCGCGGCATGACGGTGGTCGAGAGCGGCACGATCATCACCACGCACCTCACCGAATTGGTCAAGGATTCGATCGCTGACCTGCTTTCTTATGGCGAGACGCAGAAGCTGCTCACCGACGTGCACAAGGATTGCGAGAAGCTCTACAACGAGCTGGTGCCGACCAAGATCAGCATCTCGAGCATCCAGCGTATCTTCCAGTTGCTGCTCGCCGAGGGCGTGTCGATCCGCGACGTGCCCTCGATCCTGGAGGGGATCGCCGAGGCGGTCGCCTTCACCCAGAATATCACGCACATGGCCGAGCATGTCCGCGGCCGGCTGGCGCGGCAGATCTCCGCGCAGCAGACGCGCAACGGCGCGATCCCGATCGTCACGCTGGCACCGCGCTGGGACGAGGCGTTCGGCGAGAGCATCGTCGGCCAGGGCGACGACCGCCATCTCGCGATGGCGCCGTCGCGGTTGCAGGAGTTCATCGCCTCGGTCCGCGACACGTTCGACCGGCTCGCCACCGACGGCGAAATCCCCTGCCTGCTGACCAGCGCATCGCTGCGGCCGTTCGTCCGCTCGATCATCGAGCGGGTGCGGCCGGCGACCATCGTCCTGTCGCAGGACGAGATCCACACCCGCGCGCGCATCCGCAGCCTCGGCATGGTGAATTGATCCGCCGCACCGCAGCCGGCGGCGATCGTCCTATAATGACGGAAGGTATCACGGGACCCGCTGCATGAATGTTGCCGACGCCATCGTTTCCACGCCCGGTGCCAGCGCCGCGCCCGCCACGCCGGCGGATGCCGGCGCAGGCGCATTCGGCGCGCTGATCGATATCGCGGCGAACGATGCGGGTGCCGACGTCGCGGCGATGGCCAGGCCCGGCGACCGACCGGCGGATGCCGCCGCGGCGCTCGTGCGGCTGCCGATGGCGACCGTGCGTTGGCCGGCGCTGACGGCGCAATCCGCGCTGGCCGGGGCGTCACCGGCGGCACCCGACGGCGCCGTGCCTGATGCACCGCTTGGCGCAGCGCCGGCCGATCGGGCCGGTGCATCCGCCCCGATCGCCGTAGTCGCCGATGCATCCTCTGACCCGACGCCAGCCGATCGTGCCGACGCATCTACCGCGATAGCGGCGGTACCGACGCTCCACGTCGTCGGCGGCACGCTATCCCCTCAGACGCCCGTGACGACAGCACCGGTCGTCACGGGCAATACGCCGCCGGACACGACACCGGCAGCCGCCGTCCCGCACGCTACGCCGACGCCATCCGCGTCGACGCAAGCCGCCGAACCGAAGGCCGCGCCTTTCGCCAGCTCTGCCGCCGCGCAGTCCTTCGTGCCGCGCGACCTGTCGGCAGCGCCTGCGAAGACGGCGGTCGAGGACGTTCGGTCCGACGCTCCCCCGGCGACGCTCACCGATACCGAAGGTGCCGCCGAAGTATCGCCGCAAGCGCAACCCGACACCGCGGATGCTCTCGCGACGCGAGGCACGGCACCGACGAAGCCGCTCGCGGACACGCGCACGGCCCATGCTGCGGCCGCCACATCGCTGCCGACGCGGGCGGCACCCCGTCTCACAACGCTCGTCGCCGATGCCGGCAACACGCCGACGGTGAGCACCACCACCGAAGAGGCGAGCCCCGCCGTCCCCGGCAAGATCAAAGCCCCGGACGATGACGACACCGGCGAACCACAGACGGTGCCGCCGATGGCCACCGCCATGCCGGTCGATCCGTCGGTGGCGGCGATGGTCGCAGCCGCACCGACCCCATCCGCATCGCTAGCGCCGATCAAACGGGACGGCGCCAACGCCGCCGACGGCGATCGTCTCGCCTCCGCCGCCGTATCGCCGACGCGCGGGGCGACCGAACCCGCCCCGCGCGGCGTTGCCCGGCCCGACGATCCCGCGCCTGCCCCGACCGCCCCACCGCAGGATGGCGCGGCCGGCGCGGCCATCCTGCCATCGCGCGACACGGCGGCCGCGACGAACGCGCAGCCGCAGTCGTCTGTGAGCGCCGCTGTCGTCGCGGCACAGCCGGGCCGGATCGGCCGCGAGGTCGGCGTCCAGATCGCCCGCCATGTCGCCGATGGCAAATCCGAGGTGACGATCCGGCTCGATCCGGCGAACATGGGCCGGATCGACGTGCGGCTGTCGTTCGACGATGCCGGCCGCCTCACCGCGGCGGTCCATGCCGACAGTCCGGCGTCGCTCGCCATGCTGCGCAGCGAAGCCGGCGATCTCGGCCGCTCGCTGACCGACGCCGGCATCCGCGCCGACGTCTCGGCGTTCAGCTTCGACAGCCGGGGCAACGGCGGCAGCGCCGGCGGTTTCGGCCAGCCGGGGCAGCACCAATCGCGGTCGCCGCAGGCCGACGCCCGTTACGCCGCCGGCCAGGCCGCCGACGGCGACCGCCTGTCCTTCCGCTCGCTGCGCACCAGCGATCGTGTCGACCTCATCGCATAGGATATCGATAGCATGACCAACGTCAGCCAGACCGCACAGGCCGCCACGCAGACCCGCGCCGCAGCGGCGCAAAAGTCGCTCGCGCCCGACCTCAACATGTTTCTCAAGATGCTGACCACCCAGTTGCAGCATCAGGACCCGCTGAGCCCGATGGACACCGCGCAATATACGCAGCAGCTCGTCCAATATTCGCAGGTCGAGCAGGCATTGCAGCAGAACGGTACGCTCAAGGACATCCTGGGCAACCTGACCACGCAGAGCATGGCGCAGGCCTCGACCTTGGTCGGCAAGCAGGTCAAGTTCGACGGCAACGTCGCCGGGCTTGCCGGCAACACGCCCGCGACCTGGTCGTACAGCCTCAGCCAGGTTCCCGCGACCCTGACCGCGACCGTCACCGACGCGCAAGGCAAGGTGGTCGACGCGGTCACGCTCAAGCCTTTGTCCAACGGCACGGTCAGCTGGGACGGCAAGACCAGCCGCGGCACGGCGCCCGATGGCGCCTATACGCTGACGCTGACCGCCAAGACGGCGGACGGCGCCGAGCTTCCCACCACGATCACCGCCAGCGGCGTGGTCAAGGAGGTGGTGCAGGCCAACGGCAGCGTCCAGCTCGGCGTCAACGGCATCCGCCTGCCCCTCGCCAAGATGATCGGCATCACCGCGGCGAGCTGAACTCGCGCGCGAGTCCGGCGTCTGCGTTCGTCGCCGGCTCGCGCCATTTCGCTAGAAGCGGCGATATCGGCGGGTCGACGTCAGCCGATCGGATGGGGTGACCGCGCCGGATCCTTTCCGGTTCCGCTGCCGTGCACGGGATCCTGCCGAAGGCCGAAGGAGATCAGGTCGCAACCGGCGATCCGTCGCGGCAACAGCAGCACGGCAAGGCAGTCCTCGATCTGCGGATCGGATTGATCCCCGATGGTTTCGAGTATCTCCTGGGGGTCGAGGCCGGCACGGCGGAGGTGCGACATCGCCTCCTCCCATAAGCGCGCCGGCTCCGGCACTGCGATCGTCAGCGCGATGTCGCACTTTGGCGCCGAGGCCGAGCGTGCCTCATCCAACGTCCTCTGTCGCACCGATCGATGCATCAGCGCATTCCCCCAGACACGCGGGCACGAGATCCCCTCTCATGCCCCCTTCCCCCCACCCGGAGCCGACATCGACGGCGCACGCCGACGCCCTGCCACGGGTCTTTCCCACCTCGACAACCACGAAAACCCTTACCAAATGGTTACTTGCCTCCGCCCGCACTAAGTCACTCTTTAATAAAGCAAAACCTCATCAAGTATAATTTAGATGCAAAAACTTAGATTTCGTTCACGAATTCCGCTCCGGCAAGATCGCCGATTGATGCTTCCTATCTAGGCGGACGCCATCATCTGTCGCGAAAAATCGCGGTTTCCTTCGGCCGGCGTGATCGAGGGTGGCGCGCCGCCGACCGGGGTCGCAGCTCTGCCGGGCCAAGTGCCGCGAAAGGCTGCCCGACTCCTATAATGCACTCAGGTCCGCTGTTTCGGATCAGCAGACCGCGCCGGAGAATCTCATGATCCACGTTTCCGTTCGTCCATCAGCCCTCCCCGGCCTGCTGTCCGACGTACCAGACACCGTTCGATACCTGTCGCTCGACTGTTTCGACACATTGCTCTGGCGCGCCGTCCATGCCCCCATCGACGTCTTCGCCGACCTTCCGATACCCGGCGCGACCGAAGCGCGGGTGCTGGCGGAGCAGGCCGCGCGTCGTCACGCGTCGATGCTGCACCGGCGCGGCGACGTCACCTTGGACGAAATCCATGCGGCGCTCCTGCCGGACAGTCGCGCGGCCGAACGGGCAGCGTTGATGAATGCGGAGTTGGAGGCGGAGGCCCGCCATTGCTACATCTTCGCCCCGACGCGCGACCTGATCGTCGATGCCAAACGCCGCGGGCTGAAGGTCATCGTCGTGTCCGACACCTATCTGACCGAAGCGAGGTTGCGTACGCTGATCGATCGCGCGGGCGGGCGCGACGTGCTGGCGATGATCGATCACGTCTTCTGCTCCTGCGATCACGGGATGGGCAAATCGCAGGGACTGTTCAGGCCCGTGGTGGCGAAACTCGGCGTCGCGGCGTCGGAGATTCTCCACGTCGGGGACAATCCCGTCGCCGATCAGCAGGCTGCGGCGGAGGTCGGCATGCATACGGTGCATCTCGTCCAATTCGACGACGTCGCCGAGCAACGGCTGCGGCAGGAATCCTGTGCCGCCGCGATGATGGAGCCGACGAACCGCGCGCACACCGCGCTGATCCAGGCCCATCGTCCGCAGATTGCGCTGCGCGAGAACGCCGAACCCCATGCCGTCCTGGGTCATGACGTTCTCGGGCCGATCATGCACGGCTTCGCGGTCTGGCTGCGCGAAGAAACCGATGCCCTCGAGCGCGCGAGCGGCACCACGGTCAAAATGTTGTTCCTGTTGCGTGACGGCCATATGCCGGCGCAGGCCTGCGCCGCGCTATATCCGGAATGGCGCGACAGGATCATCCCCGTCGAGATCAGCCGGTTCACGTCGACCGCCGCGAGCTTCGTCGATCCCGCCGCCATCCAGCGCTATCTGCTCGATACGTTGGGACTGACCGGCGACTATGCGCTGCTCGCGCGTCAATTGTTGTTCGACGAGGATGAGCAGAAGCGGCTGGCGACGGCGAGGACCGATGCCGAATTCGCCAAGAAGATCGCCCTGCCGGTCAATCGCGAGAAAATCCTCAAGCGTTCCGCCGGAATGGCGCGCCGACTGCGCGCGCACCTGCACGCCAGGGGCGTCGAGGACGGCGACACGGTCATGCTCGTCGACCTCGGTTATAACGGCTCGGTGCAGAATGCGGTCGAGCCGGTGCTGCGCGCGTCGATGAAGCTCGACATCTGCGGCCGCTATCTTTCGCTCTGCGAGAAGCGGCTGTCCGGCCTCGACAAGAAGGGTATGTTCGACCTGCGCAACCACGACACGCACGCGTTGCGCGCGCTCTACCACGACATTTCGATCCTCGAGCAGATGTGTACCGTCTCGCAGGGGTCGGTGATGAACTACAAGCCCGACGGTACGCCGGTGCGAGGCGAGATCGGTCTGGACGCCAAGCAGAGCTCCCACCGCGACGCGATCCAGGCGGGGTGCCGCGACTATCTGCAGAACGTGGGCAAGTCGGTCGTCGCGCCGGCGGCTTCCGCGGACGCGGAGGGATGGCGCCGGACGGCGATGGGCGTGCTCAGCCGGCTGCTGTACCTGCCGAGCGCCGCGGAAGTCGAAATCCTGAGCGACTTCCATATGGACGTGAACATGGGCACCAAGATCAACATCGCCATGCTCGACACGGCGGCCGCCGAAGACGGCATGCGGCGGCGAGGGCTGATCTACATAAAGAACAATCCGCGCATCTTCCTCGCCGGCGAGCTGCGACGTCAGGGCATGCCGCTCAGCCTTGCGATGATGGCGATTTCGCGGTTCTGGCTCGATGTCCGCAAGGCCGATTTCGACGTCGGCGAGGTGTCGCTGCCCGTGGTGTTGTTGGACGGCGGGTCGCCGATCGAAGTGGCGGTAGACGCCTATCCGACGACGGACGGCTATTACCGGGCGATCGTCCCGATCGGACCGCGCCGCTATTCGGTCGGCCTTCAGTTCGGGCTGATCTGCGACGTGGTGCAGATCGAGGAATTGGCCTTCGAGCAGGTCGACACGTTCATGGCCAAGTCCCCGGTGGAGCGGCTGATTCCGGCCGTCCCGATCGTCGATGACATGACAGAGATCGCCAGCGGACTCTACCATGCGGCCGGGCCGCAGGCGTTCATCCTGGTCCCGCCGCCCGCCCCACGCGAGAATATGGACGGGGACCTGATCCTCAGCGTCGTGTTCCGCCCTGTCGTCCGCACCGCCGCCGCCGTCGAGCAGAGACAGGTCGCCTAGCGCAGCGCGGACAGCGTGCCGGCCGGTCGGCCGGTTCCCGCTTGTCGGCTCCGCGACCAATGCGAGCGCCGAGCCGACAAGCCGCGGCCACACCCCTGCCCCGAGCCGGCGAAGCGCTCAGGCCGCCGCGACCCCGCTTACCCCTCACCCGAGGGCTATCGCATATGACCGATTGGGGTGTTGCAGCGGCCCTTTTTCCCGTCTTGCCGCACTTGATTCGGCATCCCGCTCCTTCGCGCCGTCCAAAGACGCGGGACCCCGGCTCAAGGCCGGGGTGACGGAATGGAGAGGGGTCGGCTCACGCAAAATTCCATATGCGACCGCCCTGCCCCTCACCCCGACCGGCGCCCCAGACATGCGGCCGGGATCAAGGCGGGCAACCGACGACACACAAGCCGTCTTTTGACGCTTTCGTATGACGGCAAAAAACCGGGGTGGCATACGCGCCACCCCGGTCTTTCGATCGTAGCCCCGAAATACGCCGGGGCTGATCTGCGCTGTTAGCCGCGGAACAGCGACAGCAGCGACTGCGGTGCCTGGTTGGCGATCGATAGTGCCTGCGTGCCGAGCTGCTGCTTGACCTGCAGCGACTGGAGTGCCGCCGATTCCTTGGCCAGATCGGCGTCGACCAGGTTGCCGATACCGCTGTTGAGCGTGTCGCTCAGCTTGCTGGTGAAGGTCAGCTGGCGATCGATCAGGCGCGACGCGGCGCCGAGCGCGCTGAGCGCGACGTCGAGCGTCTTCGAATCGACGTCGAGCTTGCCGAGTGCGGCGTCGGCGTTGGTGGCGGAGTCGATCTTCACGGCCGCGTCGGTCACGGTGAGGCCGGCGCCCGACTTGTCGAGCCCCTGGTTGGCGACCGAAACCGTGTCGGGTGCCCATGCCGTCGTGCTGCCGCCGCCGGCAACCGTCGTGCCGCCGTACAGCGACGAGAGCGCCGAAACGCTGCCGCCGCCGTCATGCAGCACGTTGATGCCGTTGAAGTTGGCCGACTTGATCACCGAGGTGATCTGCTTCTGCAGATTGGCCCATTCGGTGTTGTACTGGCCGCGCTGCGCGTCGGTCAGCGTGCCGTCCTTCGCCTTGGTCGCGACCTGCTTCATCTGGATGAGCGTGTCGGAGATGCTCTCCGCGCCCGAGACGGCGACGTCGGTCACGCTCTTGGCGGTGTTGAGCGACGAGGTGACCGCCACGAGGCCGCTGACTTCGCCGCGCAGGCTCTGCGCCAGATTGTAGACGGCCGAATCGTCCTTGGTCGACGCAACCGACAGGCCGGTGCTGATGCGGCCCTGCGTCAAGCTCAGCGAGCGGCTGGTGGCGTTGAGGTTCTGCAGTGCGACGGCGGCGCCGACGTTGGTGTTGACGATGTTGCTCATGATAAATCCTTCTTGGATGAAAGAACCGATTCTTCGGTCCTGCCCGGTCGGGGACCGGATCGTGATCGTGACGGGCCGAATGCTCGGTCACACAATCATGATAGGAATGTTTTCCGACCCACCAAAACGACCGACGATTATTTTGAAATTTTAATTTCCCGCCTAATCAATACGATAGACAACGAACCGGAGGGCCGCGCGACGGCGATCAACCCTGTCCGAAGCCTGCCGCACCGTTCGGGTCAGAACGGGAAGAGCGCGTCGTAGATCTGCTGCCCCCAGCGTTGCTGCTGCGCGTTGGTGAGTTGGCCACGGCCGCCGTAGCTGATGCGCGCCTCGGCGAGCTGGGTGTTGAGGATGCTGTTGTCGCGCGCGATATCCTGCGGCCGGACGATTCCGGAGACGAGCATCTCGCGCAGCTCGAAATTGACCCGCACCTCCTGCCGGCCCTGGACGATCAGATTGCCGTTGGGCAGCACGTCGGTGACGATGGCGGCGATCGTGGTATCGATCTGCTCGCTGCGCGCGGTATTGCCGGCGCCGCTCGATTTGGATTCCGACGAACCGTCGATCAGCTTTGACGTGTCCTTGGCGAACAGGCCGAAGAGGTTGGGCAGTCCGGCGGTCTCGCTGCCGCTGCGGCTGCGCGTCGTCGAATTGTCGAGCACCGCCTTGTCGGCGATGCGGATGCGCACGATCAACACGTCGCCTTTGCCCGACGCGCGCTGGTCGTGGAAGAAGGCGCCGGCACCCGTGCGGAACAGCGAGGCGTTCGGCGCCGGCACCGGCGTCGCCGGGCGACCGTCGGCAGTCGCGGCACGATGCGCCCGGCCCTCGTTGCCGAGCGACGGTTCGAGCAGCGGCGAGGCGACATCCTCGGCCGGCGACATCCGCGGTGCCCGGCCGACATCGCGCAACCGCCCGACCGTACCGCAGCCGCCGAGCAGGGCGGCGGCGACGACGACCGTCATGATGTGACGCATCGGATATTCCTTCTTCAACGGGTCATCAGGCCGACCTGGCCCTCGCCCTCGACGATCGCGTCGAGCGTGGTGTTGGTGACGAGCCTGACGACGCGGACCCGCTCGCCGATCCCGCCGCCGGACAGCGCGCGGCCGGCGCTGGTGATCGACAGCCCACCGTTGCGCAGCGTGATCGTCACGCTGTCGCCGCGATGGACCAATTGCGGGGCGATGAGGTCGCCGCGACGGACGACCTGTCCCGCCTGCAAGCGGCGCGTCGCCTCGAGCCCTGCCGCCTCCTGCGCGCCGAGGGCGCCCTGCACCTGCCCGGGCGATCGGCGCTCGACGGTGAAGTCGGACGCCGCGACGCGCTCGCCGCGCTCGACCACCCGGCCGAGCACCGCCACCGGCACGTCGCGCGACGTCGCCGGTGCGGGCGCTGCCGCCTGCGCGGCGGCGACGATCAGCGCGAGCATCATGCCGCGGCTCAGCGCAGCTGCGTGGTGGTCGACAGCATCTCGTCGGCAGTCTTCACCACCCGGCTGTTCATTTCATAGGCGCGCTGCGCGGCGATCAGCGAGGTGATTTCCGAGACCGGGTTGACGTTGGACGCTTCGACGAATTCCTGCCTGATCGAGCCATAACCGATGTCGCCGGGGTTGCCGACATTCGGCTGCCCCGACGCTTCGGTCTGCTTGAACAGGCTGGAGCCGATCGCTTCCAGCCCGGCCTCGTTGACGAAGGTGGTGAGCTGCAGCCGGCCGACGATCTGCAACGCGGTCTGGCCGGGCATCTTGACCTGGACCTGGCCGACTTCGGAGACGCTGACCTGCTCCGCCCCCTGCGGGATGGTGATGCCGGGATTGACCCGATAGCCATCGGTCGTGACCAATTCGCCCTGATCGGACAACTGGAACGAACTGGCGCGGGTGTAGGCGAAATCGCCGTTCGGCATCGTGACCTGGAAGAAGCCCATGCCGCTGACCGCGAGGTCATAGGGATTGCCGGTATGCGTGAGCGCGCCCTGTTCGTGGATGCGATAGACGCCGCCGGTGCGCACGCCGGCGCCGATCTGGATGCCGGTCGGGATGCGGGTGCCGTCGGTGCCGGATTCGGCACCGGGGCGCGACACCTGCTGATAGAGCAGATCCTGGAACTCGGCCCGCTGCCGCTTATAGGCCGTGGTGTTCATATTGGCGATGTTGTTCGAGATGACGTCGACGTTGGTCTGCTGGGCCAGCATGCCGGTGGCAGCGATGGACAAGGCGCGCATGATGTGGGTTTCCTCGTGATCTGAAGTGTCTGGCTCAGCCGACCTTGCCGAGCCGCTGGATGGCGTCGCGGCGCATGTCGTCGAGGCTCTGGCTCATCTGCTGGCTCGACTGATAGGAGCGCAGGATGTCGATCAGCGTCGTCGTCTCGACGATCGGCTCGACGTTGGACCCCTCGACGCCGCCGCTCTTGAGCTGCACCTCCGACGCGTCGAGCACGCGCCCGCCGGTGCCGTTCATCACGCCGTCGCCGCGCGGGGTGACCGCGCCCTCGTTGGCGAAGGCGGTCAGCCCCAGCCGCCCGAGCGGACCGTTCGCGCCCATCACGGTGCCGTCCTGGCCGATGGTGACGCGCGCCTCCTCGCCCTGCGGCACGCTGATCGGCGCGCCGCGGTCGTCGAGGATCTGATAGCCGGCGGCGGTGGTCAGTTCGTGGTCGGCGGAGATCTTGATGAAGCCGGCGCGCGTATAAGCGGTGCCGGTGGGCGTGCGGACGGTGAGATAGCCCTGCCCCTGGATCATGACGTCGAGCGGGTTGCCGGTCATCTGGAACGGACCGGGTGCGGTGTCGTGCACCGCGCCGAAATCGAGCACGAACGAGGTGCTGCGCGCGTCGCGGATCTGCGCCTGCTGGCTGCGCTCGACATATTCGCGGAACACGGGACGTTCGCGGCGGAAGCCGACCGTATTGGTGTTGGCCATGTTGTTGGCGGCGACGTCCAGCCGCCGCCGCAACGCCTGCTCGTGGCTCAGCAATACGTAGGACGAGACATCCATGCGGTGACCTTCCCGAAAAAACGCCAATCAATTGCGCCGGCCGGAAAAGAGCCGCCCGCCGATCCTATAATAGAGGCAGAACCGGCCGATACGTCGCACCGCCGCAGGAATTCGCGACGGTGCGGCCAGCCTGAAGGGGACGATTGTGATCGATAGCGGCGACGACGATGCAGACGACCGGCAGATCGAGGACGCGTCCGCCAGTAGCGGGAAAAGCCGGCGCGGGCCGCTGATCGCCGCCGCGGTCGTGCTGTTGCTGGTGCTGGCCGGCGGCGCCTACGCCTGGCTCAACCAGAGCCGTGGCCACGCGGCTGCGGCAAAACCGGTCGATTCCGAAAAGGCGATGATCGACGTGCCGGCGATGGTCGTCAGCCTCCACACCAGCGACGGCCGGCCGCATCTGCTCAAGCTGCACGTCATCCTGCTCGCCGCGGATACGGACAAGGTGCCGGCGGTGCGCACCCGCCTGCCGCTCTACATCGACGAGCTTCAGCCCTTCCTGCACGAATTGCGGCCCGACGATCTCAACGGCTCGGCAGCGGTCTTCCGCGTCAAAGAAGAGATGCTGTCGCGCGCCGCCGACGCGTTCGGCGAGGGCGCGGTCCGCGACGTGCTCATCCAGGATCTCATCCAGCAATGACCCCCGTATCCGCCGATCCGGCGCCCGACCCCGCCGCCGACGACGACACGGACGCCTTCGTGCCGCTCGACCTCGCGATGTCCGGCGGCGAGCCCACCGACGCGCCGAAGGGCGACGACGGCAAGCCGCAGACGTTCGACCAGGCCGGTATCGACGCTCTGTTCGGCTTCGACGCGGTCCCCGTCGCCAAACCGAAGAAGGGGCTGCGGGCGGTCGTCGAGTCCGACACGATCAGCCACGAACGGATGCCGATGCTGGAGGCGGCGTGCGAGCGGCTGGTGCGGATCTTCGCGACCAGCATGCGCAACCTCACCTCCGACGCGATCGACGTCGGGCTGGAGGAGGTCACCTCGGTCCGCTTCGGCGAGTTCATGAAGCGGGTGACGCTGCCGGCGATGATCGCGGTCTTCAAGGTGCCGCAATGGGAGAATTACGGCGTCGTCACGATCGATACCGGGTTGATCTATGCGGTGGTCGACGCGCTGCTCGGCGGCCGGCGCGGCAGCATGCCGCAACGGATCGAGGGGCGCGCCTTCACCTCGATCGAGACGCGGCTGGTCGCGCGGATCATCAAGCTCGCGCTCGACGATTTCGCGCGCGTGTTCGAGCCGATCGATGCGATCGACATCGAGCTGGAGCGGATCGAGACCAGCCCGCGCTTCGCCGCGATCGCCGGTCCCAGCAACATCACCGCGGTGGCGACCTTTTCGGTGAGCATGGAGGACCGCGGCGGCAGTTTCAGCATCCTGCTGCCGCATGCCACGCTGGAGCCGGTCCGCGAGAAGCTGCTCCAGCGCTTCATGGGCGAGAACCCCGGCCGCGACCGCCTCTGGGAAGCGCATATGGCGCGCGAATTGTGGCGTACCGACGTGACGATCGACGTCGTGCTCGGCGAGCGCCAGATGCGGCTGCACGACGTGAGCAACCTCGCCGTCGGCCAGACCATCCGGCTCGATCGCGGCCCCGACGACATGCTCGAGGTCCATTCGGGCGGGGTGCCGCTCGGCCACGGCCATATCGGCCAGCGGCGCAGCAACATCGCGGTGCGGATCGTCACCGACATCGCCAAGGGATTTCAACGATGAGCTTCGCCCTGATCACCAATCTCGTGCTGGTCGTGCTGTGCGCGGTGGTCGCGTTGCAGGCGACGCGGATGATGCGCCGCATCCGCGACATGCGCGCGGACAATCTGCACGACACGATCGTCGCGCTCGACCGCGCGACGCAGGAGGCCTCCCAGGTGCTCGGCGAGATGAAGCAATTGCTGGCGACCGATGTCGCCTCGGGCTTCCGCACGATCCGCACTGCGCAGGCATTGCAGGACGAGTTGTCGGTGCTGATCGGTATCGGCAATGCGGTCGCCGACCGCATCATCGAGGCGTCGGACAGCGTCCGGCCCGAGCCCGAGACGGCAGAGGCCGCGCCGGATGCGGAGGCCGAACCCACCGCCGCGCCTGCCGGCCTGCACTGACCGACCGCATCGCTGCCCATTGCCCGAAAGTATCCCGATGATCCCATCCTCCGCCCGCCGCCCGGCCCCGCCCGCCGGCGCGATCGTCCCGCCCCGCCGCCGGCGCCGCGCCTCGCTGCTCGCGCTCCTCGTTCCCGCCGCGGCGACCTGTGCGATCGCCAATGCGGTGGCGATCGCCGCGCCCGCCGACCAGCCGACCCGGCTCGGCCAGGCGATCGGGCAAGCGATGCGTGACAGCGACAAACGCTATGCCGAGCGCGAACGCGCGCTGGCGCTGCGCGAGCGGGCGCAGCGCGCCGCCGAACAGCAGGTCCAGGACGCGCAGGCGGCCAATCCCGCCAACCCCGCCGATCCGGCCAAGGCGAACGCCACCGCCTATGACGAACTCGCCCGCATCTATCAGGCTATGAAGCCCGCGCGCGCCGCTCCGATCTTCGAAAAACTCGGCGCCGAGGTGCAGCTCAACGTGGCGCGGCGGATGCGCGGGCGATCGGCGGCATTGCTGATGGCGAGCATGAACCCGGTCGCGGCGGCCGAGCTCAGCATGGCGCTCGCCGGCCACCCGGTCTCGCACCCGCAGCCGCTACCCGCGCGGACCGCCGCGGACGCACCGACGGCGCCGCCCGGCGCGGCAACCGCCAAGCGTGTCGGCAGCCGCAACGGCACCGCGGCGCGGATCGCGATCACCGCACCGCAACGGCCGCAGGTCGATCGGCCGAGCCTGCGCGGACAGGCGCCGGCCGCGCGCGACACCGCGCAATTCGATTCGGCGAGCCGCGAGCGCGTCTTGCCGGCGCCCGCGCTGGTCCCCGCGCCAGTGCAGGCGCCGCTACAGGCGCCGGTGCAGGCGATGGTCGCGCCCTCCCTCTCGCCGCCCCGCGCCGTCCCGACGGACACGGGAGCGCGTCCGGGCCATTAGACGGTCAGCCGCCCTGCGCGCCGAGGCGGACGATCAGTACCCGCGTCACGCGCGGGTCGATCGCCTTGATCGCGCGGTTGAGCGCGCTGCTCAACACCGGCGCTTCGACCGGGGCATAGCCCGAGGCGTTGAGCCGCGCGAATTCGAGCGTCGTCGTCACCGCGGTGGCGCGGATTTTCGGTATCTGGGTGCGCAACACGCCGGCGGCAGCGTCATCGGACGTTTCCAGCACCAGCCTTACGGTCAGTCCGCCCTCGATCTGGCTTTCGCCGAAGATCGGCGTGGTGATCTCGTCCATCGGCACGAAGCGCTTGCCGCTGCTCGCCAGCACCTCGTCGATGGTGTTGCGCGACTTGTCCGCGGCGGCGGCAGCCCCGGCGAGGACGAGACCAAAGAGAAGAAACGCTGGAAAGACGGGACGCATGATGAACTCCGGCACCGGAACGACGGGCGGTGCGGTCGGCAGCGGCCGCCCTGCTTCTATAATAGGGAAGAACATGAGGGAGCCGTTCCGATGAGCCAAGATCAGCGTCCGCCGCGGGTACGCCTCACCAGCACGACCGGATCGGATGGCGCCGACCGGCGGCGCTCCGATACGGCCGCCGCGCCGGTGCCGATCGCGGCGCAGGGTGCCGCCGCACCGGCGCAACGCCTCAAGCTGGATTGGAGCGTGGTGTTGCTGTTCGGGATCGCCAGCATCGGCGGCGGCGTGCTCACCGCGTTGTTCGACCTGCCGACTTTGCTGCCGTTGTGAAGGCCCTGCTGTTGCTGGCGACGGCGGCGGCGGCGGCCGTCGTCCCTTTGCCGACCATCCCCGCACCGATCCTGGCCTCGCCCGATCCGGACCTGACCCTCGCCGCCTCCGCGGCGCGCATCCCCGGCTTCGCCCAGCAATTGCAGCAGGACGGCCGGATCAGCTCCGCCACCGCCGGCACCGTGTTGCCGCAGGCCGAAATCTGGCGCGCGATGACGCACAGCCGCGGCATCGACCGACAGCGTGCACGGTGGAATTACGCGCGCAGCCTCATCGCGGGTCGGCGTGGTGCGGACGCGCTCGGCGTGCTCGACGTGATGCAGGCGGACGATCCCGATCTGGGGATGGTCGATACGTTCCGGCTGGCCCGCGGTGCCGCGCTGGTCCTGTTCCACCGCCCCGATGCGGCGATCGACGCACTCGGCGGCGGCGGTCTGCCGCGCAATCGCGAGGCATGCGCCTGGCGGATGCGCGCGCTCGCCGAAGCAGGCCGCGCCGCCGAAGCACTGCCGACGATCAATTGCGCGGCGGCGGCGATCCAGCCGCGCCCGCTCGGGCAACGCCAGCCGTTCCTGCTCGCCGCCGCCCGTACGGCGCTGGAGGGCGGACAGGCGCATCAAGCGCTGCTGTGGCTCAGCGCGCTGCCCGATACCGATGCCGCCGCCAACCTGCTGCGCGGGCGTGCGCAGGGCGTGCTGGGCGAGGTGACGGCGGCGCGCGCGCGGCTCGACCGGGCGATCCGTACCGGCGCGCCGGCGGTCCGCGCCGAGGCGCAACTCGGCAAGATCGAACTCGCCGCCGTCAATCGCTGGGCGCGGCCCGAGGTGCTGCTGCGCCAGATCGACGATCTGCGCTATCGGTGGCGCGGCGACCGGATCGAGGAACGCGCATTGCGGCTCGGTTACACCATCGCGGTTCAGCATCACGACCTCAAGAGCGCGCTCGACAATGGCGCCGCGCTGTTCCGCTTCTTCGGACCGGCACGGCAGGGGCCGGCGCTGCTTGGCGAGATGCAGGCGCAGATGGCCGCGGCGATCGACCCGGGCAGCGCCATTCCGCTCGACAAGGCGGCGGGGATGTTCTGGGACTATCGCGACCTGCTGCCCGGCGGCGCGGAAGGCGACGCGATGGTCGACGCACTCGCCGAACGGCTGCAGGCGGCCGGGCTTTACGAGCGGGCGGCACAATTGCTCGAACATCAGCTGACCGCACGCGCCATCGACCTGTCGCAGGGTCCTTTGTCGGTGAAGGTCGCGACGCTCTACATCCTCGCTGCCGAACCGGGGCGCGCGCTCGACGCGATCCGGCGCACCAACCACGCCGACTATCCGGCAACGATGGTGATCAAGCGCAAGCGCGTCGAAGCGGTCGCGCTCGACCAGCTCGGCCGTCCGTTGGAGGCGATGGCGGTGTTACAGGACGTGCCCGACGGTGCCGCGATCCGCGCCGAAATCGCGTGGAAGCGACAGGATTGGGCGCGGGTCGTCGCCGAAACGCAGGCGAGCCTGCCCCGGGGGCCGCTCGGCGAGGTCGGTCAGGCGATCGTGCTGCGCCGCGCGATCGCGCTCGCCATGTTGCACCAGAAGGCGGCGCTGGCCGCGCTGCACGACCGCTATCGCGACGCTTTCGCCCATCTGCCGAGCGCACCGGTCTTCGCCGCGCTGACCGGTGCGCCCGAGACGGTGACGCCCGCGACGATGGCGCGCGCGATGGCGGCAATGCCGTCGGCGAGCCCGGCAGGCGATGTCGGGGATCTCATTGCGCTCGGCCAATAGGCAGGATGGATCGCCGCCGCAGACGATCGCGGCGTCGCGGCCGCTTGGCGCAGCGTAGATCGGGCGACGCGCCAAGCCGCGATCGTCCAAGGCTATCCAGGCCAAGGCCTCGACGGTTAACGGCGCAGACGGTTGCCACCGGGGCGACCGTCTGCGCCGTCCCGCTATCTGAGATAGTCGGCGAGCGACATGCCGTTGAGCTTGGTGAAGGCGGCATAGGACGCGTTGAGCAGCGTCGTACGAAGCGACAATTCGGTCGCGACCTTCTTGAGATCGGCATCGACGCCGTCACCGATCACGCCCGACAGCAGGGTGATGCGATCCTGCGCCTTGTTCACCAGCGTATCGACGTGGTTCTGCAAGTCGCCGTTGCGGGCGCTGGCTGTCCGCACCGTGGCGACGCCTTCATCGATCTGCCCCATCGCCTTGTTGATCGCGTCGATCTGCGCCTGCGTCATCGTCTTGCCGACGGTGCCGAGTCCGGCGAGCGTCTGGAACGCCTTGACCAGACCGGTCCCCACCTCGCTGGCGGTGATGCCATAGCTCACGTCGGTATCGCCATCGATCCGCGCGCTCACATGCCTATCGTCGTTGGCGAAAGCGGCGTCGGGCAAGGCAAGTGCCGCCACATCGGCAAGCGACCTGGGGACGAAGGGCAAGGTGCTGGTCTGGCCACCCGCGAAGATCGGCGATCCGGCTTCACTGGCATTCAGCGCGGTCCGCATCAGATCGAACGTTTCCTGCACCACTTGGTTGACGGCACCGCCATTGTTCTGGCCGACCGCGTCGAGCAGCTTCTTTTTGAGGTCGATCATGCTGTCGTCGATGACGCTCAGCGAATTATTGTAAAAGCTCAGCGACGTGCCGACGCGCTTGGCGACATCGCTCTGCGCCTGTTGCTGCGCCTGCAGCGTCGCGGCGGACAGGACGCTGCGCGTACTGGTGCCCAGGCCGGCATAATCCTGGACTTTCTTGAAGGTGCTGAGCTGGACGTTGGACTCGGCGAGACCTTCCTGTCCGCGGCCGAGGGCGTTGGCCAGTGCGGTCTGCGTCGGCAATGTGGCGACTCTGGACATCGTCGGTTCCTTTTTTAGCGTACCATGTCGATCAGCGTCTGGTACATGCTGCTGGCGGTGGTCAGCACGCGTGCGGCGGCCGAATAGCTGTTCTGCAACACGACCATGTTCGCCAGTTCCTCGTCGATATTGACCCCCGAGAAACTGTCGCGACGCTGGATCGCCTCGTCGCGACGTGCCGAGGCATCGACGTTGGTCGTCTTCGCCTGCGCCGCGTCGGTCCCCATCCGCGCGAACATGTCGGCGGCGAGATTGGCGATGCTGATATTGCCCGCGGCGCCACGGTCCTGGGTGCCCGTCAGCGCCTGCACATATTGCGCGGCGCCGCTGACGTCGCCGGAACCGATGCCTTTGGCGCCGACTGCGGCGGTGGTGATGAAGGTGCCGAGCGGAAGCTGGTTCGAATCCGCGGCCAGCGCGGCGCGCACCGTGGCGGTCGTGGCGCTTCCCGCCGCGCCGGGCAGGCCGCTGAGCGCGGTGAAGCTGACGCCGCTCCCGGACCGGTCGGTCGAATCGGCGGTGACCAGCGCGGTGACGCCGGCCGCCGCACTGGTCGGCGTGAAGGCGATCCGTCCCTTGGCGTCGAGCGCGAAGCTGCCGAAGCCGCTGAGATTGGCGTTGAGATCGGCGATGACGCCGCCGAAGGTCTGGCCACTGCCGCCGTTCAGCGTGTAATTGCCGAGTTCGCGCCCCGACGTATCGCGCAGGACGATATGCGCGGTCTGGCCGGCGGCGAAGCCGGTCGGGTCGGAGGCGGTGAAGCCCGACGGCACCAGCGGATTGTGATCGGCGCGAACCACGTCGTTGAGGCCGAAGAATTGCGAGAAGCCGACGCCGGCGCGGTCGCTCGGGCTGCTCGGGTCCTGCGCGACGACGATGCCGGCGCCGCTGCCGCTCGCCTGCAGCGTCAGCGTTCCGTCGCTCGCCAGCGTCGCGCTGCCCTTGCCGCCGAGACCGGCGTTGATCGCGGCGACGGCATCGTTGACCGTCGCATTGGCGCCGAGCACGCCGAAATCGACCTTGGTCTTCGCCAGTATGGTGCCGTCTCGCGCGGTGACGGCGAAGACCGCGGCGCCGGTGAAGCCGAGCCGGTCGCCGCTGACCAATCCGCTGGGCCGACCGATCAGGCTTTGCGGTGCCGGTGCCGCGGTGCTGGCGTTGGACGCCGCGTTCAGCGACTTGCCGGCCTCACTCATGAGCCCGGCGATCTTGTCCGAATAGGCCGGCAGCACCGCGTCACGGAGTTGCAGCAGGCCGCCGAGCTTGCCGCCGACCGCGGCGCCGTCGACCGTCTGGCCGGTCGCGGCACCGGGCGTGCCCGATGCGTCGGCGAAGCGGATCTTGATCGGGGCATATTGCGACGACGCGGTATCGCCGCCGGTGGGATAGTCGAACTGGCGCAGCCGGCTGTCGAGCAGCGTCTGGCCCGAGGTCGTCTCGATCATCACCTTGCCGTCGGGTTGCGTGATGGTGTGGAGGTCCATCAGCCCGCTCAATTCCTGCAACGCCGACAGGCGCTGGTCGGCGAGTCCGGAGACGCTGCGTCCGGACAGTTGCTGACGCGAGATATCGGCGTTGTAGCCATAGATCTGCTTCAGCAGGATATTGGCACGGGACACCGTGTCGCCGACCTCGGAGGCGACGTCGGAGCGCGTCGTCTTGATGTCGTTCGACAGATGGCCGACGCCGTCGAGGAACTCGCCGGCACTGAGCAGGAAGGCGTTGCTATATTGATGCGGGTCCGACGACCCGGTCATCAGCGTCGCCTTGCTGATCAGCGTGTTGAGCTGCGTCGGTATGCCGTAACCCAGGCTGTCGCTGCTGCTGCCCGCCGGCGCGCCGAGATAGGATTGCACCCGGTCGAGGAAGCGATACACCACGTCCGACCGGCCAGCGTCGCCGCCGCGCCGATAGACCGCGCTTTCCAGATAGCGGTCGGCGACGCGGCTCGGCTCCGATGCGGTGACGCCGCTCATCTGGCCGAGGCCGACGTTGGTCGACATCGTCACGCGTTGCCGGGCATAGCCCGGCGTATCGACGTTGGCGATGTTGTTGGACACGGCGCCCAGCCCCGCCTGGGAGGCGGAAAGGCCCGAGGCCGCGGCGCCGAGGATGTCGCTCAGGGACACGGCTGGAGATCCTTATCGTGGATGGAAAGAAGGCGCGCCGCCGCGGAGATCAGCGCTTCATCTCGCTGAGTTCCTGCAGCATCTGGTCGACCGTGGTGATGATCTTGGACGAGGCGCTGTAGGCGCGCTGGAAGCGGATCATGTTGGTGAATTCGGTCGCAAGATCGGCCGTCGACCCTTCGAGCATCTTGCCCGCGATCTTGCCGCCACCGCGCGCGCCCGCGGGATTGATCGCCGCCGTGCCCGACGTGTCCGACACCTGATAGGCGTTGCCCTGGATCGCGGTCAGCCCGTCCGGATTGGCGAAGGTGGCGAGCGGCAATTGATACATGGCGCGCATCGTGCCGTTGTCGAACACCGCGCTGACCACGCCGGATTCGCTGACGTTGACGTCGCTCACCTTGCCCATCAGGCCGCCGTCGGCGCCCGAGAAGGTGAGTTCCGACACGTCGCTCGACTGGCTCAGCCCGTCGAGTCCGCCGTCGGACCCCAGCGCCAGCGCGATCGGCGACGAGCCGGCGCCGTTGGTCCACGCCGGGGAGATCGACCCGAACAGCGCCGCGGTCGATCCCGCCTGATTGAGCGTGCCGTTGCTGTTGAACTTGATCGTGCCGCTCGCGACGATGCCGTTCGTCGCGCTGACGTCGCTCGCCGGCACCGCATAGATTTCCGACTGCCAGGTGTTGGGCGCGGTCTTGATGAAGGCGAGCGTCAGCTGATGCGCGCCGCCTTGCGCGTCATAGACCGACACCGGCTTGACGAAATCGGGCGTGGCCTTGCCCGACTGCATGTCGCCCGCGGTATAGCCGGTGTGCGCGGTCGTCGTGCTCTGCAGATTGGCCCGGAAGGTGAGCTTGGTCGTCGGCAGCGCGGCGCCCGACAGGCTCTCGTAGTTGATCGGCTGCAGATCCTTGGTGCTGCCCGTGTTCGAATACCCGCCCTTGGCGTCGAGCGGCCAGCCGAGCAAATAATAGCCGCTGGTGTTCTGCAGATACCCGCTCTTGTCCTTGCTGAACGATCCGGCGCGCGTGTAGGCGATCGTGGTGGCGCTGGGATCGGCGCCGACGACGAAGAAGCCATGGCCGCCGATCGCGAGATCGGCATTGCTGTTGGTCGGCTGCGACACGCCGGCGTTCGAGACCAGCGCGTGCGTCACCGCATTGACGCCGCCGGCCGAATAGTCGCCGCCGTTGGAACCGCCGCCCACCATCGTCTTGAAGTCGGCCGAGGTCGCCTTGTAGCCGACGGTGTTCACGTTGGTGATGTTGTCGGCGACGGTGCTCATCGCACTCGATTGTGCTTTCAGGCCGGAAACACCGGCGGACATTGCGGAATAAAGGCCCACGTCATTCTCCGTGCATCAAGAGCGCGGGAACGCCGCCCCGCTTCCCTGTCATTGTAGGAGGACGCATCGTCCGGCCAAAACGATGTCGCGCTTTCCCGGATCGCATCGGTCACGCCAATGTCATCCTATAATGACGGCGAGGAGGCGGGGTCGCCATGGCATTGTACATCACGCTCAAGGACAGCGAGAAAATGATCGTCAACGGGGCGGTGATCCGCGCCGTCGGCCGCACGCAGATCTGCGTGGAAAATGCCGCGTCGATCCTGCGCGGGCGCGACGTGATGACGCCGGAGGAGGCGGATACGCCCGCCAAGCGGCTCTATTTCGCCTGTATGATGGCCTATATCGATCCCGACCAGATCGACCGCCATCGCGACGCGCTGCTCGCGCTGATCGGCGACCTGCTCAACGCCTTCGAGTGGATGGAGGCCAAGGCGATCTGCGCCGCCTTCGCCGAGAAGGTGGCGCGGATGGATTTCTATGCGGGGCTGACCGACTGCCGCTGGCTGATCTCCTACGAAGCCGAGGCGATGGCGCGGCTGCCCGGCGCGGTGGCGTGACGAGGGCCGCAGCGCGATGACCGATCTGTCCGCCGTCGCCGCCGGGTTGCGCGGCATCGTGCCCGACGGCCGCTACGGCCGCGTCGTCGCGGTGCGCGGCGCGCTGATCGCGGCGGAGGGCCTCGCCGGCGCCGCGCAGATCGGGTCGCGGCTGCGCATCCACGCGGCCGGCGGGCTGGTCGAGGCGGAGGTGACCGGGCTCGATCGCGGCATCGTCCACTGCCTGCCGTTCAGCGATCCGCAGGGCATCGCCTCCGGCGCGCAGGCCGATCTCGCCGCGGGACAGTTCACGCTGCGTCCGTCCGACAGCTGGCTCGGCCGCGTCATCGACGGGCTTGGCCGCCCGATCGACGAAGGCCCCGCGCTGACGCAGGGGGCGCAGGCGGTGCCGGTCAAGGCCTCGCCGCCGCCCGCCGCGTCGCGGGCGCGGATCGGCGGCAAGCTGGAGACGGGGGTCAACGCGCTCGACGTCTTCGCGCCCCTGTGCAGCGGCCAGCGGCTGGGGCTGTTCGCCGGATCGGGCGTCGGCAAGTCGACGCTGCTGGCGATGCTGGCGCGCTGGACCGAATGCGACGTCGCGGTGATCGGGCTGATCGGCGAGCGCGGGCGCGAGGTGCAGGAATTCGTCGAGGACGATCTCGGCGTCGAGGGACTCGCGCGCAGCGTCGTCGTCGTCGCGACCTCCGACGAGCCCGCGCTGATGCGCCGCCAGGCCGCGTGGACGACGCTGGCGGTCGCCGAGCATTTCCGCGCGCAGGGCCGCAACGTGCTGTGCATGATGGATTCGGTCACCCGCTTCGCGATGGCGCAGCGCGAGATCGGGCTGGCGAGCGGCGAACCGCCGACGACCAAGGGCTATACGCCGACCGTCTTCGCCGAGCTGCCGCGGCTGCTCGAACGCGCCGGTCCCGGCCTTCCGGGTCAGGGATCGATCACCGGGCTGTTCACCGTGCTGGTCGACGGCGACGACCATAACGAGCCGATCGCCGATGCGGTGCGCGGCATCCTCGACGGCCATGTCGTCATCACCCGCCGCATCGCCGAACGCGGCCGCTATCCGGCGATCGACGTGCTCAAATCGGTCTCGCGCACGCTGCCCCAGGCGCATGACGCCGAGCAGAACCGGCTGCGCGACGCGGCGCGGCAGGTGCTGGCGACCTATGCCGACATGGAGGAGATGGTGCGGCTCGGCGCCTATCGTCCGGGCAGCAACGCCGAGGTCGATACCGCGATCCGCCTCGCCCCGGCGATCGAGGGATTGCTCAGCCAGCGCCGCCACGATCGCGGCGGCGCGGCGCAGAGCTTCGCCGCGCTGGCGGCGTTGCTCGACATGCAGGAGGATCGCGATGACGACGCCGCTTGATGGCGCGCTCCGCGTCCAGCAGCGCGAGGTGGAGGCGATCCGCGTCACCATCGCGGTCGAGGTCGAGCGCGCGACGCTGGCGCATGCCGCCTGCATCGAGGCGCGCACGACGGTCGCCGACGAGCGCGCGATCGCGGCGGACTCACCCTTGTTGCCGACGCAGAGCTATCTGACGCGGATGCGCGCGACGCAGCAGGATCTCGCCGCCGCGACCGCCGATGCCGACGCGCGGCTCGAACGGCTGCAGGAGCGCGCGGTGCAGGCCTATGGCAAGGCGCGGGTGATCGAGCTGGCGGTGGAACAGCATCGCAAGGAGGCGAACCGGATGCTCGCCGCCGCCGAACAGCGCGACCTCGACGATCTCGCCGGCCGCCGCTCGGCCGAAGGCTGGTCGGCGACGCGGTGACGATCGGGCGTATCGACATCGCGGCGCTCGACCCGCGCCAGCGTGCCGAGCTGATCTACGATCAGGCCCGCGCCGAGCTGAGCGACCAATTGTGGCAGGCGGTGCTGGGCGACAGCGGCGTGCGCGAACCGCGCGGCGACCGCCGGCCGGCGGCGGCCGACGCGAGCCTGCGCTCGCTGATGGTGATGCTGGGCGGCGATGCCGCCGACGCCGCGGCGCGGCTGCAACCGGCACCGGCGTGGATGCCGCCCGCGGTCGCGCCGCAGCACGATCGCGGCGATCGGCGGGATCGTCGCCACGACGGCGAGCGCGACCCGGACGGCGCCGCGCGCGGGCTGGCGGCGAATGCGGATTATGCCGGCACGATCGATGCCGCGGCGTCGCGCACCGGCCTGCCCGCGCCGGTGCTGACCGCGATCATCCATGCCGAGGCCGCGACCGGCGCCGATGGCCGCTGGCAGACGATGTCGCGCAATCCCCATTCCAGCGCCGCGGGCCTCGGCCAGTTCCTGACCGGCACGTGGATCTCCGAAACCGAGCGCGCCGGCACCTGGCTGAACGCCGCGGCGCATGAGCGCGGCTGGATCGACCAGGGCGGGCGCCTGCTGGCGGCGGCGCGCGCGCCGTTGCTGGCGATGCGCTACGACGGCGCCGCCGCGATCCACGCGATCGCCGATTATGCCGGCCACAATCTCTCGCAGCTCCGCGCCGCCGGCATCCGACTGGACGGCAGCGTGCGGGATCTCGCCCGCGGCGCCTATATCGGCCACCATCTCGGCGCGCGCGACGCGATCCGGTTTTTGACCGGCGGACTCGCCCCGGATCGCGCCCGGATGCTGCTGAAGGCGCAGATCGGCGTCGCCGCCGCCAACCAGCGGATCGCGGTCGCCGGCGATTCCGTACAGGCGCATCGGCAGTGGCTGACCGCTTATGTCGAGCGCAGCGTCAAAACATTGTCCTAACCCCGATCAATATGAAAATCGCTAAGTCCCTGAAATCCTATACGTGATATAGGATTGTGCGATGCGGGATTATTATTCCGTTAAGACTCGCGATCTAGCTCTGCCGTCAACGAGGCGGGTGGGGCCCTCTCGTTTCCGAGCGGGAGGGAATTGCAATGTCGAAGACCACACTTGCGCTAGAAAGCGCGGTGGCGGCCGTTATCGCCAGCCGTCCGGTGGATGGCGCGCGGATCAGTCCCCGTCAGCGTCATGAGGAGAACAAGGCGTTCGTGCGGGTCATGAAGTTGATCGCGCCGCGGGTACGCCATTTCATTCGGCAATACGGTCTGGTCAGTTATTGGGACGATGCCGAACAGGCCTGCGCGATCGGCGTCCATCGCGCCATCCAGGCCTATGATCCGACGAAGGCGCAGTTCACCACCTTCGTAAACTGGCAGATCCGCGGCGAATTGCAGAGCCTGCGGTTCCGGCTGATGACCGATCAGCGGGTGTCCGCGCAGAAGGTGCAGGCGACCACCGTCTCGCTGCATCTGAGCACCACCGGCCCCGAAGGCGAGGAGACGACGCTCGAATCGCTGATCCAGGACGAGGCTGCGCACGTCGAGGTCGAGACGCGTGCCTCCGACTATCTCGCGCGCAAGACGCTCAACGCGCTGGTCGACGGCTATATCGGCCAGTTGCGCAGCGTCGGCGAGGAGCAGATCCTGCGTCGGCCGCGTCCGAAGCGCCGCGCCACCGAACAATGCGGCCGCCAGGTCACCGGTTGGGGCCATGGTGCCGAGCCCGAGATCGAAGCGCTCTCGCAGCGGCTGGAGCGCGACCGCAGGATCATCGAGCAGCGCCTGCTGGACCCCGATCCCGATGCCGCCGCAGAGGCCGCCGGCATCTCCAAGGAGCGCGCGCGACAGATCTCCAAGCGCGCGATCCGCAAGATCGGCGAAATCGCCGTACGCGACATGAAATGAGCCGGGAGATGCATTGCGCGGGCCCGCTTCGCTGGCGCCGGGGTGCCGCGGCGATGACGATCCGGGCCGGTGCCGCGCCGATGCCGGCACCGGTCGCACCGGCCGGTCGGCCGAAGCTTCATGCTCCTCTTCCCGGCACGCGTGACGACCCGTCGCGCCCGGCCCCGCTCCTGCTGCGCCGCCGGCGCGGCATCGACGGCGCCGCCGCCACGCCGACCCGTCACTGACCTGCGTCATCGGCCACGGTGACGGTCGGGCGGCGTCTTCCGGCCTTCCTGCATGTGCCCCGTCGTCGGGGGCATGCAGGCGGGCCGGCGGCGCGGATCATGCGGGGTTTTCGGCCGACAGACCTTCCATGATCGCGCAATTGACGCTGATCAGCGCGTCGATCGAATCGCGCTGGCGCATCACGTCGCTGGTATGCCGGTCGACCCACAGCGACAGCGAGATGATGCTCGCACGCAGATCGGTCGGCAGCTTGTTGCCCGGCGACCCGCACAGGATCGCGAGCATCGACCAGATCTTGCGGTTCTGATGTAGCGGCGGCATCAGCTCGGCGCCTTGCCAGCCCTGTTCCTTGGCCTCGATCAACTGCTGGGTCACCCCGCTGATCAGCCGATATTCGGTGGCTCGCGGCGTCGCCGACAGCGACTGCACACGACGATAGGCGTCGAGCATGGTGTCCTCCTAAAGCTCAATTCGTGCGTTCTGGTTCGAGCTTATTCTAGGAACATCCACGGGTTCGGCAGCGGCCATGCGGGAATATTTCGCGTCGCGCGCCACCCGGCGCCGGTGCGATCCTATAATCAGACGGGGCCTTCGCCCCTTTGGTTTGCCCGTATCCTGGAGTGGTTCATGCTGAGCGGCATCGGTGTCGTCGTCACACTGCTATGCGTCTTCGGCGGTTTTCTGATGGCCGGCGGCAATCTTTCCGTCGTCTTCGAAGCCCTGCCGCACGAGATGCTGACGATCGCCGGCGCGGCGATCGGCGCGTTCATCCTCGGCAATTCGATGCCGGTGGTGAAGAAGGCGCTCGCCGGTGTCGTCCATATCTTCAAGGGACCGCGCTGGAAGGAAAGCGACTATCGCGACCTGCTGGCGATGCTGTTCGCGCTGCTGACCACCTTCCGCAACGGCGGCGGTATGGCGATCGAAAAGCATATCGACCGTCCCGAGGAGAGCCCGATCTTCTCGCGCTATCCGCGGCTGCTCGCCGATCGGTCGCTGATCCTGTTCATCTGCGACTATCTGCGGATGATGACCGTCAACCTCGAAGATCCCTATCAGATCGCCGAGGCGATGGAGAACGACATCGAGCGTCACCATGCCGAGGAGATGGTGCCGCAGCATGCGATGCAGCTAATGGCGGACGCGCTGCCCGCGCTCGGCATCGTCGCCGCGGTGCTCGGCGTCATCAACACGATGGGCTCGATCGACCAGCCGACGCAGATCCTGGGCGGCATGATCGGCAGCGCGCTGGTCGGCACCTTCCTCGGCGTGTTGCTCGCCTACGGGCTGGTCGGGCCGATCGCGTCCAAGCTGCAGCAGACGCTGGAAGCGGAACAGAAGCCCTACACGCTCGTGAAGACCGCGGTGATCGCCTACGCGCAGGGGCTGCCCGTGCAGGTCGCGGTCGAACTCGCCCGGCGCATGACGCCGTCGGGCTATGCGCCGACGTTCGAGGAGCTGGAAGCCGCACTCGACGAAACGCGCGACCAGCTCGCCGCAGCGCAGGCGTGACCCACGCCCACGCTTCTTCCCACCCCGACGACGACCATTTTCTCGGAGACACGTAACATGCCGGCGGCTTCAGCAATCAGGGTCATGGTGGTCGACGACCAGGCCAGCATGCGGGCGATGATCCGCCGCGCCCTGCAGGACCTCGGCTTCCGCGACATCCGCGACAAGGCGGAGGCGACCGAGGCGCTGGAGGCGGTCAAGACGGATCGCGTCCACCTGATCCTGTCCGATTATAACATGCCGGGCATGAACGGCATGGACTTCCTGCGCGCGGTGCGCGCCGATCCGGTGATCGGCAAGACCGCCTTCATCATGCTCACCGGCTCCTCAGAAAAAGACATCGTCCAGCAAGCGGCCGCGCTCGGCGTCAACAATTACGTGGTGAAGCCGTTCGCGCCCGCCGCGCTCAAGGACAAGATCGAGCGCGTGTTCGGGGAGTTGAGCTGATTATGTGCGGATGCCCGACCCTGTTCGCGCGCCGTGCCGCTGCGACTTGGCGCTGATCCATCGTGGCGAGCGTCCCCGATTCCGAAGAACTGGTCGTCCGGCCACGCCGCGCCCGTCGCAAGAAGCATGGCGGCACGCATCACGGTGGCGCGTGGAAGGTCGCGTATGCCGATTTCGTGACGGCGATGATGGCCTTTTTCATGCTGTTGTGGCTGCTCTCCAATGCCAACAAGAGCCAGCTCAAGGGGCTCGCCGATTATTTCTCGCCGACGGTCTCCACGGTGCCGCCGAGTTCGATCACCGATCAGGTCGGCATGCAATCCGGCCAGAGCGGCCACGCGCGGCACGCGCCGAGCAACGACAGCGCGATCATCGGCCTGCGGACGCCGAACGACGGCCCCGAGGGCGCGGCGCGGGGCGGATCGGCGGACATTCCCGATGCGATGCTGCGCGTGTTCGCCGACGAGATGCGCGTCGCGCTGCAGGCACAGCCCGAGGCGCAGCATAGCGTACAGATCAAGCCGTCGCGCGATGGCGTGCGCGTCAACCTCGTCGACACCGCCAACCGGCCGATGTTCCAGGGTCCGACCGCGACGCTCAACAGCTTCGCCCGCGATCTGCTCGCCAAGGTGGCGCAGCATCTGGTCCGCTCGAACGCGCAGATCGCGATCGAGGGGCATACCGATTCGACCGGCGGCAACAGCGAGGCCAATTGGCAATTGTCGAGCGCGCGCGCACTTGCGGCGCGCAAGGCGATGATCGACGCCGGCCTGCCCGCGTCGCGCTTCTCCGAGGTCGTCGCCAAAGCGGGAACCGAGCCGATCTATCCCGACCAGCCCGAACGGTCGGAAAACCGGCGGATCACGATCATCGCCTTGGCCGAGCCGGCGGCGCTGCCCCGCGACAGCAGCTTCAAATTCTGACGAGGGCAGCGCGATGAACCGGTTCCTGCAACTTCTGCTCATCCCGGTGGCCGGCTTCGCGCTCGGCGTCGCAGGGGCCTTCGCCGTCCATATCGCCCTGGTCGCGCAGGAGAGTGCCGCGCTGCGGACGACCGCATTCGTGCCCGCCGGCACGATCCTGCTGCCGCTGGTGCTGCCCGACGGGCGGCTGACGGGCTATGTCAACATCACCACCCAGATCGAGGTGACCGTCGCCGCGCAGGAGAAGGTGAGCGCGAACATGCCGCTGCTGCTCGATGCGATCAACATGCGGGCCTTTCGCACGCCCTTGGCGAGCGGCGCGGACGGCCAGATTCCACGTATCGAGACGTTCCGGAAGCTGGTGCTCGACGCCGCCATGGCGACCTTCGGACGCGACAATGTGCGCCGCGCGGTGGTGTTGCAGGTTCAGCCGAACTGATCGGCCGTGCAGCGGCAGACAAAGGCGCGCCATGCCATTTTCGGGGATCAGCGACGGTGACGCGGTGGCGGCGCGGCGCCGGGCGAACCCGATCGACGCGCGGCTCGTCGGCCCCGGCGGCGACGGCCTGTGCCGGATCCAAGCCATTGCCGGTCGAACATTGAGTGTCCGCACCGTCATGCTGCTCGGCCGCGCGGACTGGGTGCGCGTCGACCTGCCCAATCGGCAATCCGCGTCCGGCCAGGTCGAATGGGCCGCGCATCACCATGTCGGCGTGACGCTCGCCGTTCCGATCGTGGATATCGACCAGTTTCTCGCCCGCTGCTCCGCCGACGAGATCGAACCGCCGGCGCTGCCGCCGCGGGCGCCGCGCTTCCTCACCAACTGTCCGGTCGTCATCTGGCAAGGAAGCACGGCCTTCCCCGCCACGATGCTCGATGTCTCGGACGGCGGTGCACGGTTCGCGACGGCGGCGAGCGCGTTGCACCCCGACCACCCCCTGCTCCTCTCGATCCCCGGTCTGCCGCCGCTGCTCGCGGCCGAGTGCCGCTGGACCGCCGGTGGGCATGTCGGCGTCGCCTTTGCGCAGCGGCTGGCGTTCGACACGCTCGCGCCGTGGCTCGACGTGCCGGCGCAGCGGTTCGCGGGGCGCGCGACGGGCTAGCCGTGCCCGAAGCTGCGCACCAGCGAGCCCGCGACGAGCGCCCAGCCATCGACCAGCACGAAGAAGATGATCTTGAGCGGCAGCGAGATCGTCGTCGGCGGCAGCATCATCATGCCCATCGCCATCAACACCGCCGCCACTGCCAGATCGATCACCAGGAACGGCAACAGCAGCAGGAAGCCGATCTCGAACGCGCGGCGCAGTTCGGAGATCATGAAGGCGGGCATGATCGTCGGCAGCGGCAGTTGCGCGGTCGGCACCGCCGGCGCGTGCGACAGTTCGACGAACATATGCAGATCGTCGCGACGGACGTGCTGGAGCATGAACGTCTTGAACGGCCGCGACGTCTCGTCGAGCGCCTGCGCCTCGGTGATCTTGCCGTGGTTGTAGGGATCGACGCCATTGTGCCACGCCGCGGTGAAGGTCGGCGCCATCACGAAGAACGACAGGAACAGCGCGAAACTGATCAGCACCGGATTGGGCGGCGTGCCCGGCGCGCCGAGCCCCGAGCGGAGCAGCGACAGCGCGACGATGATCCGCGTGAACGACGTCACCGTCATCAGGATGCCCGGCGCCAGGCTGAGCACGGTGAGCGTCAGCAGGATCTGCAGCGCACGCCCCGAGATCGAGCCCTGGCCGAGGCTCGCGGCGGCGCCCTGCGCCTGATCGGCGGCCTGGCCGAGCGACTGGGCGAGCGCCGGCACCGGCAGCGCGACCAGCGCCAGCACCGGCAAGAGCCACACCGCCCTACGCATAGGAGCCCCGCCGGATCAGTGGCGCGCGCACCGGCATGCCGTCACCCAGCGCGACGACGCCTTCCGGCGCGATCACCACCAGATGCTCGCGGCCGTCGCAGCGGATCAGCGCGACCGAGCGCCGCCCGTCGAGCGCCAGCCGCTCGACCAGCGCGAGCCGGCGTTCCGCACCGCCGCCACCGAGCCATTGCGCCGGCAGCTTGATGCCGTAGCGGCGCACCACCCATAACGCGCCGGCGAGCAGGCCGAGAATCAGCCCCAGCGCGCCGACGGCGCGCAGCGCGGACAGCAGGTCCATCGATCAGGAGGCCTTCTGGATGATATCGGTGATCTCGAGCGACATGCGCTCGTCCTCGACCAGGATGCGGCCGCGCGCGACGAGTTCGTCGTTGACGTATACGAGGGTCGGATCGTCCTGCCCGCAGTCGAGCGGGATCATCGCGCCGCGGCTCATCTTGAGGATCTGGTAGACGGGCAACTGCGTCGATCCCAGCACGATCGACAGTTCGACCGGAATGGCTTCAAGCACGGACATTCGGCTCTCCTTCACGGATTTTATAGGAATATTTGGCGGGGTTCGGCGGCCGGCCGGCAAAATCTTCCTATAAGCTGAAGCGAGCCCGGCGGCGGATGACCCGTCGCCGCACGCCATCCGGGGGACCCATGGACCTGCACACGTCGATCGACGTCTCCGCATCGGGCCTGCACGCGCAGGCGCTGCGCATGCGGGTGATCGCCGAGAATCTCGCCAACGCCGATTCGGTCGCGAAGACGCCGGGCGGCGATCCGTATCGGCGCCGCGTCGCGACCTTCAAGGCGCATGTCGATCGCGCGATCGGCGGCACGACGGTGCAGGTCGCCTCGATCACCCCCGACAAATCGGACTTCGGCCGCGTCTATCAACCGGGCAATCCCGCCGCGGATACCGCCGGCTACGTGCAGATGCCCAACGTCAACGGGCCGATCGAAATGGCCGACATGCGCGCCGCCCAGCGCTCCTATCAGGCCAATCTCAACGCCATCGAGGCGGCGCGCAACATGACGCTGCACACGCTCGATCTCATCAAGTAAGAAAGGATACGTCAGCCATGTCGATCGGCGCCCTCGACGCCGCGGCCGCTTATGGCCGCGCCCTAACCGCTTTGCCCGGCCCCAGCGCGGCCGCAGACGATGCGACAGCGACCGACGCGGTCGGCGCCGTCGCCGTCCCGACCGAGGCCGCCGCCACCGGCGCGACCAGCTTCGGCGGCATGGTCCAGTCGATGATCGGCGACACCGCCGCGACGCTGCGCACCGCCGAGACCGAGAGCGCCAAGCAGGTCGCCGGCAAGGGCGATCTGATCGACGTCGTCACCGCCGTCGGCGCGGCGGAATCGGCACTGAGCACGATCGTCGCGGTGCGCGACCGGATGGTCGGCGCCTATTCCGAAATCATGCGCATGCAGATCTGATCGCGATGGATGCCTATCAGGCCGCCGAATTCGGTCGTGCGGCCATGATGCTGGTGCTCACCGTCGCCGGCCCGATGCTGCTCACCGGCCTGATCGTCGGCGTCGCGATCAGCCTGTTCCAGGCGCTCACCCAATTGCAGGAGGGCACGATCACCTTCGTGCCCAAGCTGCTCGCGATCGGCGCGGTGCTGGTCGTCAGCCTGCCGATGATCGCCCGCGCGATGGCCGGCTTCATGGCGCGGATCGCCGACGCGATCGTGATCGGCGGCTGACGATCCGATGGCCGACCTGTCGATCCAGGTCACCGTCTTCCTGATCCTGTTCGCACGGATCGGCGCGGTGGTCATGGCGCTGCCCGTCTTCGCCGAAGACAGCGTGCCGCCGCAGATCCGGCTGCTGCTCGCGCTGGGGCTGACGCTGGGCCTCTACGGCCTGCTCGACCAGCGGGTGAAGGTGCCCGCCGACGGCGGCGGCGCGCTGATCGCCGCAGTCGTCACGCAGGTCGTCGTCGGGCTGGGGATCGGGCTGCTCGTCCGCATCCTGTTCAGCGCGGCGACGATGGCGGGATCGCTGATCAGCCTGCAGATCGGCCTGTCCTCGGTCCTGGTGCCCGACGCGGCGCTGGGCGGACAGGTGCCGTTGCTGTCGCGCTTCATCGCGGTCACCGCTGCCGTCGCCTGCATGGCGATGGGCATCCATCATCTCTGGATCGCCGCGATCGTTCATTCCTACGACCAATTCCCGGTCGGCGCGCTGCCGCCCGCCCCCGATCTCGCGCATATCGCGATCGTCGCGACCGGGCGGGCGATGGAACTGGCGGTCAACATGGCAGCGCCGCTGCTGGTCTATGCGATCCTGTTCAACACCGCGCTGGGGCTCGCCGCTCGGATGGCGCCGACGCTGCAGGTGTTCTTCGTCGCGCAGCCGCTCAACATCCTGTTCGGCCTGACCTTGTTCGGCGTGACCTTCGGCGTCGCGCTGACCGGCTTCTGCCAGGCGATGATCGCCTTCCTGCACCGGCAGCTGCTCTGACATGGCGGGCGGCGACAAGGACCAGAAGACCGAACAGCCGACCGACAAGCGGCTGCGCGACGCGGCGAAGAAGGGCGAGGTCGCCAACGCGCCGGAGGTGCGGCATGCGGTGATGTTCGTCGGCGCGATGATCGTCACCGGCGGCCTGGGGTCGTGGACGCTGGCGCGGCTCGGCACGATGTGCGTCAAACTCTGGGGCCGGGCGGACGATTACGCGCTGACCAGCGACGACGCGCGCGACATCGTCACCGCCATCCTGCTCGAATTCCTGCGCGCGGTCTGGCCGCTGTTCGCGACATTGTTCGCGCTCGCGATGCTGCCCCTGTTCCTGCAGAGCCGCCCGTCGCTGGTGTGGAGCCGGGTGGGCCTCAAATGGTCGAAACTGTCGCCGGCCGCGGGCCTGGGCCGGATGTTCGGCAAGCCGGCGCTGGTCGAATTCACCAAGACGTTGGCGAAGTTCGTCGTCATCATCTTCATCTCGGTCACATTGCTCAAGCCGCATCTCGTCGCGCTCGACCAGTTGATCGGCGCCTCGCCGCAGGCGATCGGCACCGCGGCGGGCACGCTCGCCTTCGACCTCGTGCGCACCGTCGGGCTGGCGGTGATCGTCCTCGCCGCGGCGGATTTCATGTACCAGCGGCAGGCGTTCATGAGCCGGATGCGGATGAGCCGGCAGGAGGTGCAGGACGAGCACCGCCAGAGCGACGGCGATCCCAAGATCAAGGCGCGGATCCGCGCGATCCGCATGGCGCGCAGCCGCAAGCGGATGATGGCGGCGGTGCCGACCGCCAGCGTCGTCGTCACCAACCCGACGCATTATGCCGTCGCGCTCAAATACGACCACGGCGCGATGGCCGCCCCGGTGGTGGTCGCCAAGGGCATGGACACGATGGCGCTGCGCATCCGCGAAATCGCCACGGGCGCGCACGTGCCGATCGTCGAGAGTCCGCCGCTCGCCCGTGCGCTCTATGCCTCGGCCGATCTCGACCGGCCGATCCCGGTCGAACATTATGCCGCGGTCGCGGAGGTGATCACCTACGTCATGCGCCTCGCGCAACGACTTGCGTGACGCATCGCGTCCGCCGGCGACCGCTTCATCCTATAAGTATTGTGATGCCACGCCCATTCCGCCTCATCGCCGCCGCTCTGGCCGCCCTCGCCGCGCTGATCGCGGGCGGACCGGCGATCGCCGGCCCCGTCTCGCGGATCAAGGACATCGTCGATGTCGAGAACGTCCGGCCCAACCAGCTCGTCGGCTATGGGCTGGTGGTCGGGTTGCAGGGCACCGGCGACCGGACGCAGAACGTCCCCTTCACCGTCGAGACGATCCAGTCGATGCTGGAGCGGATGGGGGTCAACATCCGCGGCGACACGATGCGGACGCAGAACGTCGCCGCCGTGTCGGTGACCGCCACCTTGCCCGCCTTCGCGCGGGCCGGCAGCGCGATCGACGTGCAGATCGCCGCGATGGGCGACGCCACCAGTCTGCAGGGCGGCCTGTTGCTCGTCACCTCGCTGCGCGGGCTGGACGGGGAAATCTATGCGGTCGCGCAGGGGCCGCTGTCGGTGTCCGGCTTCCGGGCGCAGGGCGCCGCCGCGTCGATCAGCCGCGGCGTGACCACCGCGGCGCGAATCTCGGGCGGGGCGATCGTCGAACGCGAGGTGCCCTATACGCTGCGCACCGCGACGACGCTGAAGCTCGCGCTCAAGAACCCAGATTTCACCACCGCCTCCCGCATCGCCGAGGTGATCAACCGCCGCTTCGACCGCGTCGCGCACGTGCTCGACCCCGGCACGATCGAAGTCGCGCCGCCGGCGGGCTCGACCGATCACGTCATCGATCTGATTGCCGGAATCGAGGAACTGCCGGTTGAGGTCGATTTGCCCGCGCGCGTCGTGATCAACGAATCGTCGGGAACGGTGGTGATGGGTGCGGACGTGCGGATCAGCCCGGTCGCGATCGCACAGGGCGGGCTGACGATCAGCATCGCCGAGACGCCGATCGCGTCACAACCCGGCCCCTTCTCCAACGGCACCACCGAAGTGCTGCCGCGCACCCAGATCGGGGTGAGCGACGGCAACGGGCGAGGGCTCGGCATCCTGCACAATGCGACGTCCCTGGTATCGCTGGTCGCCGGATTGAACGCCTTCGGGGTCACGCCCCGCGATCTGATCACCGTGCTTCAGGCGCTGCGCACCGCCGGTGCGCTCCAGGCGGAAATCGAGGTACAATGATGGACAGCAGCCTTTCCGCCCCTCTGCTTGCCGCGACGCCGGCGCCGCAGCCGACGCGCAAAGCCAACGATCCCGCCGCGACCGCGCAATCGTTCGAGGCGGTGTTCGTCGGCCAGATGGTGCGGATCATGATGGACACCGCGCCAGCGGACGGCCCGTTCAGCGGCGGCCATGGTGAGGAGATGTTCCGCGGCGTGCTCGCCGAGAAGATGGGCGATGCGATCGCGCGGCGCGGCGGCTTCGGCATCGCGCCGGCGGTGCTCAACCAGATCATCAAATTGCAGGAGGGCGGCGCGTGATCGAACGACTGACGGACGTGCTCGAATCGCTGCTGATGCTGATGGAGGAGGAGACGCGGCACCTGCAGGAGAGTCCATTCGGCGCGGGGTTGCCCGAACTGGCGGCGACCAAGGTGCGGCTCGTCGGGCAGCTCGAACAGATGACCGCCGCCTACGGGCGCAGCACGGTCGACTGGAACCGCTCGCTCGACGAGGCGCAGCGCGCGCGGCTCGAAGAGCTGCTCGCGCGGCTGGAGCCGATCTCCGCCGCCAATGCCGCCGCGCTGGAGCGGCAGATCGACCTGTCGGTGGAGATGATCGGTGCGATCACCAGCGAGGCGAAGCGGCTCGCGGGGCGCGCCACCTCGACCTATGGCGCGCAGGGCAATCTGTCGCGGTTCGATCCGACGATGCCGATCGCGGTCAATTCGAGCTATTGACCCGTCACCGATGCCCACCCCGCGTAACCCGCACCGGACCGCGGCAGCGTCAGTCAAGCAGCACCGCGACGATGGTGCCGACGTCGGCGGCATCGAGCGTGTCGAGGTCGATCTCGCGATCGGGATTGACGCTATAGCCGATCATCCGGCCCTGGCGATCGAAGGTGACGACGAGCAGGCGCAACCCGCCCGCCTCGCGCACGACGGCAAGGCCGCCCGAGGACGGAAAGCGATCCGGATCGACTACCACGATTGCATGCGCAGGCAGCGCAGGCCCCAGCGTCGCACGGCAGACGCGCAGGCCGTAGCTGTTGGGCTGGGCATGGCGCGGCGCCTCGACGGTACGGCCGATCGGCACGCGATCGACCAGCCCGTCGGCGAGCGGCGCGCCGAACACCGGCACCAGCCGGACGGTCGCGGTCTCGGACCGTTCGATCGCGGCAAGGACGGCGGCATCCACCCCGTTCGGCGGCGTCGCGCCGGGCGTGACGCGCGGCGGTTGCGCTGCTTTGGCGCGGATCGCCGTCGGCTGGCTGGGATCGTGCAATTCCTCGCGCAACAATGCGACGCGCGCACGCGTCTTCTCGATCCGTGCCGCGCTGCTCGCCGCGGCGGGCAGATGCGCGCGCAAAATGCCATCGGCATCCGCCCGGGCGACGTGATCGCGCAGGGCTTGCGCATCCGCGACGCCGAGCAATCGGCAGACCGCGCCCACGGTCTGCGCGTTCCAGCGGCCGAGCGGCTTGTAGCCGTTCTCCAGCCGCGACAGGATCACCGGCGCGATGCCGAAGCGGCGTTCGACGTTGACGATCGACAGCGAGCGGTCGGCATCGCGCCGCGCACGGATCGCCGCGGCGAGCAGCACCGCAAAGCGATCCTCGGCGATCTCCTCGTCGGTCAGGTCCTGCAATTCGGTCGCCCATGCGGCGATGTCGAAGGCGGGATCGGCGATGTCGAGCAGCAGATCCTCGGGCGCGACCCGCATCGCCATCGCGATGCTGCGCAATTCGCTCGCCTTGGCGACCACTTCGCCGCGTTCGATCTTGGAGAGGCGGACATAGGGGATGTCGGGCAATACAGCCGACAATCCGAGCAGCCTGGCGAAGCCCTGTTGCTTGCGTAATTCGCGCACGGCATTGGGGAAGACGATCGAGCGAAAGCGGTCTATATCCGGGCCATCGGCGCTAACCCCTTGTTCGGTCGCTCCTTCTTGCTCTCGGACACTGTCTGCGTGGCTCATCGGCGCAGCTTGTGCCCGAATGTGCGCGGTCTGTCGATCAGCGCTCGTGGCCATTCCGGTGCGATTCCCGCGTGATCGGGCCCGTCGAACCGCGGTGCCGGCTCATCAACCCGTCGTTCAGCCGGCCGCGCCTAGCGCGACGATGCTGCCGGGAACGAGGATGCGCGCGATCATGCCGACGATGCCGAAGCACGCCGCGTTGCCGTCCGCCGCGGCGGACCGCGACCGGCGGATCGACCACAGCCTGTCGGCGCTGCTCGTCCTGCAAGGCGTCACCTTGTTCGTGGTCGTGCCACTGGCACAGGGCTGGACGTCTGGCCGCAGCCTGCTCGACGCCTGCCACCTCGCCTTCGCCTTCATCTGCGTCACCGTCTTCACCCGGAACCGGCTGTGGCGGGTGCTGCTGATCGTGTCGATCGCGCTGCTGACGGCGTGGCCGGCATTCGGCCGCGTCGTCTCCGCCTCGCTCCAGCTTGACGCCACCGAGCAGCATGAGGCGATCGCGCTGGTCGCCTTCCTGTTCAACGTGGCGGTGACCGCGGTGGTCGCGCCGCACGTCTTCGCCGCCGGGCGGGTGACCGCGCATCGCATCCGCGGCGCGGTGCTGCTCTACCTCAACGTCTCCGCCCTGTTCGCGATCGCCTATGGCGCGATCCAGATGCATGCACCGGGCGCGTTCGGTGGCAGCGGGTTCGATCCGCACACGGCGACCAGCGCGAATGCCGCCTTCACCTATTTCAGCCTGGCGACGATCACCACCACCGGCTTCGGCGACATCGTCCCGGTGGCACCGCTGGCGCGCAGCCTCGCCAATCTGGAATCGGTGATCGGCCAGCTCTTCCCGGCGACTTTGCTTGCGCGGCTGGTCGCGCTGCATCTCGCGCATGAGGAGCGCGGCTAGACCGACGCGACCGCCGCCTCCACCGCAATCAGCGCGGCACGCCGCTGCTCGTCGAGCGCGTCGAGCGTCGTCGCGGCGAGATCGAAATGCAGCTCGTGCATATCCATGCCGGAACGATAGCCCTCCGGCCAAACCGCGGTCGACGCGAAGCCGCAGCGGCGGAAGAACGGCGCGACCAACGGCGAGGTATCGACGGTGACATAGCGGGTCGGCGGCTCGGCATGGCGCGCGACATGCACCAGCCGCTCGAACAGCAGCAGCCGGCCGAGCCCGCAGCGATGGAAGCGCCGCGCCGCCATGCCCCAGTAGAGCAGCGCCTTGTTGTAATGGTCCCAGATCTCATACCCGCCGAACGCCGCCGGGACGCCATCGACGGTGACGACGAACGCCGGGCCGTCGGGCTCGTCGAGCGTCTCCTCCAGCCAGCCGCGATCGCCGGCACCGAAATATTCGGGCAGGTTGGAATCGAAGAGCGCCAGCACCGCCGCGCGATCCGCGGTGTCATAGGGGCGGACCGCGACCCGGCTCATGCCGCCGCCTGCCACAACGCGACCGTCTCGATCGCCTCGGCATCGTCGCGCGTCCAGCAGCGCGACACACCCTCGTAGCGGGCGGTGGCGTGCACGGGGTCGATCACCTCGGTCTCGATCGTCTCCGGGGCGATGCGGCGCGGCTCGCCGACCAGCTTGGCGTGCGCTTCCTTGATCGTCCAGCGCCGCAGCCAGGCACGCGGCTGAACAAGCGGATCGAGGCAGCGAAGGTCACGCCCCTCCCGCTCGGTCAGCATATCCCATAGCGGCGGCGCGTCATCGACCAATTCGCGATCGACCGCGATCGGTCGGGTGGCGGCACCGATCAGGCACTGCGTGCCGCGGTGCGACAGGCCGATGTACCAGCCAGCCGGCCCCGCGACGCGCGGCGCCCCTGCGGCGGTGCGCGCCAGCCGCACGTCCTCGACGCGCCGCCGTGCGAGCCGCGCGACCAAGGCCCGCGTGAGGTCCCGCCGTGCCGCCGCATCGTCCGCGACGGCGCGCCATACCACCGGCGCCTCCCCGTTCCAGTCCAGCGCCGCCAGCGGCCCGTCGTGCCATTGCGGCGTCATGCGCCGGTCGCGATCCGGGCGGGACTGCCCTCCCAATTGGTGCCGTCGGGCAACGTCTCGCCCTTCATCACCACGGAGAGGTCGCCGAGCTGCGCATCCGCGCCGATCTCCGCATCGTACAGCACAATCGCCAGCGAACCGATCGTGGCGCGATCGCCGACGCGGATCGGGCCGACCTTCATCACCCGGTCCTCGAACAGATGCGTCTGAAGCCCCGCAAAGTCGTTGAGCGCGACGTCGTCGCCGATCGTCACCAGATCGTGCTCGGTGAGATCGGTGGTGTCGATATAGCAGCGCTTGCCGATCTTCGCCCCCATCAGCCGCAGATAGACGGCGATCCACGGCGTCCCGCGCAACGGTTCGAGCAGATTGGCGACTGCCAGATTCTCGTAGGTCGCGGTGACCAATTCGCTGCGCCAGACGAAGGTGCTCCACAGCGGCGCGGTCGTCGCCTTGTAGCGGCCGGCGACCAGCCATTTCAGCGCCAGCACGAAGCCGCCGCAGGCAAGGCAGAAGCCGACGTAGAGGAACGGAAAGGCCAGGCCGATCACCAGCCCACCGCGTTCGAGATCGTCGAGATCGCCGACCACCGACAGCAACAGGCTGAAAAAGACGAGGAAGGCGGTGAGCGACAGCGTGGTGCGCACCGCCTCGATCGACAGGCGCGTCGCGATCAGCCCGCGCGACGGATTGAAGCGCGCGCCCTCGTCGAACATCGTCGCGACCTGCCGCACCGGCAGCTTGAACGCGGGCGAGCCGAACCAGGTGCTGCCGCTCTCCATTGCCAGCGCCGGATCCTCGGGCGGCTTGGAGAGCACGCCGATCAGCACCTCGTCGCCGATCTGCGCGCCGCTGGGCAGCAACGCCGAATTGCCGATGAAGCTGCGCCGCCCGATACGGGTGTGGGCGAGTTCGATCGTGCCGTGGCCGATCCGCGCCGCGCCGAAGATGACCGAATCGGCGATGAAGCTCTCCGCGCCGATCTCGACGAGGTCGGGGACGATCGCGCTGGCGGTGGAGATCTCCGCCCGCCGCCCGACCTTGACGCCCAATGCGCGATACCAGGGGATGACGTAGAGCGTCGCGAAGATCGGATGCAGCAGCCGCAACGCCAGATCGTTGATCTGCTTGACCAGCCAATAGCGCACGTAGAACCAGCTATCGAGCGCATAGGTGGCGGGCGCGACCTTGCCGAGGATCAGCCGCTTGGCCGCGACGGTCAGCACGCACATCATCACGACATAGGTGGTCGCGAGGAACGGCGAGACGAGCACATAGGCATAACCGGTGGTCGCCCAGTCCAGCTCGATCAGCGCGATCAGGCCCGGTGCGATCGGCAGGATGGCAATGATCGGCAGCATGAACGCGCCGAGCAGCAGCCCGAGCAGCGGCCCGAGCGGCTCGCGGCCATGACGCTGCGGCCGTGCCGGGGCGTCGCCGGCGAAGGCCGCGGGCGATCCGGTCCAGCGCTGTCGCGCGGGGATCGCCGCATCGGTCGGCAAAGCCGACATATCGTCGAGCACCGCATCCTCGCCGAGCGTCGCGTTGCGCCCGACCACCGCCTGCGACCCGACGAACGATCCCGGCGCCAGCGTCACGGTGCCGAGGCGCAGTAGCCCGCGCTCGACCGAGCTGGTGGCGAGCACCGCCTGGTCGCTGATGATCGCATCGTCGCCGACGTCGAGCAGATCGGCGGTATCGATGATCCCGGTGCCGATATGCACGCGCGCACCGATCCTGGCGCCGAGCAGCCGGTAATAGCCGCGGATCATCGGCGTGCCCGCCAGATAGGGCGTCGCGGTGACGCCGATGATCCGCCGGATCAGCCACCAGCGGAAATAATAGAAACCCCACAACGGATAATCGCCCGCCTTGAAGCGGCCGACGATCAGCCATTTGAGCGCGATCGACAGGAACATCGACGCGACCGGCACGATTGTGAAGAACAAGGCGCTGAGCACGAGCGCGCTGATCCGGTCGACCCGCCCGGCGAGATGCGTATAGGCGATATAGGGCGAAAACCATTGCAGCCCGGCGAGCGTGTAGATCGGCAGGAGCGCCACCGTCTGCGCCGCGACGCACAGCCGCCGCTTCCACGCCGCGATATGGTGGAAGCTATCCGCCTGCTGCACCGAAACCGCCGCGCTGCCGCCGACGCGCAGCGCCAGCGCGCGGATCGTCGGCGCGGCATAGACGTCCTCGAGCGACAGGCCCTGCAACCCCGGCACCTTGCGCGCGGCGGACACCAGCCGTGCGGCCTTGAGCGAATGGCCGCCGAGATCCTCGAACAGATCGTCGAGCACGGAGACGGGCTGCGGCGCGAACGCCTCTGCCCAGACGCGGTGCAACGTCTCCTCCATCGGCGTCGCGGGCGCGACGATCGCGCGATCGGTGGTGACGGTGATCGCCGGCTTGACCAGCGCCTTGCGGTCGACCTTGCCCGACGCGGGCAAGGTCGGCAGCGCGGCGAGCGTCTGATAGGCCGCGGGGCGCATGTAATTGGGCAGACGTTCGGCGACGAGTGTACGCAGGCCGGCAAGATCGATCGTCTCGTTCGCCCGCGCGACGAGGAGGGCGGCGAGGAATGCGGAGCCGTCGTCGTCGTTGAACAATTGCACGACGACCTGCGCGACCCCGGGCCATTCGCCGATCACCGCCTCGATCTCGGCGAGTTCGACGCGGAAGCCGCGGATCTTCACCTGCGTGTCGATGCGTCCGACGAAATCGATGTCGCCCGCCGCGTCGAGCCGGACGAGATCGCCCGAACGGTAGATCCGCTCGGGACCGCCCGACACCGTGTCGAACGGCGTCATCGTGAACTTCTCGGCGGTGAGGTCGGGCCGGTTGACGTAGCCGACGCCGACGCCGGGGCCGCCGATGACCAATTCACCCTCCTGCCCCGCCGGCACCGGCTGCAACGCCTCATCGACGATCCACGCGGTATAGCCGGGCAGCGGCTTGCCGATCGTGATGCGCTGGCCGGGCTGCACCTCGGTCCAGGTCGCGGTGACCGAGGTTTCGGTCGGGCCGTAGGTGTTGAGCAGCCGCAGCCCCGGCCGGGCGAGCCGCCGCGGCAGATCGGGCGGACAGGCCTCGCCGCCCATGTTGATGAGCCGCAGCGTCGGCACCGGATGCTCGACCAGAGCGATCAGCGACGGCACGACATGCCAGATCGTCGCCCCCGCCGCGGCCAGCGCGATCGCGACGTCGGGGCCGCTCGTCGCCAGCGCCTCGGTCGCGACGAGCAGCCGCGCGCCGACGAAGAAGGCGCTCCACATCGTCTCGACCGACATGTCGAAGGCAAGGCTGAACCCGCCGAACACCACATCGGCGGGATCGAGCGCCAGAATCGCGCTTTCCGAGCGGACGAGGTGGCAGGCGTTGGCATGGGTGATCATCACCCCCTTGGGCCGGCCGGTCGTGCCCGAGGTATAGATGATATAGGCGAGGTCGTCGGGCGCGCTGCCGGACTGGTCGCGACCGAGCGGGACGATCGGCTCGGCGGCGAGGTCGCCGAGCTCGGCGTCGATCGCCAGCGTCGCGCCGGTGATCGTCTCGGCACGACCGGTGACGGTGAGCGTCAGCGCGGCGCCGCTGTCTTCGATGATGTAGTCGATCCGGTCCTGCGGATAGCCCCAGTCGACCGGCACGTAGGCGGCGCCGGCTCGCAGCACGCCGAGGATCGCCATATATTGGTCGAGCCCCCGCGGCAGGCAGAGCACCACCCGGTCGCCGCGGCCGATGCCCATCGCGCGCAGCCGCTGCGCCAGCGCGAGGCTGCGCCGCGCCAGCATGTCATAGCTCCAGCTGGTGCTGCGGCCATATTCCTCGCTGGCGCCGATCAGCTCCAGCGCGACCACGCCGCCGCTGCGCCGGCAGGTCGCGTCGAACAGCTCGTGCAGCAATTCGTCGCGCGCATAGGGTTCTTCGGGGCGCAGCGCCGGCGCGGGTGCGATCGACGCCTGGATGGTGTGATCCGCCGGCGCGAGGTCGAGAGTCGTCATAGAATCTGCGTGCATCCCAACGTCTCAATCCTTCGTTACGATCGTATCGGGGTCAGAACCAGGCGGCGATGCTGAGCGCGACGCCGACCGCCGCGAACAGTCCCGCCCCGCCGAGCAGCCAGCGCCGCCGGGTCAATGCGCTGATCGACGCGAGCGCGATGCCGACCTGGAGGAAGGTCATCGCGATCGCCAGCTTGGTATGCGGGCGCAGCGCACGCCGGGATTCGGCATCCGCCTCTTCCGACCGACGGTCATACGCTTCCGCCGCCGCGCGCAGTGCCTTGCCGCGTTTGGCGTAACGGGCGGCGTCGGCGGCATAATCGTGCGTCGCAGTCGGCACCAAGGCGGCAATCTCGGCGAGGTGACGCTTGAGATCCTCCGCCTGATAATAAGCCCAATTATCGGACGCCCGCGCCTTCATCAGCACCGCCTCGTTCTTGTAATAGAGCGCGTCATTCTGTTCGTGCCCGCCGAGGAAGCTGATGATCGCGCCGAGCGTCGCGAGGATCGCCGAGAATAGCGCGATCTTCTGGCCGAGCGGTTCGTGATGCGCGCGCTCCTCGACCGCGTCCTCGTGCGCGCCGCGCATTTCCCATTCCTCCTCGCTCATGCCCGGTCCGCCGTCTGCGCCGCAGTCGCGGCGGCCTCGTCGATATGCTCGCGCACGGCCCGTCCCGACAGGAAGACCTCGGTGGCGAAACAGGCGAGCGCGGCGATCGCGGCGACCAGCGCCGCCCCGAACAGGCCGAACAGCAACGTCGCGGTACCCGTCTCGCGCAGCACGCCGAAGAAGATCGTCGCAGCCGCACAACAGGTGAGCCCACCCGCCAGCGCCGCGCTCAGCACCGCCGCATCGAGCACCTTCGAGCGCAGCCGCAGCCGGTCGAGTTCGACCGGTGCGCTCTCCCCCCTCGCCTTCAGCACATGGATGCGATCGAGCACCCGCCCGAGCCGCGTCGCGAAGACGTTGAGCAACGATCCGACCGCGGTCAGCAGGAAAATCGGCGTGAGTGCGAGCTGGATGACATGCGCGGCATCGTTCAACGGCTGCGACATCATCGCGGCATCGTCCCGGCGCGAGCGGGACCATCGCGCCGGTCATCGCGCGACGCGACGCTTACCCTCATCCCGATCCTCCCCGGCCTTGTCATAACGGACATAACGACCCTGATGTCTATTGGTCCCGCAGAGAACGTCGATCGGCAGGCGATTTTCTTGCCGCCGCCGGCTTTGGAACCACCGCGGTTTCTGCCGCATGAACCGTCAGCGTCGCGTCGCCCCGCGGATCAGGTCGCGCGCCTCCTCACCGGCGGCGGCGGTCGTGGCGTCGCCGTGCGCGATATCGTCGGCGAGCAGCATGAGTTGGTGGCCGGTCACCGATCCGCTGTCGGCGACCTCGCCGAGCGCCAGCCCGCCCTCGCGCGCGATCGCCGCATCCCATTCGCCGCGGACGATCGCCCAATAATCCTTCGTCTTCGCCCAATAATCCTCCGCCGCCGCGACGGGGAAGGCGCGCGCGGGGACATAGCTGTTGACGACATATTCGTGGACGAAGGTCGCGGATCGGCCGTCCCTGCTGCCGATCTTGGCATTGTCCTGTTCGTGCACCCAGCCGTTCGGCGTCAGGACATGGCGGTTGGTGCCGAGATAATGGTCGTAGGGCACGCCGCGCGTCGCATCGCGACGCGCGAGCGGCCGGCGCGTCTCGTCGCTGGTCCAGCGGGTCGCGCCGTCGTCGTAGCGCCAGCGGCCGAGGCCGCCGTAGCGCGGGCTGTCGTCGGTCTGCCATACCGTCTGCGACCACGTGCCGCGCCGCTCCGCCTCCGGCACGGGACGCAGCGTCCAGCGGCCGGGCGCGACATAGGTCAGCACGCTGCGCGGCTGATAGGTCCAGTCCTGCCGCCAATGCTTGATCACCATCGTCTTGCCGTTGCCGTCCGCGACGACCAGCAGATGCTGGAGGACGATATGATCCGGCGTATCGACGATCGCGCGGACCAGTTCGTGCCCGCCGCTGATCTTGGCGGGATAGGGAGTGTAGCCGGCGACGAGCGGTGTCGTCTCGCGCATGTCGAACGTCACCTTGAAGGTGCCGGCCATCGCCAGGATCGCGGCATGATCGCGCGCCTGGTCGCCATAGTCCGCCTGCACCGCCGCCGCCGCCGGCCGCGCTGCGGCGGTGCCCGCCGACGCCGCGAGCGCGACCAGCATGGCCGCGATATGGATGCCCCGCCGCCCACCGAAACCGATCATCTCAATCCCCCAATCCGATGGACGCTCGTTAATGCGAATCAATAGCGTCATCAAGATGGGCGCGCGGTCGCTTTGCCTGTTCCCGCCGGATCGGGATCGTGCATAGTAAGCCCTATAGACACAGGGGGATCGTCATGACGCTGCGCAACCGGATCGTGCTCACCATCGCGGCGCTCAGCGTCCCGATTGCCGCGGAAGCGCAGGTCGCCGCGCAAAGCCTGCGTCCCGACCAGCAGCGGTTCCGCGCTTTGTACCAGGAGCTGGTCGAGACCGACACGAGCATCACGACAGGCAGCTGCACCGCGCTCGCCGACAAGGTCGAGACGCGGCTGAAGGCAGCGGGCTATCTGGATAGCGCGATCACCCGCTTCGCCGTGCCGGACCATCCCAAGGAGGGTGGCCTCGTCGTGGTGCTGCCGGGGTCGTCGCGCACCGCCAAGCCGATGCTGCTGCTCGGCCATATCGACGTCGTCGTCGCCAAGGCGGAGGATTGGACGCGCGATCCGTACAAGATGGTCGAGGAGAACGGCTATTTCTACGGCCGCGGCACCTCGGACATGAAGGCGATGGACGCGATCTGGATCGATACGCTGATCCGCTTCAAGCAGGACGGCTATCGCCCCAAGCGCACGATCAAGCTGGCGCTGACCTGCGGCGAGGAGACGAGTTGGGCGTTCAACGGGGCGAAATGGCTGGCGCAGAACAAGCCCGACCTGATCGCGGCGGAATTCGCGCTCAACGAAGGCGGCGGCGGCCGCTCCGACGGCAAGGGCAATCTGGTCATCGCCAACATCCATGTCGGCGAGAAGGCGGCGGTCAATTACCGGATCGAGGCGACCAATCCGGGCGGCCACAGCTCGGCGCCGGTGCGCGACAATGCGATCTACGAGCTGGCCGATGCGATCGGCAAGGTGCGCGACTACGAGTTTCCGGTGCAGATGACCGACACCACCCGCGCTTATTTCCGCATCGCCGGCAAGGCGCGCGGCGATGCGATGGGCGCGGCGATGATGCGGGTCGCCGCCGACCCGACCGACAAGGCGGCGCTCGCTGTGGTCGATACCGACAAGAGCTATCATTCGATGCTGCGCACCACCTGCGTCGCGACGCTGCTCGACGGCGGCCACGCCAACAACGCGCTGCCGCAACGCGCCGGCGCCAACGTCAACTGCCGCATCTTCCCCGGCGTGTCGGCGGAGAGCGTCCGCGTCACGCTGCAGACGGCCGTCGCCGACCCGAAGATGACGGTGAAGCAGGTCGACGATCGCGGCCCCGCCGCGGTGCCGCCGCCGCTCGACGCCAAGATCGTCCAGCCCGCCGAACGGCTGCTCGCGCGTTATTATCCGGGCGTCCCGCTCGCACCGATGATGTCGACCGGCGCCACCGACGGCATCTATCTCGGCGCGATCGGCATCCCCTCCTACGGCCCGCCGGGCCTGTATGGCGATCCCGACGGCAATGGCGCGCACGGGCTCAACGAACGCGCGATCGTCAAGGCCGTCTACACCGGGCGCGACTATCTCTACGATCTGGTGAAGGCCTATGCGGGCTGAACCGCGGCGCGACATTGCCTCTTCCATCGTGTGAGGGCGCGGGTAAAGGTCTGGCCGATCACGAGAGTCTGCAGGATCCTACCGCCCCGATGTCGGCCCTAATCGCGATGCACCGCACCCCCGACGCCGCCGGGCTCGACTTCCTGACCGGTGGCGGCGAGTGCGCGGAGCTGATCGGGGCACGCGATTGGTCGGCGACGCCGCTCGGCCCGATCGCGACGTGGCGGCAGAGCCTGCGCACCGCCACCGCCATCCTGCTGCGTTCGCCGGTGCCGATCGTGATGCTGTGGGGCGAGGCCGGCGTCATGCTCTACAACGACGCCTATTCGGCGTTCGCCGGCGGGCGCCATCCCGAATTGCTCGGCTCGGAGGTGCGGCTGGGCTGGCCGGAGGTCGCCGACTTCAACGACAATGTCATGAAGGTCGGGCTCGCCGGCGGCACGCTCCACTATCACGACCAGGAACTGACATTGTACCGGCACGGCCGGCCCGAACAGGTCTGGATGGACCTCGATTATTCGCCGGTGCTCGACGAGAGCGGCACGCCCGGCGGCGTCATCTGCATCCTCGCCGAAACCACCGAGCGCGTCGCGAGCGAGCGGCGCACCGCCTTCCTGCTGGCGCTGGCCGACGCGCTGCGCCCGCTCGACACGCCCGATGCGATCACCCGCCTCGCCGCCGAACGGCTCGGCGAGCGGCTCGACGCCAGCCGCGTCTTCTATGCCGAGATCGCCGGCGGCCGGATGACGGTCGCCTTCGATCATACGCGCGGCGTCGCCTCGATCGTCGGCGAGCATTCGCTCCAGGCCTTCGGGCCCGAACTGCTCGGCGCCTATAGGATCGGAACGCCGGTCGTCGTGCGCGACGTCGGCAGCGACCAGCGGCTGAGCGAGGAGGCACGTACCGGGCTGACCGAGCGGCAGGTCGGTGCGTTCGTCGACGTCATTCTGTTCGAGGGGACGGGCCGGGTCGGGATGCTCGCCGTCCAGTCGGCGACGCCGCGCGTCTGGACGCCCGCCGAGGAAAGCCTGGTCCAGGAGGTCGGCGAGCGGGTCAAGACCGCGGTCGAGCGCGCCCGCGCCGAGGAAGGCCTGCGCCGGCTCAACGAGACGCTCGAGGAGCAGATCGCGCTGCGCTCGGCGGAGCGCGATCGGTTGTGGAACCTGTCGCAGGACATGCTGGCGCGCGCCGATTACGGCGGGATGATGTCGGCGGTCAGCCCGGCCTGGTCGCGGGTGCTCGGCTGGAGCGAGGCGGAGCTGCTCGCGCGCGGCTATGCCAGCTTCATGCATCCCGACGACGAACCGCAAACGCTCGCGGCGATCGGCCGGATGGCCGAGACGCGGCAGCCGACGCGCTTCGAGAACCGCATCGCGACGCGCGAGGGCGGCTGGAAGGACATCGAATGGACCGTCGCGCCCGAGGCGGACGGCGTCAATTTCGTCGCGGTCGGCCGCGACCTCAGCGACAGCAAGGCACGCGAGGCCGATCTGGAGGTCGCGCGTGAGGCGCTGCGGCAGAGCCAGAAGATGGAGGCGATGGGCAGCCTGACCGGCGGTGTCGCGCATGATTTCAACAATCTGCTCACCCCGATCGTCGGGTCGCTCGACATGCTGGTGCGCAAGGGCATCGGCAGCGATCGCGAGCAGCGGCTGATCGGGGGCGCGCTGCAATCGGCGGAACGCGCCAAGACGTTGGTGCAGCGCCTGCTCGCCTTCGCGCGCCGCCAGCCGTTGCAGCCGACCGCGGTCGACGTCGCGCGGGTGGTGGGCAGCATGACCGGGCTGATCGGCTCGACGATCGGTCCGATGATCGAGGTCCGCGTCGATCTCGCCGACCTGCCGCCGGCGAGGGCCGATTTGAACCAGCTCGAAATGGCGCTGCTCAATCTCGCGGTGAACGCGCGCGATGCGATGCCGGATGGCGGCGTTCTAACCATTTCCGCGCGGCGGGAGAGCGTACGCGAGCGCGATGCGCGCGGGCTGGCGCGCGGTCATTATGTGCGGCTCAGCGTCCGCGATACCGGCGTCGGCATGGATGCCGAGACGCAGCGGCGCGCGATCGAGCCGTTCTTCTCGACCAAGGGCGTCGGCAAGGGCACCGGCCTCGGACTGTCGATGGTCCACGGCCTCGCCGCGCAGCTCGGCGGCGCGCTGACCATCGAGAGCGCGCCGGGTCGCGGCACGACGATGAGCCTGTGGCTGCCGATCAGCGCGATCGCGGTCAGCCAGGAGGATGCGACCGCCGAGCCCCTGCCCGCCATCCAGGGTCTTGGCACCGCGCTGCTGATCGACGACGAGGAACTGGTCCGCCTCAGCACCGCCGACATGCTCGCCGACATGAGCTACACGGTGGTCGAGGCGGCCTCCGCCGAGGAGGCGTTGCAGTTGCTGGACGCCGGCCTCACCCCCGACATCGTCGTCACCGATCACCTGATGCCCGGGATGAGCGGGGCGCAGCTCGCCCGCGCGCTCAAGCACAGCCATCCCGGCCTGCCGGTGCTGATCGTCTCGGGCTATGCCGAAGAGGACGGGATCGATGCCGACATTCCCCGGCTGACCAAGCCGTTCCGCAACGCCGAGCTGGCCGCCAGCATGTCGGCGCTGACCGCCTCCGCGCTCGGCGGCTGATCGACGGCACGCATCGCGGCGGCGTCTGTCTGTCGCCCGATCGCATGGCGCGGGGAACATGGCCGCGCCTCATCCGCTTTGGGGGCACCCCCAGATAGGATGTTCGGCAATGGAAATGCGCAAGCTCGGCTCGCAAGGGCTCGAAGTCTCCGCCCTCGGCCTCGGCTGCATGGGCATGTCCGAATTCTACGCCGGTCGCGACGACGCCGAATCGGCGGCGACGATCCACCGCGCGATCGACCTCGGCCTCACCTTCCTCGACACCGCGGACATGTATGGCGTCGGCCGCAACGAGGAACTGGTCGGCCGCGTCGTGCGCGAACGGCGCGAATGGGTCGTGGTCGCGACCAAGTTCGGCAAGGTGCGCGGCGCCGACGGCAGCTTCCGGGGGATCAGCGGGCGCCCCGATTACGTCCGTCAGGCCTGCGACGCGAGCTTGCAACGCACCGGACTCGACGTGATCGACCTCTATTACCAGCACCGTGTCGATCCCGAGGTGCCGATCGAGGAGACGGTCGGCGCGATGGCCGAGCTGGTGCGCGCGGGCAAGGTCAAGTATCTCGGCCTGTCGGAAGCCGCGCCCGAGACGATCCGCCGCGCGCATGCGGTGCATCCGATCACCGCGCTGCAAACCGAATATTCGCTGTGGACGCGCGATCCCGAGGACGCGATCCTGCCGACGGTGCGCGAGCTCGGCATCGGCTTCGTGCCCTACAGCCCGCTCGGCCGCGGCTTCCTGACCGGCCAGTTCCGCCGCCCCGAGGATATCCCCGCCGACGATTACCGCCGCGACAATCCGCGCTTCCAGGGCGAGGCCTTCGCCAAGAACCTTTCGCTGGTGCAGGAGATCGAAGCGATGGCGCAGGAGAAGGGCTGCACCTCCGCGCAGCTCGCGCTCGCCTGGGTGCTGGCGCAGGGCGACGATATCGTGCCGATCCCCGGCACCAAGCGGCGCCGCTATCTGGAGGACAATATCGGCGCGCTCGACGTGACGCTGACCGACGACGACCGCGCGCGGATCGATCGCATCCTGCCGCCGGGCGCGGCGACCGGCACGCGCTATGCCGCGCCGCAGATGGCGTCGCTGGGCCGATGAGCGCCGCGGCAGGCGCCTTCGCACCCGGTGCGGTCGCGGTGATCACCGGCGCGGCGGGCGGGATCGGCCTCGCCGCCGCCCGGCGCTTCGCCCGCGAGGGCATGCGGCTATGCCTCGTCGACCGCGAACAGGATGCGCTCGACGCGGCGGTGGCGACGATCGCGGGCGATGCGATCGGCATGGCCTGCGACGTGTCCGACCAGCAAGCGGTCGAGGCGTTGGCGGCGGATGTCGCGACGCGGTTCGGTGCGGTGTCGGTCCTGATGAACAATGCCGGCGTCGGCGGCGGCGGCGATGCGCTGTCCAGTCGCGACGGCTGGGACCGGTTGCTCGGCGTCAATCTGTTCGGCGTGCTCAACGGCGTGCAGGCGTTCGTGCCGGCGATGATCGCGCACGGCGGACCGGCGGTGGTGATCAACACCGGCTCGAAACAGGGCATCACGCAGCCGCCGGGCGACACCGCCTATAACGTCAGCAAATCGGCGGTGAAGGCGCTCACCGAAGGCCTCGCGCATACGTTGCGCACGCAGACCGGCGACCGTGTCGCCGCGCATCTGCTCGTCCCCGGCTTCACCTGGACCGGCATGACCGCGCGCGGCCGCAGCGAACAGCCGCCGGGCGCCTGGTCGCCGGATCAGGTGGTGGACTTCATGATGACCGGCATCGCCGCCGGCGATTTCTACCTGATCTGCCCGGACAATGAGACGACATCCGAACAGGACCGCCGCCGGATCGCCTGGGCGGCGGGTGACCTGATCGAAAACCGACCGGCGCTGTCGCGCTGGCACCCCGATCACGCCGCGGCCTTCGCCGCATATATGGAGGACGGACGATGAAGGTCGGTTTCATCGGGCTCGGCAGGATGGGCGCTGCCATGGCGCAGAACCTCGTCACCGCCGGACACGAGGTCGCGGTGTGGAACCGCTCGCCCGACAAGGCCGGTCCGCTGGTCGCCGCGGGCGCGACGCTGGCCGCCAGCCCGCGGGATGCGGCGCAGGGCGAGGTGGTGATGTCGATGCTCGCCGACGACGATGCGCTGGCGGCGGTGACCTTCGGTCCCGACGGGATCGCCGGCGGCCCGGCGCTGCACGTCTCGCACAGCACGATCGGCGTCGCGATGGCCGAGCGGCTCGCCGCGGAGGCGGGCGCCGGCGGCTTCGTCTCGGCGCCCGTCTTCGGCCGTCCCGCCGCCGCCGAGGCCGCGCAGCTGTTCGTCGTCGCCGCCGGCGCGGCGGCGCATCTCGACCGCTGCGCGCCATTGTTCGAGGCGATCGGCCAGCGCACCTTCCGCGTCGGGGATACGCCGTCCGCCGCCAACCTCGTCAAACTCTCGGGCAACTTCATGATCATGGCCGCGGTCGAGGCGATGGCGGAGGCGATGACGCTGGCTGACAAGGGCGGCGTCGATCGGCGTACCCTGCTCGACGTGCTGACCGGCACGTTGTTCAATGCGCCGATCTACAAGACCTATGGCGACTTCCTGGTCGAGGATCGCTTCCGCCCCGCCGGCTTCACCGCGCCGCTCGGCCTCAAGGACATGGGGCTGGTCGATGCCGCGGCGACCGCGTCGCGCGTGCCGATGCCGCTGCTCGGCATCGTCCGCGACCATCTGCGCAGCGCGATCGCCACCGAGGGCGAGGATATCGACTGGGCCGCCGCCGGGCTGGCGGTGCGCCGCGCCGCCGGCCTGCCCTGACGCCACCGACTTCACCCCTATCCCGATCCGGAGACGTTCATGTCCATCGATTTCGACCGCAGCGACGCGCTTCACCGCCCGCCCCTCGGCCAGACGCACACCCCCACCGGCAAGCCGCTGATCGTCACCCCGACGTTCGTCAGCCGCGTCGACGATACTGCGCGCGGCGACCGCCCGCAGGATTCGGGCTCCGCGAAGAGCCGTCACGGGCATGAGGTGCATCTGCCCAATTGGCGCCCGCACGCACTGGCGCTGGAGAGCGACCCCAATCTCGCGTTCGAACATTGGGACGAATATTGGCGCAAGGTCCACGGCCCGAAATTCGCCTGGGACGAGCCGGGCAGCTCGTCGGAGCGGGTCGTGCGCTACGACCAGATCCACCGCGTCGCGAGCGGTCCCTCCTCCGCCTTCCCGCCGCCCTATCGCGCGATGGTCGACGAGCACGGTCTGCTGCCCGCCGATCCCTGGCAGCGGGTGCCCGCCTTCGTCCGCCCGCGCTGGGACGGCCTCGCCTATATCGCTTATGCTGAGGAAGCCGACATCGAGCGCACGCTCAGTCAGGACAAATTCGCCAAGCGGATCATCGCCGACGAACAAACCGCCTTCCGCATGGTGACGCGCGAGATCACCCGCGAATATATCCTGATCCCCAGCGAGCGGCACCGCGACGCGGTCAGCCTGGTCAAGATCCACATGCGCCGCCCCGATCTGTCGCGCGAGGCGTTCCAGGAGCGGCTGTTGCGCGAGCATGCGCGGCTGGTGATGGCGCAGCCGGCGACGGGCGAATTCGTCCGCCGCTATGCGCAGCTCCACAATATCGGCTCGACGCAGAAGGACCCGGAGGGCAGCAAGATCGATGCGGTGTCGATCTTCGCCTTCGCCTCGATGAACGACGTCGAGGATTTCCTGATGAGCAAGGATGGCGCGACGATCGCCGCGGCGGAGGCCGATCTGCTCGGCGAAGGCTCGGAATATTGGACGGCGATCAACTACAGCGTCATCAACCGCCTCCACCCGGAGCGCGCGACGGAGTTCTGACCCTCCGTCGGCGAGCAGGGGTACGCATATGCGCGCCCCTGCCGGCGCCCTCCGAATCGAACCTGCCAGCCCCGGCTGATCCGAGACGTCTGTAAACCCACCGATGCGCCTGCGAACGCAGGAGCCCGGAACGCCGCAGATCATCGTTCTGCCTGGCCTTGGGTTCCTGCTTTCGCAGGAACACTGTGGAGCAGCTACAGCCGATAACCCTCCACCGGCGGCGGATCAGCGGCGGACGTATTCCCACACCTTGGAGATGACGACCGAGCCTTCGCCGACCGACGAGGCGACCCGCTTGACCGACCCTGCGCGCACGTCGCCGACGGCATAGATGCCGTGGCGCGACGTCGCATAGGGCGAGGCGGCACCGGCGTCCGCGCCGGTCAGCACGAACCCCTTGTCGTCGAGCGCGACCAGCTGCGCCAGCCAGCCGGTGTTGGGCGCGGCGCCGACCATCACGAACATCGCGCAGGTTTCCACCCGCCGGTCGCCGGCCTTGTCGCGGATTGTCACCGCCTCCAGCCGGTCGGCGCCGTGCAAGGCGGCGACATGCGCGCCATATTCGATCGTGATTCCCGGATCGGCCTGCAACCGGCTCGACAGATAGTCCGACATCGACGTCGCCAGACTGTCGCCGCGCACCAGCAGCCGGACGTGTCGCGCGCTGCGGCTGAGGAACATCGCCGCCTGCCCGGCCGAATTGCCGCCGCCGATCACCACCACCTCCGCCTCGCGGCAATAGCGCGCCTCGGTCTCGGTCGCGGCATAATAGACGCCGACGCCCTCGAATTCGGCGAGCCTTTCGAGCGGCAGCCGGCGGTATTGCACCCCGGTCGCGACCACCACCGCATTGGCGCGCACCCGCTCGCCATTGGCGAAGGTCGCGCAGAACTGGTCGTCGGGCAGTGTTTCCAGCGATGCGACCCGCCGCGGCATGACGAAGCGCGTGCCGAATTTCATCGCCTGCACCTCGCCCCGCCAGACCAGATCGGCACCGGATATCCCGGTCGGGAAACCCATGTAATTCTCGATCCGGCTCGACGTGCCCGCCTGGCCGCCGATCGCGGTCTCGTCGACGACGAGCGCGCGCAGCCCTTCCGCGCCGGCATAGACCGCCGCCGCGACGCCGGCGGGGCCGGCACCGACGATCAGCAGGTCGAACGCCTCGTGCTCGGGCAGGTCGCGATCGAGCCCGAGCAGCCGCGCGACCTTTTCCGGCGTCGGATCGGTGACGATGAGGTCGCGCCCGTAAAGCACCACCGGCGTGTCGTCCGGCGTCCCGCAGCTCACCGCCACCCGCGCGGCATCCGCGCTGCCAAGCGGATAGGAGCGGTAGGGCATGCGGTTGCGCGCGGCGAACTCGGCCACCCGCCGCACGTCGCGGTCGACCTCCTCGCCGACCAGCACTAGCATGCCCGTGCCCTCGTCCAGCTGCCGCCGCCGCCGCGCCGCCAGCACGGTAATGACGATGTCGGACATTTCGGGGATTTCGGACATCAGCCGCAGCATGTCCCCGCGCGGCACTTCGACGACGCGGGTGTCGGCGGCGGCGCGCATCGTCATCGACCAGCTGCCGCCCGACAGCAGCGAGATTTCGGCCATGAACTGCGTCGGTCCCAGCGTCGACGGGACCAGACGGTCGCCGGTGAACGGATCGACCACCTCGATCTCGCCGGTCTCGACATAGACGAACCGGTCCGCCGGATCGCCGATCTTGGCGAGCAGCTCACCTTTGCGGTAGCATCTCTCGCTGCTGGTCGCGCGAATCGCGCGGACATGCGCCGGCTCCAACGGAATGCGCTGCATCTCGTTGAGATCGCGTCCAATCGTTTCCATCGACCCATTCCCCAATCGCGCCCAAGCTAAGGACGCGATCACCGCACCGCAACGCCGTCGTCGTCCGTGGCGCGGAACGCCGGTTCGTTACCGTATCGCCCCCGCTCGACGCCTCGCTAGGCGGGATCGATAATCAGCCGAATTCCTCCCCCGCCAGGGCAGGGCTATCGCATATGGCCCTCACGGTAAGTCGTTCGCCCTCCAAATCCACTTCGTCACCCCGGCCTTGCGCCGGGGTCCCGCTTCTTTGGACGGCGCGAAGAAGCGGGATGCCGGATCAAGTCCGGCATGACGGGGATGGGAAAGCCGTTGCAACACCCCAATGGCCATATGCGATCGCCCTGCCCGCCAGGGGGAGGTGGCATGCCGCAGGCATGACGGATGGGGAGGAAAGGGAAACATCGGTTCCGTGTCCTCCCCCTCCGTCACGGCTGCGCCGCGCCACAGTGCCGGGTCGGTCATGCCCCCGGCATGACCTTGAACGGCTGGGGACCGTTCAACCCGGCACTCCCTGGCGGGGGAGGAATTGTCATCTTCCACAACTTGAATGTCGACCCGGCCTAGCGCGGCCGTCGCTTGTAGACCGGCGCCGCGTTGGCGCTCTCGGCGGCGGCGAGCAGGCGCCAGCGGTCGAACCGCTCGCGGGTCAGCGTTCCCGCCTCGATCGCCGCACGTACCGCGCACCCCGGCTCGTTGCCGTGCGAACAATTGGAGAAGCGGCAATCCGCCGCCGCCAGCGCGAAATCGTCGAAGACGTCGGCGATGCCCTCCGCCGCTTCGGACAATTGCAGCTCGCGCATGCCGGGCAGATCGAGCAGCCAGCCACCGTGGTCGAGCCGATGCATCCGGCGTACCGTCGTCGTGTGCCGGCCGGTGTCGTCGTTCGCGCGAACCGCCTGGGTGGCGATACTGTCCGATCCGCGCAGGCTGTTGACCAGGGTCGACTTGCCGACCCCCGACGAACCGAGGAACGCCACCGTCTGGCCGACGCCGCACCAGCCGGCGAGCCGCGCGACCTGCGCCGGTTCGCGCCCGTCGACCGTCTCGATCGCCAGATCGGGCTCGATCGCGCGGATCGCGGCGACGTAGTCCGCCGGCGTCTCGGTCAGGTCGATCTTGGTGAGCACCACGACCGCCTGCACCCCGGCTTCGCGGGCGAGGACGAGATAGCGCTCCAGCCGCGCGACGCTGAAATCCTGGTTGCACGAGGCGACGATGAAGACGGTGTCGACGTTCGCCGCGATCATCTGCTCCTTGCGGGCATCACCGGGCGCGCGCCGCTTGAACAGGTTCTTGCGGGCGAGCACGCGGACGGGCAGCAGCGTGTCGTCGGCGATCAGCAGCCAGTCGCCGACGGTCGGATGATCGTCGGTCGGTCTGGCGCCCTGCACATAAGGCGAGACGAGCCTGTCGACGCCCGCTCCGACGACTTCGACCTGACCGCGATGCACCGCCATCACCCGCACGGCATGGGTCTGCGTCGCCTCCTCGGGCGTCAACTGGGCGGCGAAATGATCGTCCCAGCCGAGGTCGCGCAATGTCTGGTCGGTCGAATTCATAATGTTCGCAGCAGCATCTTTCTGAGCACGGACCCGTCGCCGGTCATGCACGATCTTGCCCGGGCCGTCATGCGCCATCGTCGTCGCGACCCGGCGATCAATAGGCCACCGACAGCGACCAGGTCACCAGCGGGATCACCGTCGCGGTCTCGCCGCCCGGCCCGCTGAGCGCGGCGAGACGGTCGTCGCGGACCAGCGCCAGCGCCTCCCAGCGCATCGTCCCATGCGTCGCGCCGAGCAGGAACGGCGCCTCCAGCGCCGCGCCGGCGCTGGCGAATGATCGGTTGCCGCTGCGTGTGCCGTAGAAGCCGTGCCAACCCGTCCCGATCGCGAGCGGCAGGCTGAACCGCGGCGCGCGTTCGCTCTTGCCGAGGTCGACGCCCGGCTCGATCGCCGCCTGCGCATAGACGCCGCCGTCCCCCCTGGTCCGCGTCGTGACGACGAAGGTCGGCGCGATCCTGCCGAAGCCGTCCTTCCCGGCATAGGCGAGCGACACGCTGGCTTCGTGCGTCGTGCCCGATACGTGGTTGGGGCTTGTCTTGATCGTATAGACCGCGGCGGTCCGCAGCCCCTTCAACGGTGCGAAGACCAAAGCGGCGAGGGTGTTGCTCTCGTACCAGGCGCGCGGCGCGCGCCTCTCGCTTCGGCCCGGCGCGTGGACGCCGTTGGACGAGCGCAGCACCAGCCAGCTCGTCGTCTCGCCGTCCGCGCCGTGCGACAGGTCGATCGCTGCGCCGATCTGCGCGTGCACGGGCAGGCGCGCGAGATCGGCGCGATCGTCGTCGTAATTGCCGCGCGCGAAATCGCCGTTGCGCGCATCGAATGCGAGCATCGGGTGGACCCGGCCGTCGCCGACATCGGCGCTGCCCAGCGTGGCATCTTCGGTATCGATCGTCGGCACCGACTGCGCGCTCGCTCCGGTACCCGCCAGCCCGGCGCAGACGATCCAGGCACAGCGGCCTGCCCCTCGGGATATCCGTCTCATCATCGGCTCGTAACAAGCAGGATCGGGGTCCGTTGCGCCGGCGGCAAATAATCCGGACTATTCGTCGCCTGCCCCCGACACTCTTGATCGACGTTTATACAGAAGAACGTCGCGGCCATATCTTTCGCGATCAGGGAACGGATCGGCGTACGTTGCGCTCTAATGCGATGAGCGCCAACACACCGTCAGATCGCGCCGCGCGCGACGAGGGCAACCCGCGATCGACGGCGAAGCTGTTCGGTCACCCCCTGCATCCGATGCTGGTGCCGTTCCCGATCGTCTGCTTCATCGGCGCGTTGATCACCGATCTCGCCTATCTCGGCTCGGCCAACGTCCAGTGGAGCAATTTCTCGATCTGGCTGATCACCGCCGGACTGGTGATGGGCGGCCTCGCCGCGCTGACCGGGATCATCGATTACGCCGGCGATCGCCGCGTCCGTGCCGCGCGCCCGGCGACCCCGCATATGATCATCAACCTCAGCGTCTTCGTGATCGAGATCGTCAACGCCTTCGTCCACAGCCGCGACGGCTGGACCGCCGTGGTGCCGACCGGGCTGACGCTGTCGGCGATCTCGGTGCTGCTGCTTGGCGTCAGCGCGTGGCTCGGCGGTTCGCTCGTCTACAAGCATCGCGTCGGGGTTCGGTCATGACCGTGACCCGTAAGATCCTCGCCGGCGCCGCCTCCGCGCTGGTGCTGGCCCTCGCCGGCTGTAACGACGGCGGTGCCAAATTCGATCGCAACAGCCAGATCGGCCCCAATCCGGTCCTGCCCGCCCCGCAGCAATATCTCGTGCCACCGATCCATGTCGCCGAAGTCGTCGGCTGGGGCGCGAACGAGACGCCGATCGCACCGGCCGGGCTGCGCGTGCAGGCGCTGGCGCGCGATCTCAACCATCCCCGCAACATGCTCGCGCTGCCCAATGGCGATGTGCTCGTCGTCGAATCGCAGGGTCCCAATCTCGATCCGATCACCCGACCCAAGAACCCGATCGTCTCCTGGGTGCAGAAGCGTGCGACCGGCCAGAGCGGCGCCAAGCCCAAGGGCGCGACCAACCAGATCACCCTGTTGCGCGATGCCGACGGCGACGGCGTACCCGAACTGCGCACCGTCCTGCTCGGCCATCTCAACTCGCCGTTCGGCGTCGTCTTCGCCGATGGCTATCTGTACGTCGCGGCGACGGACGCGGTGCTGCGCTATCCCTATGCACTCGGCCAGACCCGGATCACCGCGGCGCCGGTGCGCCTTACCGAATTGCCCGGCGGCCCGATCGACCATCACTGGACCAAGAGCCTGACGCTCAGCCCCGACGGCACCCTGTTGTACGCAACGGTCGGTTCGAACAGCAACATCACCGAAAACGGCATGGAGGCGGAAAAGAACCGCGCTGCAGTCTGGGAGATTGATCGCGCGACCGGCCGGTCGCGGGTCTTCGCCTCGGGGTTGCGCAATCCGAACAGCCCGAGTTTCTATCCCGGCACCAGCACCTTGTGGGTCGTCGCCAACGAGCGGGACGAACTGGGCCCGAACCTCGTCCCCGATTATCTGACCTCGGTGCGCGATGGCGGCTTCTATGGTTGGCCGTACAGTTATTACGGCCAGCACGTCGATCCCCGCGTCATGCCTCAGCGCCCCGATCTCGTCGCGCGCGCGATCCCGCCCGATTACGCGTTGAGCAGCCATGTCGCCGCGCTCGGCCTCACCTTCTACACCGGCAGCAGCCTGCCCGCGAAATACCGCGGCGGCGCGTTGATCGGCGAACACGGCAGTTGGGACCGCGACGAGCTCAACGGCTACAAGGTGATCTTCGTCCCCTTCGCCAATGCCCGCCCCTCCGCCAAGCCACAGGATTTCCTGTCCGGCTTCCTGACCGCGGACGGCAGCAAGGTGCGCGGCCGTCCGGTCGGCGTGGCCGTCGATCGCACCGGTGCCGTGCTCGTCGCCGACGATGCGGGCAACGTCGTGTGGCGGGTGTCCGCGGCGCGATGAACAGGCGACATGCCGGGGTGCGACGATAGGTCTTACGCGACTGTTCTATCCTGGGTCCGCTCGATATAGCGGCGCCTGCGAAACGCCCGGCATTCTGGCCGAAGCCGTTGCGCGACAAAGGAAATCAGGGATGCTCGATCGCCGTCTGTTCTGTCTGGGCTCCGCCGCGACCCTGGCCCTGTCGCGGGGCGCGTCTGCCGCGGCGACCACGGCGGCCGGACCTGCCGATGCGGCATTGGCGCGCCTGCTTGACGATTTCTACAAGACCGCGCTCGACGAGAGCCCGACGCTGGCGACTTCGCTCGGCGTCGATACCGGCACGCGGGCGTCGGCGAAGCGCCGCCTCGACGACGCGTCGCCGGCCGCGCTCGCGCGGCGCAAGCGCCTGGTGACGGAGCAGCTCGGCCAGCTCCGCCGCATCGACCGCGCGCAATTGAGCGCCCCTGCCGCGATCAATTATGATGCCGTCCTCTACGACACCGAAGCGACCGACGCCGCCGATCGCCGCTTCGCGTATGGCGGCACCGGTGCGGGCAGCCCGTATGTCCTGTCGCAACTGAGCGGCGCCTATTCGGGTACGCCCGACTTCCTCGACAGCCAGCATACGATCGCGACCGCGGCGGACTGCGAGGCCTATCTGTCCCGCCTCGACGCCTTCGCCGTCGTCATGGATCAGGAGATCGAGCGCGTCCGCCACGATGCCGGCCTCGGCGTCGTCCCGCCCGATTTCGCGATCGACGGCGCGCTGGGGCAGATGAAGGTGCTGCGCCAACCCGCCGCATCCTCGACGCTCGTCACCTCGCTCGCGACCCGCGCGCAGGCGAAGGGGATCGTCGGCGACTGGCAGGCCCGTGCCAGCGCGATCTACGACAAGAAAGTGGTTCCGGCGCTCGACCGGCAGATGGCGCTGCTCACGACGCTGCGGGCGAAGGCGGTGCACGACGCGGGCGTCTGGCGGTTGCCCGACGGCGACGCTTATTATGCCGCATCGCTGCGCGCCGCGACGACAAGCGACCTGTCGCCCGACGAGGTCCACCAGATGGGGCTCGACGTCACGCGCGAATTGAGTGCGCGCGCCGACATGCTGTTCGGCAAGCTCGGCATGACCAAGGGCACCGTCGCCGAACGGTACGCCGGCCTCTTCAAGGACCCGCGCTACCTCTATCCCAACACCGACGCCGGCAAGACCAAGGAGATCGCCGACCTCAACGCGCTGGTCCAGGCGATGCAGCTGCGGCTGCCGGCCTATTTCGCGACGCTGCCCAAGACGCCGCTCGAAATCCGCCGCATCCCCGCAGCGACCGAGGCGGCCTCCTCGACCCATTATACGGAGGGAAGCCTCGACGGCACGCGCCCCGGCATCTACTGGCTCAACCTGCGCGACACGGCCGAGGCGCCGTTCTGGGACATGCCGACGACGACCTTCCACGAAGGCGTCCCCGGCCACCATCTCCAGATCACGCTGCAGCGTGAATCGGCGCTGCCGATGTACCGCAAGATCCTGTTCTTCGGCGCCTATATCGAAGGCTGGGCGCTCTATGCCGAACAGCTCGCCGACGAGATGAACTTCTACAGGGATCAGCCGGCGTGGGAGCTGGGCTATATCCACGACGCGCTGCTCCGCTCCGGCCGGCTCGTCGTCGACACCGGCATCCACGCCAAGCGCTGGAGCCGCGAGAAAGCGATCGCGACGCTCAGCGGCATCGACGGCGACCCCATCTCGCTGTCGACGCAGGAGATCGAACGCTATGCGGTCTCCCCCGGCCAGGCGAGCAGCTATATGGTCGGCAAGATCACCATCCTGCGCCTGCGCGAAAAAGCGAAAGCGGCCCTCGGCGCCGCCTTCTCGATCGGCCGCTTCCACGATGCGATCCTGCTGGCCGGCGCACTGCCGCTCAAGGTACTGGAAACCCGCGTCGACGCCTTCATCGCCAACGGCGGCCGCGCATGAGCGGCGGCGGGGAAGGAATTGCCGATCGCGCCATGGCCGATCGACGGTCAGGGTTACGCGCCGAAACCGTATCGCTCTGATCCGAACGGAACTTCAACCGTCACCCCGGCCCTGAGCCGGGGTGACGCTTTTCCCGAGGCCGGAGCCCAAGGCCGATCGCCATTCAGCTTGTGGGCTATTGTAATTCCTCCCCCGCCAGGGAGTGCCGGGTTGAACGGCCCCCGGCCGTTCAAGGTCATGCCGGGGGCATGACCGACCCGGCACTGTGGCGCGGCGAAGCCGTGACGGAGGGGGAGGACACGGAACCGACGTTTCCCTTTCCTCCCCCTCCGACATGCCTGCGGCATGCCACCTCCCCCTGGCGGGGGAGGACTTACGCTCCGACGATGAATGTCGATCCCGCCCACAGCGGGACCCCGGATCAAGTCCGGGGTGACGATCCAAAGACCTGCGACATCAACGCCGCCCCTCCGCTCCCGCCGGTCGGCGGGAGCGGAGGCTGCGGTCAGAAGCGCGCCGGCTGGGCGTAGCGGGTGCGCTCCTCGCGCACCTGATCGGCGGTATAGGCAGGCGCATCCGGATCGAACGAGCTCCAGCCGCTCTCGCGATAGCTGGCGCCGCGCGTCGCCGCCGTCACCGAACCGTTCCGGTCGAGCACGGCTTCGGCCTCGCCGACCAACGCGTCGGGCACCTTGGCGCTCACCAGCGACCCGCCGCGACGGACACCCTCGGCATAGACGTGGGCGTCGTTCTCGTCATGCCCGGCGTCCTTGAGCGCGCCGACAATCGTGCCCGTCGCCGCGCCGCCCGCTGCGCCTATCCCGGCGCCGGCGGCCGTCGCCGCAAGCCATCCGGCAGCGACGATCGGTCCGAGCCCGGGGATGGCGAGAAGCCCGAGCCCCGCGAGCAGACCGCCAGCCCCGCCCAGCATCGCGCCGGTCGATACGCCACGGCTGACATCGCCGTGATCGTTGACACCGTCATGATCGTGCGCGGTACGGTCGTCGTGATGGCCGTCGGCATTGCTCGCGACGATGCTCAGATCGCCATGCGCGATCCCGAGCTGTTCCAGATCGCGGACTGCGGTGGTGGCATCTGCATAATTGTCGAACAGTCGCGTGATGGTCTGTGACATGAAATCTCTCCTGGTGAATTCGATCAGCGCGTGGTGATGTTGCCCTTGTAGTCCAGCATCACCGTGAGCTGCTTTCCGCCCTTGGTCGCCGCACCCTGCCAAAGGCCGTTCTGCTTGGTGAGCTTGGACGCGAGCGTGTAGCCCGCCTTCGCAAAGCGACCGCGCGCCTGGTCCTCGGTGAACGAATTGGCGCCCTTGGCGGGCGCCGCGACGCCGTGCGGCGCGCCGTTCTTTACCGCCGGGTTATGGGAGCCGGCCTGCGTCTGCGCCGGCGCGGCGCTGGCGAACAGGGCGACGGCCGAGACGGCCAGCAGATATCGAACCATAAACTCTCCTGGGTTGATGTTGTCGTGTGCTCGCCGGGTCTGCGAACGGCCCGCGTTCGCGGGACCGGCCGGCGATGTCGCTCGCGCGTCGGCCCGGCCGTATCGCCCCGCCCGGTCGGGCGGGACGCACGGCCGAGCTGTCGCTCAGCGCACCGCGCCGCGGCGAAAGAGGTTGATGATCGCCAGCAGCACCACCGCGCCCAGCAGCGATACCACCACGGACTGGATGCTGATCACGCCGCTGGTGATCGGTGCGCCGCCGATCAACGGGGTGATCAGGAAGCCCGCCAGCATGGCGCCGACGATGCCGACGACGATGTTGAGGAAAATCCCCTGCTGGCCGTCGGTGCGCATGATCATGCTCGCCACCCAGCCGATCAATCCGCCGACGATAAGAAGTACAATCAGTCCCATGGTGGTTCCTTCACATCATGAATTCGTGGTCGCTCAACGGGCGACGGCACGATGATGTTCAGATCGGCACCGGATCGCGGGCCGGGACCATTGGTGCACCAGCACTAATCGGACTAGTATCGATCGGGAACGTCGGCGCCGCCCGCGCGCTTGTAGGACCATGCCGACACCCGCTTCCTCGCCGACGCTCCGCCACCTCAAACAGCTTATGGCGCAGTTGCTCGACGGTGTGATCCTGCTCGATGCCACCGGCATGATCCTGAGTGCCAACGCCGCGGCCTTGCGCATGCACGGCATCGAAGAGCTCGAGGATCTGGGTGCGACCGCCGAAGGCTATGCCGAACGCTTCACGCTCCGCTCGGGCACCGGCCGGCGGCTGAAGCGCCGCGACTATCCGCTGTTCCGGCTGCTCGCCGGGGACAGCTTTCCGGACGAGATCGTCGAGGTGATGCCGGCGGGCGAGGACGAGGTGCGCTGGGTGCATCAGGTTCGCGACGTCACGATGGATGTGGATGGCGGAGAGCCGGACTATCTCGCCCTCGTTCTCTGCGATGTCTCCGCGCGGTTCGATGCCGAAGCGCGGTTCAAGGCGATGTTCCAGGCGAACCCGGCGCCGGCGCTGGTCGTGCGCCTGTCCGATCTGCGCGTGATGCGGGCCAATCGGGGATTCCAGTCGCTGACGGGGTTCAATGAAGACGACCTGAGGGGCAAGGCGCTGTTCGGCCTCGATCTGCTCGGCGGCTTGGCGGACGCGAAAAAGGTCAAGACGTTGATCGAGGAGGGGCGGGTCGTGCCCCAGGCCGAAGCCGAATTGCTCGCGGCGGACGGATCGCGGCGGCTGGTCTTGTTTGCCGGCCAGCCGATCGACGTCACGCAAGAGGACGCGCTGCTGCTCACCTTTGCCGACCTTCAGCCGCGCCGCGAGGCCGAGCAGGCGCTCGCCGCCAGCGAACGGCATCTTCTGACCGTGTTCGAGATGGCCCCCGTCGCCATGGCGGTGACGCAAGGCGCCGACCGTTCGATCACCCGCGTCAACGCGGCGTTCCGGGCACTGACGGGATATGACGGCGCAGAGCTCACCGGGCCCGCGACGGACGGCCAAGGCGTGTGGGACGTGCGCGACGCCTATCACGCAGCGGACCGGCTCGTGGCGGAACACGGCACGCTGCGCCACTATGAAGCGCGGCTGCGGTCGCGCACGGGCGGATTGATCGACTGCCTCGTGTCGGGCGAGGCCATCAACGTCGATGGGACGGATTGCGTGTTGTGGGTCTATCAGGACGTGACAGAGCGCCGCCGCGACGAACTCGAACTCGCCAAGGCCATCGACGAGGTGATGCAGGATACGAGCTGGTTGAGCCGCTCCATCCTCGACAAGCTGGCCACGCTCCGCCGCCCGCAGACGCAGTCTCCCGCCGAAGACCTCAGCCCCCGCGAGCGGGAGGTGCTCGGCCTGATCTGCGACGATCTGGACGATACCGGCATCGCTGAACGCCTGAGCCTGTCACGCAACACCGTGCGCAACCACGTCGCGCGGATCTACGCCAAATTGGGGGTGAGCCGGCGCAGCGGCGCGGTTATCTGGGGTCGGGAACGCGGCATGGGCTCGCACGGCTCGTAGCTCGCGGCCCCGGCGCGGATCGACAGTCATCGGCGCCGTGCGCGATGCCGCGTTCGAGTCCGCGCAATTCGGCGAGGCCTCGCATCCGCCCGAGCAGCGAATAGCCGGGATTGGTCGTCCGGCCGAGATCGTCGAGCATCTGATGGCCATGGTCGGGTCGCATCGGGATGCTGCGCCCCTCGCGGACCGAGAGGCGATGCACCGCCGCGACGACCGCCGTCATGCCGGCGTCGCCGCCGAGATGCTCGGCCTCGTGAAACGCGCCGTTCGCCTCGCGCTGGACGGAGCGCAGATGGAGGAAACCGATGCGATCGCCCAGCCGATCGACCATGCCCGGCAAATCGTTGTCGGCCCGCACCCCGAACGATCCGGTGCACAGACACAGCCCGTTCGATGCGTTGGGCACGCGCGCGAAGAGGTCGGCGACATCCGCCTCCGTGCTGACGACGCGCGGCAAGCCGAAGATCGGAAAGGGCGGATCGTCGGGATGGACGACCAGCCTGATCCCCAGTTCGTCCGCCAGCGGACACACCGCCTCGAGAAAGGCAACGTGATGATCGCGCAACCGCGCCGCATCGACGTCGGCATAGGTGCCGATCGCCCGCAGGAATTCGGCGGAGGTGAACCCCTCCTCGCTTCCCGGCAGACCGGCGATGATCGTCCGCTCCAGTTTTGCGCGCGCCGTCGCGTCCATCGCGGCAAAACGCGCCGCCGCCGCGTGGCGCGTCGGCGCGTCATAGCTGTCCTCCGCGCCCGGCCGCTGCAGGATGTGCAGGTCGTAGGCCGCGACTGCCACCGCCTCGAACCGCAACGCGCGCGCGCCATCGGGCAGTTCCCAGTCGAGATCGGTCCGCGTCCAGTCGAGCAACGGCATGAAATTATACGTCACCACATCGATCCCGCAGCTGGCGAGGTTGACGAGGCTCTGCCGGTAATGGTCGATCAGCATGTCTCAATCGCCCGAGCGCGTCTTGATCCGCTCGTCGACCGGCAGGCTCTCGACCACGGTCCAGTCGAGCCCCGCGGCCGCCACCATCGCCTTGCGCTCGGCGATCGCGTCGCGATGCCACACCGCGCCGTTCGGCACCTCGTGCAGCGCGGTCACCACACCGCCTGCGCCCGCTTGGCGGATATCGCGCAACCGTACCGGGTCGGCCGGCCCGAACCAGCGCATCGTCTGTGTCATCAACACGATATCAGTCTTCCACAATCGTCGTGGCCGCGCGCGGTTTGGCGCGCAGCAGGCTCCACAGAACGGCGGCGGCGAGCAGGTCGAGGCCGGCCAGTGCCGCGAACAACGGATCATAGCCCCAGGCATCCGCGCTCTGCCCGATCAGCAAGGTGAACAGCATGCCGCCGACCCAGGCAGAGGTGCCCGCCATGCCGCTCGCCGTCCCGACGGTGCGGCTGTCGAACATGTCCGCGCACAAGGTGATCAGCGCCCCGCTCAACATCTGATGCGCAAATCCGCCGATGCAGAACAGCAGGATCGCGACCCCCGGCGAGGCGGCGAGACCGATGCACGCCGGCCCGATCATGCAGATCGCGCCGACCGTCATAGTGATCTTGCGCGACGCGACCAGCGACACGTCGCGCCGCATCAGCCAGTTCGGCAGCACGCCCGCGGCGAGACTGCCGAAATCGGCTGCGAGGAACGGCATCCATGCCCACAGCGCGATGCTCTTCAGATCGAGCTGCCAGACCGAGACGAGATACAGCGGGATGAAGAAGTTGAACGTCTGCCACGCCGGTTCGGCGAGGAACCGCGGGACCGCGATACCCCAGAACGCGCGGCTTTTGAGCAGATCCCGGCGCGTCGCCGGCTTGCCACCGACGTCCTCGTCACGCGCCGCGGAAATCGCATCGCGCTCGGCGACGCTCAGTGCCGGATGATCCGCGGGGCTGCGATAGGCCCAATACCAGAGCAAGGCCCAGACGAGGCTGAGCCCCCCGGTGACGACGAACGCCGCCTGCCAGTTCCAGGCGAGGATGCAGAAAGCGACGAGCGGCGGCGCGATCATATTGCCGACGCTGGTGCCCATCTGGAACACGCTGGTCGCCAGCGAGCGTTCGCGCGGCGGAAACCATTCGGACACCGTCTTGGCGCCTGCCGGGATCGCCGCCGCTTCGCTGGCGCCGAGCAGCGCGCGAAACAGCGCGAGGCTCGGCCATCCCGTCGCCAGCGCATGCGCCATGTTGGCGAGCGCCCAACCGATCGCGAACAGGAAGAAGCCGAGCCGCGTGCCCAGCGCGTCGAGCACCCCGCCCGCGACGGTCTGCATCACGGTATAGCTCGCCTGGAATGCCAGCACGACCCAACTGTAATCCTCGGTCGTCATGCCGAATTCGGTCTTGAGCTGCGGCGCCGCGACCGACAGCGTCGAGCGGGCGAGGTAGTTGAGGATCGTCCCCAACGTCACCAGCCCGATCAGCCGCCAGCGTAAGGGAATGTCGCGCCAGCTACGCCGAGCCTGGCTCATCGCACGATCTCGATGCCGGAGACGATCGCGTCGCCCTTGGCGGGGACGAAGGCGAGATCGAGCTTGCCGCCGCGCACCGTGACCACAGCGCTGCGGGTCAGCGCCTTCGCCGTGCCGCCGGCTTGGCGCGCGATGTCGAGCGCCTTGACGATCGGCTTGCCGTCGGCGGTGACGTCGAACACGCGTGCGCCCGCCGCCAGCGCCGGTTCGACGAAGGTCAGGGTCACCGTGTAGCGACCATCGGCCAGCGGGATCGCATAAGCGAAGCGGCCTTCGCGATAGGTCGCCGCCACCGCGGCATCCGCCGTGCCCGCGATCACCGCCGCGACCGCAGGCTTGCCGTAATCGGCGGGCTTGGTCAGCGTTCCCGCCGTCCCGCCGGTGAAGAAGGCGTCGGACCCGAACCGCCGCGTCGCGGGCGCAGCGACGATCGCGCCGGCGTCGATGCGGACGTTGGCAGCAGCGTCAGCGGAGAGCGTCCAGTCGACGCGGTCCTCAGTGGTTCCGCCGCGCGCGACGAGCGCGTTGCTTCCCGCCGCGAGCGCGACGTTCTGCCAGACGCAGATGCGATCCGGGCAGCCGCTGCGCGTTCCCAACGAGCGCCCATTGAGCAGCAGGTCGGTCGAGACCGCGTTGCTGTAGACGCGCACGTCGGTGACCGGATAGGCGCGGTCCACATACCGCCGCCCGTTGATATGGACCGTCGGCGTCTGGCTCCAATTGGCCTTGTAGAAGTAATACGCGTCCTTGCGGATCGCCCGGTCGTAGGTGACCAGCCCCTTGGTATTGATGTCCTGCGCATCGCCTTCGGCCCGGATCGTCGTTGCAAAGTCGAACGAATTCCACAGGAACGTCGCCCAGAGATAAGGTCGCGCCTTCAGCGTCTTCCACGCCTCCTCATGGATATAGCTCTCATATTCCTCGGGCTGGACGCGCCCGCGCGAGTCGATCGGGCCGCCGTGGACGTCGTCGGTATGAATGGTGGTCGCACCGCCCGCGCCATATTCGGTTACCGACAAGGGTTGTTGCGGGCGTTTGGCGTGGAGCAGGTCGAGATGCGGGCCCAGATCGCCTGGAATGCCGAAATACCAGCCGAAATAGCGGTTCGCGCCGCCCAGATCGGCAGCATTGGCGGTGGTCGGAATGGTCACCTTGTCGTCGAACAGCCGCCCTTCGCAACAGGTCGCGAGCGCGGTGCGGCGGCTGGGATCCTCGGCATGTGCGACGTCCTGCAACGTCTTGAGCAGCGGCATCGGATCGGGCGTCCGGCCGTCGGCGAAGCCGGTCAGGAAGGCCGGGAAGGAATTGCCGAAATCGACCTCGTTGGCGATGCCCCAGGTGACGACCGAGGGATGGTTGCCGTTCTGGCGGATCAGTTCGCGCATCTGCTGGCGAGCATTGTCGACCAGCGCCGCGCGCGGCTCCAGCTCGCCGCGCCGCGTCCAGGCGGACACCAGCGGGATCTCGTCCCACACCAGCAGGCCGTAACGATCGGCGAGATCGTGGATCGTCTGGCCATGCTGATAATGCGTCAGGCGGATCGCGTTGACGCCCATCTCGCGCATGATCGCGACATCGGCGGCGACATCGGCGGCGTCGATCGCCCAGCCCTTCCCCTCGCGGTCCTGATGATAGCCGACGCCGTGCAGCGACACGTGCCTGTCGTTGAGGAACAGACCCTGATCGGGGTCGATGCGGATCGTGCGGATGCCGAACGGCTGGCGGACGCGATCGAGCAGGCGACCGCGCGGATCGGTGACATCGACCGACAGCGTATATAGATAGGGGTCGTCGGTCCCCTGCCAGCGGTGAGGATCGGCGACGTCGAGGACCAGCGCGCCCTCCTGCGTGGCGCCGCCGGCGAGCTTCAGCGACGACCGGGCCGATGCCGCGACGCGTCCCTCGGCATCGATCAGGCTGGCGGTGATCCGGGCGGCACCGGCGCGACGGTCGGCGTTGGCGACGCGCGTCCGGACATCGATCCGGGCGGCGGTCGCGCTGGCGCTGGCGGTGGTCGCGAAGACGCCCGAACCGCCGAAATCGGAGAGATCGACATGGATGGGATCGACCGCGATCAGCCGCACCGGACGGTATAACCCGCCGTGGACGAAGAAATCGCCGGTCAGCGGCAGGATGTCGGCGGTTGCCGCATCCTTGCCGGCGGGAACGCTATTGTCGGTGCGCACCACCAGGACGTTGTCGCCGCTCTTGCGCAACACATCGGTGGCATCGAGCCGGAACCGCGAAAAGCCGCCGGCATGATCGCCGAGCTTCCTGCCGTTGAGCCAGACGCTGGCGGTCCGGCTCGCCGCGTCGAACTCCAGCCAGATACGCTTGCCCCGCATCGCCGCCGGAACGGCGAAGCGCTGGCGATACCAGCCGAGCCCCTGCGTCTTGTCGACCGTTTCGGCACGGTGGATGTGGTTCTGCGGATCGGGGCGGTAGAAGCCGACGCGGTTCCAGCTGTGCGGCACGGTGACCGCCTGCCAGCCCGCATCGTCGAAGCTCTCGGCGGTGACGTCCGCGGGCGCGTCGCCCTGGTGGAAACGCCAGCCGGTCGTCAGCGGCTGGCTGGCGCGGGCGTCGCCCTGCGCGGTAGGCGTCGATACCTGCGCCCGTGCCGCGGCGATCGGCACGCCAGATACCAGCGTGCCAGCGACGAGCAGCCGCATGAAACGGTCAGTCATCATGATTGTCTCTCCTGTCCGATCGGCGATAACATCAAAATATCGGCCTTACCAGTGGCTCGTCCACTTATCAGGCGATACGCGTTCCGCCTGCCCGCTGCGGCCTTAAACCACCTCTTGCCGAGCCCATGGTGACCATGAACACCGTCGGGCAACCCGTGGTCGGATAAGGTGATATTGACTCTACAGACCAGTCACCTAATGTGGCCTTACCAGACCGCAACCATGCGGCGTTACATCAGGGATGAGGACAGCATGCGCAAAGGTATCGTTTGGCTGAGTGGCGTCGCGACGCTGGCATTGGCGCACCCGGCGTTGGCCCAGGAGGGCGGCATCGCCCCCGCCAACACCCCATCCGGTAACGGCGCGGCCAGCCCGCTCTCGCCGCCCGGCGACCAGCAGGGTTCGAACACATCGGCCACCGACACCGGCGCCCTGGAGGACATCGTCGTCACGGCGCAGAAGCGCGAACAGAATCTGCAGGATGTGCCGGTCGCGGTCACCGCGATCACCGCCGATACTCTGGTCAATCGCAACGTCGCGACGGTCAGCGACCTGACGCGGCTAGCCCCCAGCCTCACCGTCACTACGGGCGCGGTGCCGACCAACAATTCGATCAACCTGCGCGGCATCGGTACGGTCGCCTTTTCGACCGCGATCGAGCCATCGGTCGCCGTCATCGTCGACGACGTCGCCCTGCTGCAGCAAGCGCAGGCCTTCTCGGGCCTCAGCGACATAGCGCGGATCGAGGTGTTGCGTGGTCCGCAGGGTACGCTGTTCGGCAAGAACGCGTCGGCCGGCGCGCTCAACATCGTGTCGCAGGGCCCGAGCGCCACGCTGACCGGCGCGGTCAGCGGCACCGCGACGACGGATGACGAATATCGCGTCGATGCGGTGATATCCGGGCCGATCGCCGAGCATGTCGGCTTCCGCCTCAACGGCTTCTACGGTGATCGCGACGGCTTCATCAAGAACGTCTACGACGGCCGCCGGCTCAACAACGATCGCAGCTACGGCCTGCGTGGCCGCCTGGCGATCGATCCCCTGCCCGGCCTCACCATCGACCTGATCGCGGGTCATTCGATGTCCGAAAGCCGTGGCACGGCGCGGACGTTCCGCACCGTGCCCGCCGGCGCCGCGGTCTACGGCACGCCGCTCACCGCGACGCTGACCGGGATCACCCCCGGCGAGGACAATTTCAGCACCGCCTTCAACGGCCCGCTGTTCAACAAGAGCCTGCAGACCAACGGCAGCGGCCGCGTCACCGTCGATCTCGGCGCGGCGAACCTGGTCTCGATCACCAGCTATCAGGACTGGCGCTTCCGCTTCATGGAGGATTTCGACTATATCGCCAGTCCGGTGCTGGGCCTCGCCAACGGCATCGTCGCGCAGAGCGGCTTCCATGCCCGCCAGTTCGCGCAGGAGCTGCGTATCGCCTCCAAGGGCTCCGATCCGCTAAGCTATGTCTTCGGTTTCTATTATTCCGACGGCAAGACCGATCGCAACTTCGACCGCGGCCCTTCGGGTCCCGTCGTCGCCCGGTGGAATTCGACCAGTGGCACGACGACCTATGCGGTGTTCGGCCAAGCCTCCTACGACCTCGCCCGCGCGACGCATTTGGATGTCGGGCTGCGCGCCAATCACGAGGATGTTTCGGCCCGTTTCATCAATCTGGTGACGCCCGCGACGGTGCCGGCGAACAATGCCACCTGCCTCGCCCAATGCCTCGGCAAGGCGAAGGACAGCGTCGTGACCGGCAAGATCGCGCTGCGTCAGGATCTTGCCGAGCGGATCATGGCCTATGCGTCCTATTCCACCGGCTATAAGGGGCAGGGATACGATATCTCGACGGGCTTCACCGCCGCGCGTGCGGCGGTGCCGGTGCGGCCCGAAACGTCGAACGCCTATGAGCTTGGTCTCAAGAGCCGGTTCCTCGACAATCGCTTCCAGCTCAACGTCGCCGCCTTCTGGACCGACTTCAAGGATTTCCAGGCACAGTCCGGCGTGCAATTGCCGGATCAGACGATCCAGTTGCAGCTCAACAACGTCGGCAAGGTGCGCACCCGCGGCATCGAGGCGGAGTGGCAGGCACGACCGACCGAGATGCTGACGATCGACGGCGGCGCGAGCTTCACCGATGCCAAGATCCGCGAATATCCCAACGCGCAATGCTATACTGGCCAGACCGCGGCGCAGGGCTGCCTGCCGGTGGCAGGATCGGCGACGGGATTCCAGAATCTGGCGGGACAGCGCCTGGCCAATGCGCCGCGCTGGAAGTTCAACGTCGGCGGCAATTACGACGTACCGATGCCGCAATTGCCGTTCGACGGCTTCGTCCAGGCCGACGTCAGCTATCAGAGCGCGGTGAAGTTCGACTTCAGCAACCCCGCGCTCGTGCAGGGCGCCTATGCGATCGTCAACGGCAGCATCGGCATCGACCAGAAGGATCGCGGCGGCGTGCGCGTCGCGCTGTTCGTCAACAACGTGTTCGACAAACATTATGCCAGCGCGCTCGGCATCGCATCGGGTGGCACCGCCGGGCTGGTCGCGCAGACCTTCTCGCGCAACGCCCGCCGCTACGCCGGCATTCGCGCGCGCGCGCGCTTCTGATGCCGCCCGTGTCCCGCGGCGGCGTCGCGGGACCGGCCCTTATGATCCACGTTTCGCAGACAGGTGCCCCGATGAAGACGAAGATGCGAACGCTGTTGCTGCTATGCGCTGCCGTCGTCGGAAGCTGCGACGCCCCCCTGTCCGCCAGATCGGCGGCGCGCGCCGTCGCGCCCGCCGAAGCGGCGGCGGATCGCTGGGCGGCGGAGACCGAAGCGCGGATGACCGACGACGAGCGGTTCTCGCTGATCCACGGTTTCATGGCGTTGCGTATCCCCGGCTTCGGCGATCCCAATCTCGTCTGGCCCGACGATGTCGTACCCGGCGCGGGCTATGTTCCCGGCGTTGCGCGGCTCGGCGTGCCGTCATTGCGCGAAACCGACGCGAGCCTCGGCGTCACCAATCCGTTCGGGATCCGCAAGGACGATACCGCCACCGCGCTTCCCGCCGGATTGGCGCTGGGCGCGACCTTCGACCCGGAAATGGCGCGCCGCGGCGGCACCCTCGTCGCCCAGGAAGCACGTGCGCGCGGATTCAACGTCTTGCTGGGCGGCGGAATCAATTTGACCCGCGATCCGCGCAACGGCCGCAATTTCGAATATATCTCCGAAGACCCGCTGCTCTCCGGTCTGATGGGCGGCGCGGCGATCCGCGGCACGCAAGAGGCCGGGGTGATCGCCACCGCCAAGCATTTCGCCCTCAATTCGAACGAGACGAACCGCCACACCTGGAACGCGACGATTGATGAGGCGCCATTGCGCGAATCCGACCTGCTCGCGTTCCAGATCGCGATCGAGACCGGCAAGCCCGGATCGATCATGTGCGCCTACAACCTCGTCAACGGCGCCAAGGCATGCGGCAACGACTTCCTGCTCAATCGCGTGCTCAAACAGGACTGGCGCTACAAGGGCTGGGTGATGAGCGATTGGGGCGCGGTTTCCGCGGCCGATTTCGCGATCAAGGGCCTCGACCAGCAATCCGGCGACCAGCTCGACAAGCAAATCTGGTTCGGCGCGCCGCTGAAGGCGAAGCTCGCCGACGGCAGTTTCGACCGGACGCGCCTTTCAGACATGGTGCGGCGCATCCTGCGCTCGATGAAGGCGGTCGGTGTCACCGACTGGTCGCAGCAGGCGCCGGTCGACATGGCCGCGCACGCCGCCACCGCGCTCGAGGTCGCGCGGCGGGGCATCGTATTGCTCAAGAACGACGGCGTGCTGCCGATCGCGGCGACCGCACGAACGATCGCGGTGATCGGCGAGAAGGCGCAGATCGGCGTTCTATCCGGCGGCGGTTCATCGCAGGGCCTGCCGCCCAAGGGCTGGGCGGCGAGCGATCCGATCGGCGGCAGCGGCCAGATGGGTAGCTGGCGTATCGCACGCTGGTTCGCCGGCGCCCCGACCGACGCGCTCGCCGCCGCCGCACCGCAGGCGAAGGTGGAATTCGATCCCGGTCTCTCTCAGCACGCGGCGGCCGCCGTCGCGGCGCGCGCCGATGTCGCGATCGTCTTCGTCAACAAATATGAGGTCGAGGGATTCGATTCGCCCGATCTGGCGCTCCCCCGTGGGCAGGATGCGATCGTCGCGGCGGTCGCCAAGGCCAATCCCAATACGATCGTCGTGCTCGAGACCGGAAATCCCATCGCGATGCCGTGGCGCGACCAGGTGAAGGCGATTCTCGCCGCCTGGTATCCGGGACAGGAAGGCGCGCAGGCCATTGCCGACGTGCTGACCGGCAAGATCAATCCCTCGGGCCGCCTGCCGATCACCTTCCCGATGGGC